>JAQYWO010000013.1 GCA_029379215.1 Rhizonema sp. PD37
GCTCTGAATCAAAGCTTTTTAACTTTTAATTTTTAATTCTGCGCTAGCTTTACTATGTTTGTTAAATAAATTTATTCAAAAATTGCGGAGACGGTGATGTCAGATTCAAAATCTTATGACGAAGCTCTAGACGCCCTATATAAAGCCGCGACGGTAGCTGCTAATTTCATTGAGACGGCATTAACCTCAAAAGATATGGTTGATCCAGCTGACAAAGAGCGTTTAGAAGTGGCTTTGAAAGTCTTAAGGATTACATGGGCGGATGAAGAGGACGAAGAATGAGAGTTCTAATAGCACACGGAGCCAAAAAATAAAGCCACTATAAACAGAATTGCAAGACAACCTGCAACGCGAGATTTTTTCATTTTTAATTACGTTTAGCCATTCCAGCCACATAAAGTTTTTATAAGAGCGATTTTAGAATTTCAGTTAGATCAAAATTGCTCTTCTTTAGAATTCTTTACTATATTTCCTCTGTCTTCTCTGCGGTTTTTACTATATGTAATATTACTTAGCATTCAGAGCGTCTGAAACATGCTGCTTCATATAAAGTCTGGTGAATTATATTAAATCTGAATAGTCACTTGTAATTCTCATAATCTCAGCACCCTATCTCTTAATCCCCGAACTACAAACCGTTTGAAGCAGAAGCACAGCTTTACCAAAGTGGGTTGCTCCAGGAAAAATCAGTCTTCAAGCGCACATGAACTTATATCATGTCCGGAAAATTAACCTTAATGCCGGAGAAACCCATCCCGCTCCTCACTGTGCTTTGTTTCCCCTCCCTGCTTGCGAGGAGGAGTTAGGGGTAGGTTTCTTTTTTTATGGGTGATAAGACGGACATGATATCACAGGCTAATACTTAAGTGTAAACTCAGTACTCTTACGGTTAATCTTAAAATCAAACATACTCCCCGTCGGCTACAAATTTACTAGAAACCATAGTGCGGGGCAATTTAATCAAATTAGATTGAATTTAGGCTGAGGTCAGTGCTGGCACGGTACACAGTTTTTGATTGGCAAAGTACGATTTTTAGTAATGAAAATCTAAATAAAGGAAGCGATCTTGAACTTCATCAAAATACAGCCGATTGCAATTTTTAAAAACTGGCAATCGGCTGTCGGAAAATGGTGCAAAAATCACACAAGGGAGCGATATCGACTTATCAAAGTACATTTTAGAAGTTACCTACTCTCAATTTTTATCTATCTATAGTTAGATGCACTGTAATAATTTTTTTGCATTATGCCGCTACAAGTATCACCCCCACTCCTAGTACATCAGCCTCAAGTGGTGTTAACGCTAGCTACTCACAAAGTGAGGTTCGCTAAAACCAAGATAGGATCACCAACACCACCAATCCAAAACAGCAACCAGAAGCCTGATACAGGGCGTAAGCCAACTGAACATCCCGAGCAATCTCCCTCAGGTAATGACGAAGAGCAAGATACAGAGCAAGCTGAGCAGGAATCTGATAGCGTCCTTCCCAAGACTCCACAAAACCCATTCAGCAAGCCTGACATTGATAGCATAATCAAAAAGCAGTTCGATGATGATATATGGCGGATTATGAAAGGTGCGTTGCCGTGCCTGGAGACTAGCGCCGTTTGTTTACAAGAGTTACAGCAAAAGGCTGTAGCACAGTCACCCTTACTTAAGGAGGTTGATTCTCGGGTAGAGGAAGCTAATCAGAAAATTGATGAAGCTAAAGCTCGCAATAAAAAGAGCATTCAGTTATCTGTCTTGAGTCCCGCACTTCGCTATTTACTTGGTCCTGCGCCATCTAGTGACACAGGTGGAAAGCGCAGGGCTGGATTTTTTGATCGGATTGCTCAGCTTTTTACAGGAAATATTGGTATAGTAAATGACTTACTGAGCATCATAGGAATTCCTTTGTTTGAAGGGACTCAAGGAGGAAACTCCGATGCACAATCGCGAGCGGTACAAATTGGAGACTTGCAAATAAAAGTTGCAGAACTTCAGCGCGAACGAGCAAAGCTGGCAGACACCATTCGGGAAAAGGTAGCTGTTGCTCTCAGCAAATGTGATGAAGCTAGAACTGAATTCCAAACTTCTCAAATTTTGGCGATCAGATCCGTGCAGCAGTTCCAAATTTATCAGATAGGCTACGTGAATGGAGACAGTGATACTGAATCCTACCTTGCAAAGTTAAACTCACTAGACCGTACAAAAGCCCAGACTTATACTTCTTGGGCAAAGATGCGTCGGAGTCTTTTTGAGATTAAGCTTCTAGTCTTAAACGTAAAGGAGGTGGACAATTGAATTCTAAATGTTGGAGAAATTATTGGGAAGACAATTAGACATCTTCGCCAATGATATGTTGACTAAAAGCTATCCGTCAGTCACATCTTTTTTAAGAAAAAATCACAGGCGTCAGTTTACTGACGTACCGCCCACTGGTCACAGAGTTAATGAGAGTCATGCATGAATTGGTTGTTGAAGCGTTCAATCTCATCCTCAACGTGCTTAATTCGCTCGGAGAGAATTGACTTCAGCTTTTTTACAGGCTCCATTACAACATGAATCAGACCTTGGATTGTCTTTGACATCTTTATTTCCCTCTTTCACAATGTTGACTTACTTCTGTATTATAGCATCATAAAATAGACATTAGCACAAAAAATTGTGTCAATGCTGTAAATTAAGTGTCAATAAACAGTATGAGTGCAGTTCGATGGAAGCTTAGACAGATGATGGCGGATAGACGAATCACCAGCAAAGCTCTAGCAAAAGCGGTAGGAGTCCATAAAAATACTGTCTCCCGGTGGAAGGACTGTGATGAAATGCCCAAAATAGATGCAGAGGAGCTAAAAAGTATTTGCCGTGTCTTAGAGTGTCAACTCTATCCAGACTTAATTGAGTGGCTACCAGACGACACATAAAACACATTAAAAAGGGGATATACTGAGGTCTTGCTTAAGCCATATCGCCTTAGTTTGTGTAAAGAACACATCTTCATTTTTACCCTGAAAGCATTTTTTTGAGGAGAGGTACGTAGTGAGCGATTTATCGCTCAATTTTCAACAATAAGAGTGCTGACGAAGAACTTTTATAACCCTTAAAACTAATGAAACGCACTACTAGTGGTCTGTCCCATTAATGAGGAGGGGTTGTGAAATTTCGTTTTAAGTGCAAAAGCACTTAAAACAGAGCGATAAATCGCTCACTACAAACTCATCACAATTAATGACATGGACTATTAGTAGATACACTATAGAACACAAGCGTCAACATCACGATTTCATCAATAACAGTGTTGGCTTAATTTAAAATTTACATGGCTGGTACTGAAGTTGTGATTTACTGAATTTTGCTGATGTAGCAATTGCCATAGAGCACTGGGGGTGCAATGTCCGATCTGAGAAGTACTCGTTTTGACTGGTTATTAGGGATTACCTGCGGTGTAGCAACCTTCTCATCGGTAAATTGTGCTAACGCTCAAATCACTCCGGATGCAACTCTACCCAATAATTCTCGTGTGACAATACATAACAATATCAGAACTATAGAAGGAGGAACACAAGCTGGAAAAAACTTGTTTCACAGCTTTCGAGAGTTTTCTGTTCCTACTGGCGGCACTGCTTTTTTTAACAATGCTCTAGACATTCAAAACATTATTAGTCGAGTCACAGGTTCATCAATTTCTAATATTGATGGATTGATTCAGGCTAACGGTAAAGCGAACCTATTTCTGCTCAATTCTAACGGCATTATATTTGGTCGCAACGCGACACTCAAGATTGGTGGTTCCTTCACAGGCACGACAGCAAATAGTTTGAAGTTTGCTGATGGTAGTGTCTTTGGTACCAACCCTAACCAATCGTCAGCTTTACTAACAATCAGCGTCCCCATTGGCTTACAGCTTAACAATCAAACAGGTGCGATCGCAAATTCAGGTAATCTTGCTGTCACAGAAGGACAAAACTTGAACTTGATTGGCAGTAATGTCACCAACAATGGGCAATTATCTGCAGCAGGTGGGCAAGTGACAGTAGCAGCTGTTCATCAAGGTGAGGCTTCATTGGGGCAATCAGGGGAAATACTAAGTTGGTCTGACCAATCAAAAGATATTCTTTTCAATAGTAACGATGTTGGAAGTGCGATTGTTTCAGGGAAAATTAATGCTTCCAATCCTACACCCGGTAAAACTGGAGGTAAAGTCCTGATATCGGGCGATCGCGTGGGGTTATTGGATAACTCTGTTGTCAACGTGTCAGGAGATGCAGGTGGTGGTGAGGTGTTCGTGGGAGGAGCCAGTGCAACCTATATTAGTCCCACGGCATTGATCAACGCAGATGCCCTTAATAAAGGTAATGGTGGACAAATTACCGTTTTTTCCACTCAATCAACTCGTGCTTATGGTAGTTTAAGTGTGCGGGGTGGAAGAGTTGCAGGGAACGGTGGCTTAATTGAAACCTCAGGATCTCATTTCATTGATGTCGCTGGCATTCGCACCGATGCTAGTGCAACCAATGGTCAGAGTGGAACTTGGCTTCTCGACCCGCGCAATGTTATTCTTGACTCTGCAAAATCTACTGGTTCGTTTAATGATGGCAATCCCAACATTTTTACAGGTGGTAGTGATGATGCAGTTGTCAATATTTCAGATATTACAAACCAACTGAATGTCGGAACAAACGTCACAATTGCCAGCAGTAGTACTGGCAATCAGTTAGGAAATATCACCGCACCTGCATATGTGTTGAGTATTCGCACAAGAAATACAAGTCCTGTCACCTTAACTTTGCAAGCTGCTAACGATATTACCCTGCAAAACTTTGAGTTCACATCAAACAATGCTCCCCTCAACGTTGTGCTACAAGCAGGTGTTGGGAAAAGTAGTGGGAATGTGAGCCTTAGCCATGGTTCAGTTGAAACTAGGGGAGGAGCATTTACGGCAACGGCACCGAGCTCTATCTCGCTAGAAAACTTTGGAATTATAAATAGCAACGAAACTTTCGCTGCTCCTATTACTATTAGTGCTAAGAATATTCACCTAATCAACCCCAATATCGTATCAAACGGCAATGTGCTACTGCTTGCAGATAAAGTTGGGGAAAGCAATGGGAGTGTGAGCATCAACGGTGGCGAAATTGACATTAAAGGAGGAACATTCACGGCAAAGGCAACAGGTTCTTTCTCTCTAAAAAATTTGTTGATCAGTAGCAACAACACTTTAAGGCGAGCAGCTGCTTCTATCACCATCAATGCTCCTGACGTATCAATTAAAAGTGGTGGTATCCAAAGCAACACTAATGGTGATGGAAATGGGGGGTTAATCTCTATCAATGCTAGCAATTTGTCTCTTGACGAGGCCAGCATAAGTAGTATAACTAGTAGTAATGGCAATAGCGCAGACATTAATATTAACGTCAATTCGCTTTCTGCAAAAAACGGCGGTACGATCAGCAGCCAGACGGATGGAAATGGCAATGCAGGAAATATCACGTTGACAGCAAAATCAAAAGTTGAGTTTTTACAAAATGGTGCGCTGCAAAGCATAACTACTGGCAATGGGAATGCAGGTAACGTTACTGTTAGTGCCAAATCAGTTTTATTACAAGATGATGCTGGAATAGATAGTACTGCCTATGGTGATATCACAAGTAAAGGTAATGCAGGAAACATTACCATCAATGGCAGTGATAGTATCCTGATTCAGAATAGTGGTTTGAATAGCGGTACATTAGGAGAGGGCAATGCAGGGTCAATTGTCATCAAAACTGGCTCTCTTAAACTTGAAAATAGCGGACTAGGTAATGATACTGGAATTGACAGGAATAATAATAACTTAATTAACAATAAAGGCAATGCTGGAAACTGGGACATTACTGCCAATACCATTGAATTCCAAAACAGTAGTATCAGTAGCGAAACGGGTGGCAGTGGAAATTCCGGAAAATTCAATATTGTTGCCAACTCTCTCATACTGAGGAACAACAGTAACATTGGCACTAGTACACAGCTTAATAGTAGAGGCAATGCTGGACGTATTGACATCAATGCTAAATCTATTTTAGTAGAAAATGATACTATTACGGACCAACAAAGCACTGTGAGTAGCATTACTCGAGGTTCTGGTAATGCAGGAGAGATCACTATCAATGCTGACATTGTGCAGCTTAAAAATAGAGGGATAATTGATGTTGGTACAAATGCTCAAGGAAAGGCTGGTCAATTTAACCTAAGTGCCAATTCCTTGGAACTTGACAACTATAGCAATATCAGAAGCAGTACGAATGGTAGTGGAAATGGTGGAGACTTAAATCTGCGTGTTAATGGAGCTTTAATGGTGAGCAATCACTCTAGTATTTCAGTTTCTTCCGATAGCACACAATCAGCTAAAGCTGGTGATATTAATGTGCGATCTGGTTCTATTTTTTTAGATAACCAAGGTAAGATTTTAGGACAGGCACGGTCTGGAGATGGTGGCAGTATTAATTTACAGCTACGAGATTTGTTACTCTTGGGTCGTGGCAGTCAAATCTCTACCTCTACAGGTAATGCTGACGCTGATAATAGAATCACCATCAATGCTCCTTCAGGCCTGATCTCTGCCTTTACAGGTACCACTGGTATCGGCGGTAATGGCGGCAATGCTGGCAACATCACCATCAATGCCCCGTCGGGCTTTATCGTTAGCGTTACTGGTCAAAATAACGAAATCACCGCCAATGCTTTCAGAGGGAGGGGAGGTAGTATTAACATCACCGCAGTAGGGGTTTTTGGCTTTGGGTTCCTTTTAAATCAAGACATAGTGTTACAGACACCGCCCATATCTGTAGTTGATATGTCTTCAAAGCTAATGAATAATACCTGTAGTGCTTATAGTAAGAAAAACGAGAGTCAATTTATTATCACCGGACGCGGTGGCTTACCACCCACCCCCTTAGAATCCCTCAGTAGTGATGTAGTATGGTCAGATACTCGATTGCCTGTGACGACGCAGCATGTCTCCCAGAAACCCGCAGCTAAACCTTCAAAACCTGCATCTGTAGCAATTATCCCTGCAACTGGTTGGGTGTTCAACAATAAAGGGGAAGTCATACTCGTATCCTCTGTATCTAACACCACTGCTAGTGTTTCTTCTCCTGCAACCTGTCCTCAACTTTGAAGTTGCTTAGATGAATCACTCCAGACGGCAACCCTGCACTATCGAGTGACGCGGAATACCTCAAAATTAATCCCCTCAGTCAAGTTCCAGTAATGATTGATAGGGATAATATGTTCACCAGAGCGTTTTTCCTCTACTTTGTACTCAACCACTACTCAACCGATAATTGATAGAAGATAAGTCATGATTACAGCCGACCAATTGCCCCCAGATCTTGCTGCGTTCCATGACAGCTATGTTAAGCTGTTCGGGTCGATGCCACCACTGCCAGGAGCAAAGTTTGAATTGATCGCCGAGATTGAGCCCGAGTCTCTGCGTCTTGCCGAACAACAACGTGCCCACGCCTTTTACTCCGATGTTTTCGATGTCAAGACGACACAGATAATCTTATATGGCATGCTATTGCACGCTGGAAACCCTGCTGCCAAGTTCCACGCTCTTGCTGCCAGACGTGCTGGTGCAAGTTGGCAGGAGCTTCAAAAAGTGGCGGAGTTGGCTGCTGCTACTGCGGCATCAGGTCCAATGAATAACGGTGGCTTTATTTTGAAGGAACTGCACAGTGACGAAGCGAAGGAATAAGCCAGATGGAATCACAGTAATATCAGCCTAAATGATATTATTACTGTAATGTTATTAGTATATCGCAAGCCCACATTGATCGCTTTTGGCAGTGTGGGTATTTCACGTAATCTTTTGATATCCTGCGTGAAAACTCGCATTAAAAATTTCAGCAAGCACCTTATAATCTTCCAAGTGCATCGTCGCAAAACGCTCAATACCTACTTGTGTCATTGCGGCTTGTAGTTCCCCATCTGGCTGAAGTAAAACTGACTGAAGCCGTTGAATCAAGGATGCGTCAAGATGTTGAGATACGACTAAGGGTGGCATGGGAGAAGGTCCAAGCATTTCTACCACTCGTAAATCAGAAGATTCAGTATTGCGTAGTTCTTGTTCCAAGACCACACTATCAATGGCGGCGCAATCTGCCAGTCCCTCAGCTACCCAACGAATTGAAAGCTGATGAGAACCTGACTGTATAACTTTACTAAAAAAATGTTGGGGATTTCCACCCTCAATCAAACGATAACGCAAAAGATTATAACCGCTATTAGAACCGAGATCGTTGTAGCACAGGGTTTTCCCCCTTAAATCCGTAAAAGTTTTTAGATTGCTAGCAGCGTTAACAATCACATCAGAAAAATAAATGGGACTGTTTTGATACCTTGGTGCTTGCATCACTGGAGCAACTAACGGTCGTAACTGATTCGGCACACTTAGAGAATATCGAATCAGAGGTAATCCACAAATGAATGCTAAGTCTAGTTGGTCTTGTAGTAGTAAGGGATCTTCTAATGGATCGCACTCTGCTTGGTGAAGTTGTGTTTCGATTCCTAACACGCGATTCAAATATGCCGTTATACCTTTGTAGAAAGCAAACCAGTTAGGTGCTAGGTAGGATACAACTCGTAGTTTTTTTGATTCAGGCATTTTCCATCCTACAAAATATCAGATTGTTTAGAAGGTCCGCAATTCCAAGAGATTTGATCGCTTGTCTGGAAAGAATAAAAACGAACTTTTGCGGACTATCTATAAAATACGTATTATATTTAATAAGGAGGTATAAAATGCTGAAATACAAAAAATATATTAGCTTGCTTGCTTTGTTGCCAATTGTTACCATGACACTGTGGTCGGGTACGGCTCTAGCTGAGACTTTAAAGACCAAGAGTTTTGATATTAAAATTACAAGAAATTGTCAGGAAGGAAATGTAACTTGCAATAACGTCACGTACTACGGAAGAAGTCTGAAAACAGGTGCCTCCGTTCGCCTCACTGGCAAAACTATTCACAAAACCTGTGCAGATGGTGTCACACCCTGTCGATTTCTTGGATACGAGTTCCGCAACAAACAGTATCTCTATCGAGTGACACAAGAAGGCTTGCTGCAAATCTATCAGCGAAATAAACTTATTCTTGAAGAAAAAGGAGTATTGACCAGTTAATTCTTTAAGGCACTATTTTTTCCACGGTAGCTTTGTTCCCATTTCAGTCATTGCTGAAAAGACAAGGTAGATGATAAGTATACCAGCACTGATGAGGAAAATAGGAAGGTCGTCCATATTACTTATGAGAATATAGCGGGTTTCGCGGAGTATCTAGATAATAACAGAGGAGTAATCGCCCGCTACTATCTCATAACCACCAGCAATACAGAACTGAAGGTGATGAGTGTTGCTAAGAGCCCTCATCTATGAGAATAAGTTTATGTGATTCTAAAACTCTTGTACAGAAGAAAAACTGTGCTAACGCTGCCGCCTTGCGGCAGCGTTAGCACTATCTTTAATGATCAAAATAATTACTTTATTACGGAGGTGGGCAAAATTTTAGGCATTCCCACAATGACTATTTTCCTCCAGAGCAGAAGTTTCAACGACTTCCTTCAAAATTAGTCTTTCTCATTTATGCACTCTATAGTTCAGTGCTTACAGTATGCTATAACAATATTAGTCGAGAGTGGGAAATTTGAGATGGTGGACAATACCTAACAGTAATAGATGCAGATTCAGATTATGAGGCATTACCCACCTGACAAAGTCTAAGATTGTTCACCAGATATTCACTCCTTGCTATGCCTGAAGTGCTGAATGCTCATGATGCATTATCTTCTGAACCAGCTTCTACTACTTCTAAAGAATTATCCAATACCATTCGCTGTTCAGCATTGCGGAGAAAGTAACCGTTCATAGTCGCAGCAGCAAGAAGCTTTCCAAGGTTTTCACGGTTGGTTGTAATCATGACATTGAATTGCTCAGAAGGTAAAGCACCCAACATTGAGACAATGGTGCGTTCCATTGCTTGAAAGACTTCAGGAGACGAAGGTTGGGATAATTGAGCAACTGTATCGGGAGTCATGGATTGGACATACTGCCATAACATATTGCTATTTGATGCTTCGCTGCCAAAAAATTCTGGGTTGCGGTTTGATAGATCTTTCATTTTAGTAAGAGTGCTAATTGCGTTTTCTATACTTCTATAAACTAATGTAGCAGGCTCCTTCTTATAACAAGAGTGAGTGTAACCGAACTCACTATAGGCGGTTTATCCACCTTATATTTTGCACTTAGCCCGAGCAACTACCGTCAAAAGTGTTAATAGGATTGGATTCTTCTACCACTTATAGATTCATAGTAGTTTTGCAGTAAATAAACAGCACTCTCAGGAGGATCTCAATCCTTAATGAAATTCAAGCGTCGGGTGGGTAATGCTCATGTTGAGGCGTAAGAATAGCAAAAGCATTCCGGGGTTGTCATAATACAAAGGGAGAATAGAGATCGCCATCACTTCAGAATGAATAATACAGCTAATTTTGACCAACTCTGGCAAATTCCACCGGAACCGATTCAGCAAATTCTCGATGCTCCACCGCCTCCACAGGTTCTGCTTTCTCCCAATCGGGAATGGTTGGTAGAGTTGGAGCATCCTTCGTTAGTTCCCATTGCCTTGTTGGCAGAGCCGGAGGTTACTTTAGCCGGGCTGATCTTGAATCCTAAAACGAATGCTTCAGCTCGCCGTCAGCCTTTTCACAGTATCAAAGTTAGGGCGGTAGCGAGCGAGGCGAACAAAATGATCGCGCTGGACAAACTGGAAAATGCCCTCATTGATTTTCTAAAATGGTCACCAGACAGTCAAAAACTTGCTTTTACCGTCACCCAACCAACGGGATTGGAACTGTGGGTTTTAGATCTGGGGGAGGGAATTCCGCGACGCTTAACAGAGCCAATTCTCAACGCAGCTTATGGAAATCCATATCATTGGCTGTCAAATGAAGTCCTGATTTGTAAGTTTATCAAGAGCGATCGCGGTGAACCTCCGATGGAACCCACTGTTCCCCCAGGACCGATTATTCAAGAAAACTTGGGACAGAAAAGCCCTGCTCGGACTTACACAAATTTACTAAAAAATCAATATGATGAGGTATTATTTGAATACTATTTAACCTCAGTATTGGAAATAGTCTCTTTAGATGGTCACCGCACTCCCTTAAAATCTCCAAGTCTGATTTATGAAGCCATACCCTCTAGTGATGGCACGTTTATTTTACTGAATACGGTACACCGACCGTTCTCTTACAAAGTTCCAGTTAGCTATTTTCCTAAAAGTATTGAAATCATAGACAACCTAGGTAATTTAATTTACAAGGTTATTGATGTCCCTCTTTACAACCCTCGGACTACCAAATTTGACGAAGTGCGGACAGGACGGAGAGACATATCTTGGCGCAGTGATGCAAAAGCGACGTTGTGTTGGTTAGAAGCTTTAGATGACGGCGATCCCACTCTTGAAGTCCCGTACCGAGATGCGTTGTTTATACTTGATGCTCCCTTTACTAATACGCCAAAGCAACTGTGGAAATCTCAGTATCGCTGTCAAGGCGTTGCTTGGGGTAGAGAGGATGTTGCTCTTGTGAATGAAAGGTGGCATGATACACGCAGTGAGAGGATTTGGCGTATTTATCCTCATCAACCCGAAACACCGCCACAATTATTATTTGACCGCAGTTATGAAGATAAGTATAGTAGCCCAGGCTCACCAATGATGAAGCCGGGACCATACAGATATCAGGTTTTACGGTTTGAACCCGATAGTCAGGCTATTTACCTCAACGGCAGAGGTGCATCTCCCAACGGCGTGTATCCGTTTTTAGATCGCCTGGATTTGGCAACAGGAAAGTCCCAACGCTTATGGCAGTGCCAAGATCCCTATTTTGAAGATATTTACTACGTACTAGATGACGAAGCACAAACTCTGATTACTCGCCGCCAGTCTCAAACTGAACCACCTAACTATTTTTTGTTTTCAAGGAGCAATCGCCACTCTTCTCTCGCCCTAACTGATTACCAAGATCCGGCACCGCAACTTGCGGGTATTCACAAGGAGTTGGTGCAGTATCAAAGAGCAGACGGAGTCCAGCTATCAGCTACTCTGTATCTTCCTCAAGGCTATGATGCTAATCGCGATGGTCCTCTACCGATGATATTTTGGGTTTATCCAGAGGAATTTAAAGACCGAGAATTTGCTGGACAATTGACTACGGCTGAAAATACTTTTAGTCGTCCCAGTCGCGCATCTGTATTATTTCTACTGACTCAAGGTTATGCAGTTCTATCAGGTCCCACTTTACCAATTATTGGTGAAGGTGATGCAGAACCAAATGATACTTACGTAGAGCAATTGATTGCCGGGGCTTCTGCCGCAGTGGATTATGTCGTCAAGCGCGGTGTTGCTGACCCTCAACGTCTTTGTATTAGTGGACACTCTTATGGTGCCTTTACAACAGTAAATTTACTAATACACAGCAATTTGTTCCGCATTGGCATTGCTAGGAGTGGAGCCTATAACCGCACTCTGACTCCATTCGGCTTTCAAGGAGAGCAGCGGAATTTTTGGGAAGCCGCAGACACTTATATTCACATGTCTCCCTTTACTCACGCGAGTAAAGTAAAAGCACCACTGCTCTTGATTCACGGGGAAGATGATAGCAATCCAGGCACATATCCACTCCAAACGGAACGACTGTATGAAGCCTTGAAAGGACTGGGGGCAACTGTACGTTGGGTGGTATTACCTTTAGAGGATCACGGTTATCAATCTCGTGAAGCTGTAGGTCATGTCCTTTGGGAAATGGTGAATTGGTGTGATAAATATCTCAAATAGACATCAGCTAAGAAGATTATGAAAATTATGCCAAAAATAGTAACAGAAAACTTTGGAAAAATAATGTAATACATGAATAAGAAGCCTCCCCAACCCTCCACGAGCGGTTTGGGGAGGCTATGCGTTGGAACGTCTTTTCAGCCAGCGCAGTCAACCTCTGCCGTACTCTTGCACAACCAAACTAGGTCCCACTCCCTTCGTATTTTACTTCATGACCCGCAACAGACGATTCTCCACAGATTGACCGTCTTCATTCAAAAAATCAGTCATTGCCTTGATTTTCCCAGCATAATCGCGATCATGTTTAAAAATGATAATGCCAGCATGATGGAATATGGTGCAATGTAAATCAATAAAGTCCTGGCGATTTTCCGTAATCAAGATGCAATCCGAAACTGTAGCGTACTGCAAAACTTGAGCGTCAGGAATTCCTTGATTCGCCTGACCTGCCTCATAGGAAGTCAACACATCATGTCCATCTGCTCTAAGCAAGTTGACCATTACTGTAGGGAAATTTTCGCTCTTAATAAAACTTTAGTGCGATCAAATCGACTCATATTGAGCGATCTCTCGATCAACCTCCTCGCAATTTTGCTCATAATAATCCCAAGCAGCACCCAGATCAGCCGCAGTCAAGCCAGGATAGTTTGCCAATAATTCCTCATCCGGCGCACCCTGTTGACGGTATGCCACCAAAGTCGATACCGGAATTCGCGTATTCCGAATCCGCGCCTGCCCTCCGCAAACTCCCGGTGTAACCTGAATCGGATTTTGCAACATCTGCACATAGGTCAAAGCTTGGTCAACTAGCTCCTCCGGCAGGGCTACAATTGCTTCGAGCAGTTGAGTCCTCTTACTCATGACAACAACAAAATTTTTCTACCTTATCTTATCCTAGCAAAAAATTCCCAACGGATGCACAACTTCACCCCATCGGCGATAATTGTTGCTGCTTATTATTTCTTCGGGTGGGCAGTACCCACCTTACCCTGATTACTTTTTGCTCCTCAACTTTAACGAAGTAATCTGTCATTGATTCTCGTCGTGCTGTTCTACCAATTCTTTAGTTTGTAGCAAAGCTTGCTGCACACATGCAGCAAGTTTTGCTTCATTAACCTTTTGTGCTTCCTCATTCAAGGGATGCCAGTTTCGGATAAAAGTAAGAATCAAGGGTTCGCTGGAGTTTTCAGTAGGTAGATCTATTTTGTTAACAATATATCCTGAAAAAGAGGATGATCCACCAAAGTAGATTTTATTTCTCTGACTTGCTCGTTGATAGTGATTCTTTCTTTCATGAGCAGGCCTCGAACTTTTATTTCCCGCAGCATACCATTCTCATGCTTTTCCAAAAAATCAACCTCTTCAACATCCGCAATATAACTTCGAGGATTGTCTAATTTCTCCAGCAAAATTTTCCAAAAAGTTGTTACTGAAGCATTCACAGGACTGCTAAATGTGCTTTGTGGCATAAGTTACGTAATGATTATCTTACGATAAGTCCTATTGCTAGGTATATATTTCCCTTCGAGGCTGATGTAAAGCTCGCTGGGGGAAGCTTCCCCCGGCAGACTTTACGGCTACAGAGGTTGCAGACTAGGGAGGCATCCGACAACGTGTTTTGAACTACCACGTTCAAGTCGTTCAGCTTGGGCTGTTAACCCATACTCTAGACACTGGTTTGACTGAATTTAGAAGTTAGTGAATCTTCCTCTTTCAAGCCCCTAGCTTATAGCTAGGGGTTGGTAACTTTAACTTAGGCATAACTTGAATAACTTGAACTAATATTAGCTTAATATCTCATGTAAAGAAACAGGTTTTGGAAAAATAGCGAATGGTTAATAAGTAGGAAAAGTAGGAAAAGTAGGATATTGTACTTTCTTTCCCAATAGAAAAATTTGAATCTACTCAAATAGACTAAATATGCGGTTTATATGATTGTTTTTAGCGCTAATTCTTGAATGGATGCAGAAGATAAATGAAGTTTTGAAGAAGATAGGTCAAGCCTAAATAAAAATACTTAGGCTTTGGTATGCTGATTTTTACACAAGGTAAGTATTACGCCTGTAAGGAGGAATAGAATAGAAAACCTTGCTTAAGCTACAACGTAAAGTTAGCTTGGCATACCCATGAGTTTTTACCGCCATCATTTCTGTACAAATGAACCGACGTTAAGTACAAAACGGTCAATAGTTAGACTTAAAAATCCAATTAGCAACATCAAAATTATGACGATCAAGCCAATAATTCTTATTAGTTCATTACTTGTTAGTGCAGGTGCAAATGTAACAACTTTTACAGAGCCTGCACAAGCTTTCATTACGCAATTCACTACCAGTTTTCCTCAAGATATTATTGGCTATACCCGGACATTTACTGATACTCAAGGGCGAGATTTAACCAGTATATCTTTGAACTCTCCCTCATTCCCGTTCACTTCATTCACTGGCAACGGAACTAGCTCTCTAACTGCAAATTTCTTTGGTGGAGCAATTCCAGCAAATACTCCATTCACTATATTTACAAATATTGCCGACCCACCTGGTAGTTTTAGTGTAACAAACACCAACACTGCATATGTCCTGAATAAAGGAGTAATATCTCAAATTCCCACTTTTAGTGCTGGATTCATTTGCAGCACGCAAGGGGGTGGTACACCTTATCAAGCAGTACAACTGTCAGTTGGTGGAAATCCCGCTGGATTCGTCGAATGTCAAGGCAACACTGTAGGACGGATAAATCAAACTACCACTCCTTTTACTGAATCTATTAGTGTCAAACCTATATCTGGTTATCAACCTATTAGTGATTTAGGAACTTTCCCACCTGCTATAACCGTTACTGAAAATCCTGGAGTTAATCCAAGTGTTGCGCGGACTAATGCGGCTGTTCCCGAACCCTCAGGAATACTAGGTACATTAGCCTTTGGTATAATGGTAGCTGTCTATCGATTAAAGCGTCAATCGAAGAAAGTTACAGTTTAAAAATTACCTAACTGCGGAAACTAAAGCTGGGTCATCTACTTCTTATTCAGAAACCAGTTCTCTATATTTTCCTACCATCTCCTCAACTATTGGCTTGATTGCTATTGGGATTCTATAATGTAAATATATGTCAGTGAAAGGCTCATGTTTGTCTGAACCAAACCTATCAGTGTATAATAGAGATCGCTGACTGGATGGGGTCGTGGCTTGCCCCTGATACCGTTTCACTTTAAAGTTGATACATTTAGGCTTGCAGTTCTTGAGTAGGGATAACGAATAGTATCAAGATTTTCGGGAAATTGTATGACAGATCAGTTCAAGTAGTGAAGCCCTTGTTTCCATCATTCGGCCCTCTCAACTAACGTAGGCGTAGCCCACCGCAGGCATCGCCTGTTCGATTCATCAGAAAAGAAACTATAAAACTCAATCAGGTTCCTCAGAGACTTTCACAACCAATTTTCCCTTCTTGTTACCGTCGAAAAGTTTGAGAACTGCTGATGGTGCATTTTCCAATCCCTCCACAATCTCCAAAGCGTATTTTATTCTTCCTTGATTGATCCACTCTGCCATTTCTGCGATCGCAACAGACCATTGGGACGCATAATCTAGCACAATAAAACCCTGCACGCAAGCACGCTGCATGAGAATTTGGCTGTAATTGAATGGACCTGGAACAGGCTCTTCGGCATTATAAGTTGAGATTAAACCGCAAAGAGGAATCCTGGCATATAAATTGATTTTTGTCAACACTGTATCCAGGATAGAACCACCAACGTTATCGAAATATATATCAATGCCATTAGGACATGCTACCGCGATCGCTTTTTCTAAATCGGCAGTTTTATAGTTAATCGCTGCATCAAAACCAAGTTCTTCTAAAAGCCATTGGCATTTCTCGTCAGAACCAGTTATCCCGACGACACGACAACCTTTAATTTTGGCGATTTGTCCGGTAATAGAACCAACTGCCCCAGATGCGGCGGAGACAACCACTGTTTCTCCTTCTTTTGGCTTTCCTATATCCAATAGCCCAAAATAAGCCGTACAACCAGTTAATCCCAACGGTCCGGTAAAGGCAGTCAGCGAAGTTGGTAGAGGGTCAGGTAGTCGCGTCACAGAATTGCCACTTTTACCTTCAGCGAGAGAATAATCTTGCCAACCAAGCAGCCCCGAAACTAAATCTCCCTGTTTAAAGTTTTGATTTTGAGATTCTTCCACAACACCAAGAACACCGCCGCGCATGACTTCCCCAATTTCAACAGCAGGCATGTACTGTGGGCGATCGCTCATCCAAATGCGATTGGTAGGATCTAGGGAAAGATAGATTGTGCGGACTAGTATCTCGCCGGATTGTGGGCGAGGAATTGGTTCTTCACGGTACTCAAAATCACTTTCCTTAATGTCGCCTACAGGACGAGTAGCCAAGCGAAACTGTCGATTAATATCTCTTTTCATAAGATTTGGCGAGAAAACACATTTGTCTAGTTGATATCTGGCTACGCGCAGCGTCTCCAAAGATTGAGTTGTGGCTAGACAGAGCAATGACGAACCTTTAGAACCACTTTACAAGTATTTACACAGTTGTGCTGAATACGAACACATTAAATATCTCCGGTCAGGAATCATGTGTCAACCCAAATACGAGTGTACAGAAGCGCCATAGCTGGAGATCTTTCTTATTAAAGTTTTATTAAGTTTATGTTAATTGTTGTCAATAAAAAAATCAAAAATCATAAAAATAATCTTAATCTACAAGAAATTGGGGTAAGAAGTAGAGCAACCGAACTAAATACGAAATGCTCAAAACTAATAAAACCCTTCTGCCATCGGCATAGCTGCTTTCTGGCTCTTTAATTTTATCTGAGATTTTTTAATGTTACAGCAATTTTCACTCTCTATGAACCACACGTCTTGTAAGGGCGAACGGCCGTTCGCCCCTACTAATCTTATTGTTCGATTGGTGGTTGAGGCTTAAGTCCCCTCTAATTTGTTTAAATTCACTAAAAATGTTTGAACTTAACCTGCTGAATAAAAAATCAAAAATTTTCCAAAAATTAAAATCCAGAACGGGACTATTTTTTGCTGTTTTATTAGGCATCATCCTCCTCTCGATTCTACCCGCACTCTCGCAGCAACCTGTTGTCCTCAATTTGTTAATGGCTGCGCCTGATGCCCAACCTTGGAAGGAAGGTTTGATTAAAGACTTTGAAAGCAAAAATCCAGGTATTCGCATCAATCTGATTGAAGGACCGAATGCCACTAATCTACTGGAAGATTTATATACCTCCGCGTTTATCTTGGGTGATTCTCCTTATGACTTAGTCAATATGGATGTCATTTGGACACCTAAATTTGCGGCGGCTGGGTGGTTGTTAGATCTCGACAACCGTATCTCAAAAGAAGAATTAGCCGCGTTTTCACCACAGGATGTAAATGGAGGGCGTTACGAAGGCAAGCTATACCGAATCCCGATGCGGAGTGATGTGGGAATGCTTTACTATCGGTCAGACTTACTCCAACAAGCAGGTTTTCAACCACCAGAAACCTTTGAGGATTTAATAAAAATTTCCCAAGCTTTGCAGAAGCAAGGAAAAGTTAAGTGGGGATATGTTTGGCAGGGGAGGCAATACGAAGGATTGATGGCGATGTTTATGGAGGTTCTCAAAGGCTACGGTGGGTTTTGGGTGAAACCAGACACGCTAGAAGTCGGACTAGATCGACCAGAAACATTGCGGGCGATCGCCTTTCTCAAAGACACCGTCTCTCAAGGCATCTCTCCTCCTGGAGTCACAACCTACCAAGAAGAAGATACCAGGCGCTTTTTTCAAAGTGGTCAAACAGCATTTTTACGCAGTTGGCCTTATGTTTGGCCTTTAACAAATCAAGCAGATTCACCACTTAAAGGTAAAGTTGGCATTAAAACGATGGTGAGTGATAGTGGTAAAACTGGGGCTGCTTGTTTAGGAGGTTGGGGTTTAGGAATTGCAAAATCCACAAAACACCCCGAAGAAGCTTGGAAAGCAATTCAATACTTTACAAGCGTTCAAGCACAGCGCCAATTTATTTTCAATTCCGGCTCTGTACCAAGTAGAATTTCATTGTTTAAAGACCCAGAAGTTATCGCCAAATATCCTCATTACCCTCAGTTGCTAGAGGTAGAAAAGCAAGCAGTCTTACGTCCACCTATTGCTCAATATGCACAAACATCCGATATTTTACAACGCTACCTTAGTGCCGCTTTAACAAACAGCATGACTCCCGAAAAAGCGATGAAAGCCGCTGCTAATGAAACGAGAACATTATTGAAGAGTAAATCATAAGTTAAAGGGAAAGAACTATATAGTTTATCAATTCCCAATCATCCATTAATAACTAATAAATGACTAATACACATACAATCAGAAGTCGAGAACAGCGAACGGCTGGGTTTTTGTTACTACCTGCCCTACTGTTATTGTTGTTTGTTTTTGGCTACCCAATTGGTCGTGCTTTTTGGTTAAGTTTGTTTACAAAAAATCTGGCAACTAAACTACAGCCTGTGTTTTCCGGTTTAGATAATTATGTCCGGATGGCAGGAGATGGTCGGTTTTGGCAAACTTTCGGGACAACGATAGTATTCACAGTTACATCTGTAGTACTTGAATTACTCTTAGGACTCTTGATTGCCCTAGTTTTAAATCACCGTTTTTTCGGGCGTGGTGCATTGCGTACAATTGCTATATTACCTTGGGCTTTGCCTACTGCTTTGATTGGTCTAGCATGGGCGTGGATTTTTAATGACCAATTTGGAGTGGTGAATGATCTTTTGCAGCGGCTCGGATTGATAAAGGCTGGCATTAACTGGTTGGGGGAACCAATGCTGGCACTAATAGCAGTCATCTTTGCTGATATCTGGAAGACAACACCATTTAACAGTATTTTATTACTAGCTGGTTTACAGTCGATTTCGCCAGACATGTACGAAGCACACGCGATTGATGGTGCTAATGCTTGGCAGAGTTTCCGCCAAATTACCCTCCCATTACTCGTACCACAAATTCTCATCGCGACCCTGTTTCGCTTTGCACAGTCTTTTGGAATTTTTGACTTGATTGCGGTGATGACTGGAGGTGGTCCTGGTGGTGCAACGGAAGTGGTATCGCTGTATATTTACTCTACAGTGATGCGTTATTTGGATTTTGGTTATGGTGCCACGTTGGTTGTCTGTACTTTTATGTTGCTAGTTGTCGCGGTGGCGATCGCAAGTTTCCTACTTAGTAAATTTCGTGTTCAAACCAGTAGATAAGGAGTGAATAGTGGTTAGCAGTTAAAGGTTAGAATTTAGTAGTAAAAGAAGAGCGACTAATCCCCAGCAATAAATAATAAACAACTACTCCTATCTTTCTGTTAAGTCAGTCGGCATAAATAAAAGTTTGTAGTAAGCGCTTCAGCGCTTTAGTACTGACTACGAGCTAATTTTAGAAAATTTACTTTTCTTTACAAAATTATGTTTTTAATAGCCGACTTACTTATTAATATTTAATTTAATACACAGAGTCTCAGCCATGAACGCCAATAGATTCAAAATACAATAGGTAATTTTACACTCCTGTTGTGAATAACAACTAACAATTAACAAGTAACTAATTTCTATGACTGTTATTTCCACAGAATCGGCAAAAAATGCGGGGAAAAAAGTTGGTCAGTGGGTGGCTATCTTATTGGTGGCAGTATTCTGTCTAGCTCCGGCAATATGGCAATTACTGACTTCTGTTAAGTTGAATCAGGATATTTCTCACGTTCCCACTATCTATTTTCCCACGCGTTTTACTCTAAATCACTACATTGATTTATTCATTCGGCGACCGTTTTGGCGATACATTTTCAATAGTGCCTTAGTATCAATTGTTTCTACAGCTTTATCTTTAGCAATAGGCGCACCTGCTGCTTACGCCTTGGCAAGGTTAAAGCCTTGGGGTGGTAAAGTTATTATGGCAGGTATTCTGATTGTCACTTTATTTCCGGGAATTTTATTGTTCTTGGGACTTTTAGAAATAGTCCAAGCGCTACATTTAAGTAACAATTATTTAGCGTTGATTATTCCGTACACTGCAATTAATTTACCCTTAACAATTCTGGTATTACGCAGCTTTTTTGAGCAACTACCAAAAGATTTGGAAGATTCTGCTAGGGTAGATGGCTACAACACCGTGCAAATGTTACTACAAATATTGCTCCCGATGACGATTCCGGCTTTGGTAACAACTGGAATTCTTACTTTCATTTTTGCCTGGAATGAGTTTATCTTTGCCTTGACGTTTATGACTCGAGAGGAGATGAAAACAATTCCTGTTGCTGCGGCTCAATTAGGCAGCGCTTCTACATTAGAAATTCCCTATGGCCCCATCGCCGCCGCGACTGTTGTCGGGACTTTCCCTTTAGTTTTACTCGTTTTGTTCTTCCAACGCAAAATTGTCCAAGGTTTGACGGCTGGTGCAGTTAAAGGATAATGTCGATCCACGCGCAGGTTGACAGGTCGATTCATGGTATTTTCAGATACGGCACTGTCACAAATAAACTATAGTCAATTAGTAGCGCAATTCCAGGATAAGCGGTGGTCAGTTATCAGTTAAGTTCAAAGCTTCTGTGATAGTTGTATTGCAGAATTGCGTTTACTAGGTTTTGCCCAATACCGATACCAGTACATCAGAAAGCCCGTGACAAACAGAATCAGTGGTGTAAGTCCAACAAACACGTAGAGGATACGGGTGGGTAAGCCACCAAATGTGCCAAAGTGTAGGGGAGGAAAAGAATTGAGAATGCGATCGCCTAACGGCAGCTTCAACCCATTATCAACTCGCAAAACCTTGCCACTGTATTGGTCAAGATACACGCTGCTTTCCTCAGAAACCAGCTTTTTCTGGGGTAGATTAAAGCGAAACCTCAAGGCATCCTCTGGCTTTGCGGGAAAATAAATTCTCCCCAGAGTCGCATTAGGAGAGAGCGCTGCGATCGCCGTTTTGAACTGGGCTGTAATCTCTATTGGAGTCTGAGCAGAGACAACTTTAGACTTTGGCTCAACTTTTTGAGGACTTAAGGTTACTGCCTGAATCATAGGTATACTCAACTCAGAAAGATTCCAGCAGAACCCGGTGAAAAAGGTGAATAACAGAAATACAACCGCAACTATCCCAACCACTTTATGAAGATCAAAGTTCACTCGCTGAGGATGAGCATTCCATTTTATTTTGAAGCCTGCAATCAGCTTTCTCCAACCAGGCCATAGCATCACGCCTGTAACGATAAGAATAGACATCAGCAAACCCACAATACCTACAATTTTAGTTCCGATATCGCCTGCTAACAGCGTTTCATGCAGGTCATAGACAATGATGAAAAAGTGTTGCACTGCATTGGGTTTAAGGTTATTGCCGAGAACGGCTCCAGTGTATGGATGCACATAGTTTTCAATCCAATCATTTGCTTTGGTGGCATACACCACATTGAAGGGCGCATCAGGCTTTGCGGGTGCATAAAGCATCTGGAGGATGGCATCCGGTTGATTAATATAGGCGGGTTTCACCGCATTCAGGATTTTCTTGATCGGTAACGGTTCTCCTTGAGGTATGATTGTTCCAATCTGGCGATGCAATTGGAAATCATATATTTCAGTGTGGAAAACCAGCAGACTACCGGTTAAACCAATAATAATTGCCATCAGTCCAACCGCAAAACCAATAGAGCTATGTAAGGCAAATATCCAGTTTCGGAATGATTTAGCGTTCATGGCGGCTGCTCCTTAACAATTTACGCATTCGTGAAGGCGATCGCATAACTTTATAATCCCGTTCTCTCTTCTTGCAGAGATAGAAACTTTACTGCTCAAAACCCTTGAAACAGAGTTAGATTGGGATCAAAACTCTACTGAAATCGTTCCCAACACAGTCAATGGTGCTTGAGGGAAGACGAAGTAACCATTTGTGTCGTAGTATTTGACATCAAAGATATTTTTCAAGTTGATTGCAGCCCGCCAATGATCATGTTTGTAGGAGATTGCGGCATCAGTTCTGACATAAGAAGGAATAGTAAACGGATCACTCTGATTACTAATACGCGAACCAACGAAAAATATGCCTCCTCCAAACTGTAAACCTTTCAAACTCCCCTGTTGAATTTCATAAGTTGTCCATAAAGAAGCGCCATGATAGGCTGAGTTTTCCAGTCTGGTTCCTACTGGAATGGTGTTATCCTTGCTGACAAAGGCATCATTCAAATACCCAGAAGCAATAATCTTCCAACCGGGTAAAATTTCTCCTGCTATATCCAGTTCAATCCCTCGACTTTTCACTTCTCCGACTGCAATTGAGTACTCGATATTGTTGGGATCTGTGGTGGGTATGTTTGTTTTGGTAATGTCATAGGCGGCTAGCGTTGCCGAAAGCCGTCGATTAAAAAGCTCCGATTTGATCCCCACTTCGTACTGTGTACCGCGAGAAGGTTCGAGTGATAGCCCACTAGCGGTTCTAGAATTGTTGGGAACAAAGGAACTGCTGTAACTGGCATAGAGCGAAATTTGCTCTATGGGTTGATAGACTAATCCTACACGCGGTGAAAAGGCACTATCGTTAAACTCAGATTTAGGAGTGTTTCCATCCCCCCCTGTTACAGTATTGACGCTATCAACAAAATCGTATCTGCCACCAACCAGTAATTTTAGATTAGATAACAATGTTACTTGGTCTTGCAAATAAATACCTAATGTGTCAGTTTTCGTACCGTATTTACCTTGCAGTGTGCGGTTTGTAAGACGGGCACCATAGACAGGATTGAAAATATCGATTGGGGCGATATCATAGACAAACGAAGGATCAATATCTGTGCTGCGACTTAACTCCAAACCCAGCAGGAGTTGATGGGCAATTGAACCTGTGTTGAACTTACCAATCAAATCAGTTTGCCAAGAGTAGTCTTCAGTGCGGCGATTACGATCTTCAAATACGCCGCGTTCTAAAGTACGACCATCTGCTTCAAGGTCACCATAGTTAACAGTGTTAGTATTGAGAAGCGACGAGCGCACGAAAAGACCGCTTCTCACTTGTAAACTCTTACTGAAGCGATGATCCAGTGTCAAAGTTCCGCTATTATAATCCACATTAAAAATACTGCTTGGCTCTCCTAAGAAACGACTGATCGGAAGAGTAAAGAACAAAGGGTTATTCGGTGGAAAGGCACGATCAAATCCTCCACGTCGTCTGCCATACTCGTATTCAAAAGTGAGGGTTGTGTTTTCGCTCGGCTTGTAGGTGATTATAGGGGAGACAGAAAAAACATCGTAATCAAGGAAATCTCGGTAACTGCCAGAATTTTCGTAAGCAACATTCAAGCGATAGAGTAATTTTTTGTCAGTGGTAAGGGGTCCAGAAAAGTCTATGGTCCCGCGATAGAAACTGAAGCTCCCGGCGATAAATTCTGCTGCGTAGTAGGGATTACTCAAAGGCTGCTTGGTGACATAATTAACGACGCCACCTGGTTCGAATTGACCATACAGTACAGAGGCAGGACCTTTGAGAACTTCAACGCGCTCTACGTTGGCACCATAGCTGAAGAAGCCGCCGATAGTTTTGAAGCCATTTGTCAGAATGTTGTATGTGCTGAATCCTCGAATTGTGTAGTCATCAAAGACACCGCCAAAGCCTGCTAAGGGTGATACTCCGGACACATTGCGGGTAGCATCACTAATCTTCGTAATTTGCTGGTCTTTGATCACTGTTTGCGGAATGACTTGAATCGACTGAGGAATATCGCGTGTGTCTGTGTCGGTTCGGGTGGCAGATCTGGTATTAGAGACACGATAACTATCTTGCTCTCCTGTCACCACTAGTTCAATCGGTTCGTCACCATTCGAGTCAGGTTTCGTTGGCTGTGTTTGAGTTGCTGGTTGCTGTTGAAGAGGAGTTGGTTGCGTTGGTGGTTGTTTTTGGGCAATGGAAGCAGCAGTTGACACGCTGAATATCAGACCTTCTTTCGGATTATCAAACAACTCAACTGTTGGTGCACTCGCTTCACCTATCACCGTCACCCGAATAGTATTGGCATCAAAGTTAGTCACCGTGATTTCACTAACACCCGCAATCGGCTTTTGTGAGCGGAATGTGAATGGTCTGTTATTTGGCAAACGCAGTTGAGCATTGGGAATGTCAGCAATGAAGCTATTACTATTAACCTGCGTCCGATTCTGTAGTTGCAATGTAGCAGCTTTAGAAGTTTGCAAAACCACTTCCACACCAGTAGATGTGGGATTTGCCTTCACGAAAGTGACTTGTACTAATGACTCATTTGCGATCTGAGCCACCCATTCTTTGACAGTTCTAGCTGGGTGTTCTAGCTCTTGTACACGAGGAATTGTCAGAACTTTGTTTGCCTCCTGAATCTTCCCACCTGTTGTTGGCGGTGGGGACTGCAATAATAGTTGACTTGGATTAGTTGCACTTACATTTATCTGCGCTAGGCTACTAATTCCTTGGTTCTTTGTCACACTGTGGCTACGATTAATTTCTTCTGCCAATGCAGTCTGTGCGAACAACACCGACACCAAAGTAGTCATAAACAACGGCAGTTTCAGATTCGGCATATTTTCCTCACATCAAGATAAATCTAGCTAGATAGAAATAGGGCAAATATTTTTATCTGCTAATTGAGAGATTTTCTCAAATTATTCTTGGTAGTATAATATAAGTTCTAAGTGAAAACAATGGCTTGGAAGCGGAAGTTTTTCGCGCCATAACCGTAATTTTTGGGTATATAAATACAGTAATACTATTTAAACATTCTGCTACAGTTGATACACTTTTAAATTGACACCGTATTTCTTTTTAAATGCATTAGCAAAGCGACTACGGTTTGCATAGCCAACTATTTATAGCAGTTTTCAGGTCATTAGACCACAATCGTAGGGGCGTTAGCGAGTCTTCTCACTCGGGGAGACGCAATCATGCGTAGCTTGCTTCCCCGAAGGGGTACGAGCGTCACGGCCGTTCGCCCTTACCAATCGTGTAGTTCATTTAGGTGAAAATTGCTGTAAGCAACCTGTTCAATTTTCATTTGTCCTAACAGCAGTAATTGCCTAGCTTGTTCCATGCAATAGTTGTGTAAGTAACCAAATACTGTAGTCTCAAAAATTTGACAGAATCCACGTTTGAGAGTGCATTCATTAATACCTACGTGTTTAGCTAAATCGATGAACGAAGGCGGGTTACTTCTATTCCGTAACAAAACTTATCTGGCTTGATGGATAGAATCCATTTCCTGAAGCCGTAGCAGTTTTTCTGTTGGAGGTGTTGGTGCTTGATCTGCTAGCTTGAGGGAAACCAATTCTAGCACTTTGCGCTCTAGATAGATTTTGCTTTGTTAGTCCCTCATCAGGACAATGAAGAATTTGCTGGAGCGCGACTCGTTTGGCTGGGGTAATTATACTAGGACGTAGATTAAAGTATTCTGGTACGCTTGCGATCGCCATCCAAAATTCAAAATCCCAAATCGTAAAATGGCTAGACTTGAACTTAGAAATTTAAATAAAACCTATAATCCCAAGGTTGTTCCGGTAAGAGATGTGAGTTTAACTGTAGATGACAACGAATTTCTCACTTTATTAGGACCTTCGGGTTGTGGGAAGTCAACTACATTACGGATGATTGCGGGTTTGGAAGAACCGACTCGCGGTAAAATTTTCTTGGGAAGTGAGGATATTACTTTTAAGCGACCAGGCGATCGCAACATGGCAATGGTGTTTCAAAGCTATGCGTTGTATCCTCATATGTCAGTATATGACAATTTGGCTTCGGGACTGAAGTTGAAAAAAGTCAAGAGTGGTGAAATCAAACAGCAAGTGGCAGAAGTCTCACGACTTTTAGGATTGGAAGAGTTGTTGCAGCGTAAACCCGGTCAATTGTCTGGGGGACAACGCCAACGGGTTGCTGTCGGCAGGGCACTAGTACGTCGTGCTCAAGTTTATTTGTTAGATGAACCGCTAAGTAACTTAGATGCCCTTTTACGGGAACGAGTTCGTGCGGAGATTAAACAGTTATTTGCTGCTCAAAAAGCTCCCGTAGTTTACGTAACTCACGATCAAACAGAAGCAATGACGCTTTCTACTAAAGTCGCAGTCCTCAACAATGGTTCCATACAACAACTCGATCCGCCAGAACGTATCTACAATCATCCAGCTAATTTATTTGTCGCGGGTTTCGTCGGCAGTCCACAGATGAATTTGCTCACACTACCCTGTCGCGATCGTCATGCGTTGCTAGGTGATTTCAGTTTGCAACTTCCAAATCTGCCAACAGTACCGCCAGAAATTATGCTCGGTATTCGTCCAGAAAATGTCCGCATTGCTCACCCTGAGGATACGCAGACTATTCGAGGTCAAGTGTACTTGGTGGAAAATTTGGGTATGCACAATTTAGTCAGCATGCGCGTTCCCAGTGCCCAAAGTGAATCGCTAACCGTACGTGCTTTACTACCCACAGACCAAAACTGGAGTGATACAGAAATCACACTAGCTCTGCCGCCTCATAATGTACACTGGTTTGATATTCAGTCAGGAGATAAGCTTCTATGAACTGCATAAGGTTTGTAGTTGCGCTTTAGCGCTCTTAACAGTCGTTGAGCGCTAAAGCGTAACTACGAGCCTATCTTTTGTTTATAAGTCATAAACGAACGTGATGTAATAAACTCTACTAACAGCAACCCTATTGCCCTCTAACCAATTGGTCTTCCCAAAATCTGTATCTCCATCGGCTTTAAATTTACGCTCAGCACATGTACTGGACCATCGGAAACGGTGCCATCGACTTCGTGGATCTCTGCCTTACTAATCGATTTTACCAGTTCTGGCACAGTATGATCAGTTTTGTTACTGAACAAGATGTTGAGCTGTACGTTGACAACTGATACTGGATTGTTGAAACGATCCACCATGAGAAAGTAAATCCAGTGATCGCGCCAATCTTGTGGGGATGGAGTTAGTTTTCTCGAACGTGCTTGATTGAGTACAGCTTGTACATCGTCACTTTTGATTGAGGTCGGCATCAACTTTTATGGTATGTATATAGATGTCAAATAGCACTAAGTACAAAATTTTCCAAACTGCAAGAATAATGCTTGAACGCAATTACAAGCAGCATGATAAATTTGTGAACAAATGCACTAATTGCTGTACCTAAATAAATGTAGATGAAATCAAGTTATGCACTTGTCAGAATCAAAAGTGGCTTCACTTACACAGAAAGATCTGAGTTAGACTAAGTGTTATAGAAATATAACAGTATTAATAGTAACTATTTTTAAAAATATTTCAGTGGCTTTCACTAAGCAATTTTATACTCTTCAAAAGCAGAAAGTTTACCTCTTGGGACGCTAATTCTTCTAATGTAAAATGAGTCAAAGCCATCAACATTAGTGGTTGGTTGTTGTGGCTTCTTAGCTCGTTTGCATATTCGGTATCAAAGCGCTCCAAGTTTTCTGCGGCGGTTTTCACTAATGCTTGTATAATTTTAAAGGAGACATCCGAAAGCGGTGGTTGACCACGGTAGTTTTGCAGCCTCCCTCCTTCTCGGTAATTTGGAAACGACTCCAACCCCATAAAGCGCAAGAACCAGTCAGCTCGATAGTGTCCTATAGCTGCTACAATACCCCTGTAATCGGCAATCAGTTCATCGAGCACATTGTTACGCATTGAGTTAAATAAACGATGCGTAAAGTAATGGGTACATTCATGTTCCAGCCGAATTGTCAGTGATAGACGCCGCCACTCTGCTTCTTCAAGTCCAATGTCTTTAGCTGGAATATCACTATAAGGACCATCACTTAAGATGATAAATCGATCCTGATAAAGTACTTTCTGCGGGATAATTCGCTGAAACTCTTCTGCCCAACTGGCTTCGGAACAATTCGCCGCATTTTGTTCCCATTGTTGCCGATAGGAGTAAATCCGATCCCAATTGTTGAAACCCGCGATCGCACAAGCACCCATAGAAGCAGGAAGTGGCAATGGTTCATTCCGCATTGTCAGCGCTTGTATCAGAGAAACAAAATCGTCCCGATGATTGGTTAGCAAAACCGGAATAGTTCCTGCTAAGCTTTGATACAGCATCAACTGAAGTTTTTCAGGTTGCTTCAAAATCAACCCAGTCGCCTCGGACATACCATTCACAGAAATACCCTTACGAGTGGCACAGCGGTACGCCTCTGTTTGGCTGATCCCTTCAAGAATGGGAAACTGTAACTGTACTAGCCTCTGTTTTAACACCTCAAAGGTGCCGACAATTTTAGCTTCAGCCGCGTACCCCTCCCAAGTACTAATATGCATTTCCGAGAAGAGAGGAAACTTGACCGGGAGTTTTAAACAGTTACTCCCAAAGACATTTTGATTGTATGCAAGCAACTCTTCTGTTTCTAAAGTACTGGCACCGTAGTCCCGAAGTACACTTTCCCGAAGTTTCTGTTGATTCATTAGGTTATGTGTTCTTTTTCTTTACATATCAATGGTTGAGCTGATCGCAATACCGCATCTAGCAATCCTGGAAATAGCGCATCTAAATCTTCTTGCCGTAATATATTAATATGTAGTGTTCCTTCCTTACGAGTCGAGATAACGCCCGTCTCTCGCAGAATCTTGAAGTGATTTGACATGGTGGACTTAGCGATCGCAAAATCAAAATCGGCACAGCAGTGTTCCCCTTTCGTAGCCAGCCGCCGCACCATCTCTAACCGTACAGGATCGCCCATGGCATAGAGTACTCCTGCTAAAGATATATGTTTTCGGTCTGGGTGATAGAGGAATTTCATACTTGCATGATCTCATAGAATAGGTTATATTTTATTTATTCGATTATATCGAAATATTGAACATTATATGAGGAGGGCGAGTATGTCATCAATTACAGCCGTGACAGAAGCCACATTTAACCAAGAAGTTCTCGAGAGTGAAGTTCCCGTGTTGGTCGATTTTTGGGCACCGTGGTGTGGTCCCTGTCGCATGGTAGGTCCTGTGGTAGAGGAGGTGGCGACTGAATACGAAGGACAGGTGAAAGTTGTGAAGCTAAACACTGATGAAAATCCCACTGTTGCTAGCCGTTACGGAATCCGTAGCATTCCTACACTGATCGTGTTTAAAGGTGGTCGGCAAGTAGATACAGTTGTGGGTGCAGTTCCAAAGACAACCTTAATTAAGACTCTAACACAGTATATGTAAAGAGGAGAAGGCAGGGGAGATAGCGGAGAAGGATAGCCTGTGAGAATTATAAACTCCGCGCCTCTCTTGCCTCCTAATTCCCAATTTGTTTAAGGGTGTCACAATAATTCGTAATTGTGCTCCGACAACTTTTCCCATAAGGCTTGTGAAGGAGTTTGTAGGGAGTGATAAACTGCTCATCTTCAAGCAATAAAGTACTGCGTCGCGAATTTTCCAAAATATTATGTAGAGACGCGCCATAGCACGTCTTCACACTCTTCATGTTTAATGACATGAAGCACTAGTTATTTAATCATGAAGGAAACGTGCAATGGATTTAAAGTTATCCGATAAGTCAGCGTTAGTGACTGGTTCAACTGTAGGTATTGGGTTGGCGATCGCACAGTCTCTGGCTGAAGAAGGAGCATCAGTGATCATTAATGGTCGTTCCGAACAGCGAGTGACACAAGCCGTTGAGAAGATCCAAAAAAGCTATCCTCAGGCGAAAATTTCGGGAATCACTGCGGACTTAAGTACCTCTGAAGGTGCAGAACAACTCTTTAAGAAGGTTCCGACAGTTGATATTTTGGTAAACAACTTAGGTATCTATGAGCCGAAGAGCTTTGGGAAGATTTCTGATGAAGACTGGTTAAGAATCTTTGAAGTCAATGTTCTTAGTGGTGTGAGGTTAAGTCGCCAGTATCTCCCAAACATGATCGAAAATAATTGGGGACGGATAATTTTTATCTCTAGTGAGTCAGCAGTGCAAATTCCTGTAGAAATGATTCACTATGGAATGACTAAGACGGCTCAACTAGCGATCGCCAGAGGTTTAGCAGAGATGACTGCTGGTACTGGCGTAACTGTAAACTCAGTGTTACCAGGACCAACGCGATCTGATGGTGTGGAAGAGTTTGTCCAACAAATGGCAAAGCAAGGCAATATTGATGTCGCGCAAGTAGAAACAGAATTTTTCCAAACGGTGCGTCCAACTTCACTCATCAAGCGTTTTGCGACTCCTGAGGAAGTCGCCGCAATGGTAGTTTACGTCTGTAGTCCCCTCTCCTCGGCTACTAATGGTGCAGCATTGCGTGTCGATGGAGGAGTTGTGAGGTCAATTATTTAGAAATTCATATAGCTTAAAAAAGGCTAGAAAAGAGGGATAAATCTGGTGAATAAGTCTACTTTGACCTATCTTTTCGCATAACAAGCGCTCTTAATACTGAGTTTGCTGATGCTTACAAAAATCGGGGTAATCTTTACTTTGAGCAGAAGAAATGGGATTTAACTCTGCCTAATTTCAACCAGGCGATCGCTATTGCATTCTAAGCTTTCAAACTATTCACAGGTAGCTTCTTCGACGATAAATTCTGCTATATTGCTTATGGTATTATTTTTAGTAAGCCATCGTAAAATATTTGAAAACTTTTAGAGCGATTGTTGGATGGCTTCATATGTTGCGATATTTCCCGTGCTGCTCTTGTCTTTTCTAGACCTCCTTTATGATGCCCAGCCCTCTGGAGAACTTTTTCTAAAGCTTCCCAAGTACCACCTGTAATCGCGTCTGGGTCACGGTATTTTGCTTGATTTTCTAGATTAGGTGAGACTCCAGGATAAGCATTGATAAGAGCATGTATATCTCCAAAAAACCAAGCTTCTAATTCTTCAATTGCTATTCTATTGAGAATTTGAAATTTCTGCTCTATACCGACCGATGCTTTAGTACTAAAGCCTGCATCAATAGCGATTGTTTCTAATTTTTCCTTTAATAATTTACAATCTTCCCGATCTTCATCAACTAAAATTACAATTCGGTGTTCGTCTGGTAGCCAAGATTTATATCCTCTCAAACGGTCAGGTAATTTAGAAAGTAAATTGTTTTTACCTTGGTAAGGGTGAATCTCAAAAGTGATAGTTTCCCCTAAAATTTTAGGTAGTAAATTTCGGAGAGCTTCTTTCATTGATAATTCCTCTACTAAAAACTCAATGTGCAAGTTTGTCTACTCCAACTTTTTTTAAGGTATATTTCTCTTCGGTCCACCAGAGTTAATTAGAGGATTACCGACTTCAAAATAGTCTTCCATCCATAAAGAACCTAAAGTAGCTCCATGTTCCATAAAATCTCTAATTCCCTGCATATCAGCAGTGCGTTTGGCTTGTGTATAACCTTGCTCATCCCGGTAAAGTACCCAAAGCTCTTCTGGTTTGAGAGCATTAACAAAAAAAGGTGAATGAGTTGTTACCATTAATTGAGTATTAGCTGAAGCTGCACGACATTCCTCTGATAATTCTGGCAATAAACCAGGATGTAGGTAATTTTCAGGTTCTTCAATTCCTATAAGTAGCGGTGGATCTGGGTCATATAATACAGAGAGATATGCTAACATTTTGAGTGTACCATCTGAAGCGAATTTAGCAAGTATGGGTTGCTGAAAAGGAGCATCTTTAATTTGCAGCAATAACCGCCCATCCTGCATCATTTCTGCATCTACTCTTTCTAAGCGAGGAACACGACAGGATAAATTATTAAGAATTTGTTGTAACCGTTCAGGATGTTGTTCTTTGAGATATTGAATGACATTAGGTAAATTATCTCCTGTAGGTGATAATCTTTCCTGGGGTCCTGCTTCTGGAACACTGCGGGTGTTGTCTGCGCTTAAATAGGAAAGATACCAGCCACTAATAAAATTGCGTAATGCACTAACACGAGGATGTTTAGAAAATTGTCCTAAAGTACTTACAGCAAGTAATTCAGAGGAGTTTAGTTGTTCAAATACTCTCTCGTCTTGTTCGTCTGGCTTTTCGCCTGTAATGACTTTTCCTGAACCTTCTTGAAAGTCGAGAAATTTAAAGGGTTTGCCAGTTTGACCTCTTCTCCACTGCAACCATTCTTCTGCCACTTGCGGTCCTTTTGGTCGTTCTTCAATAGCCAGATGATAGGTGATGATAGGTAAATCTGGCTTTTCACGATATTTTAATTCAATTACAATCGGTCCATCTGCACCTCGTGTCCGCAGTTCTCTAAAGCGTCCGCGTCTATCCCACGCTTTGCGCAAACCGACTGTAAAGCATTCTGATAAAAAGGCAAAAACATCAAAAATAGTTGATTTCCCACTACCATTAGGTCCTAAGAAGACAGTGAGGGGCGTAATTCCTTTGAGTTCTAAGTCACACAGCGCTCGATAGTTTTTGACTCTGAGATATTCTATACGGGGAATGGATTGTCTAGGCATAGAAAAACATTTAGGGTATTCTCCTATTGCTACATATTTATGAGCATTTTTCATCTGTATCTCGCCGCATAGGAGTTTGGGTAGTAGCTAAAGCTTTTACCATATTTGTGATCGCCTGCTGTCAAAGAATTCTGGTTATCGGCAACAAGAATGCCTGAGAGCGGTTGTCAAAGTTTTGTGTTCAGCCATACCATAGTCAGTGCTTCTTCCATCAATTTACTAAAAAGAAAGCAATTTTTGTTCAGCCGATTAGGCATGAACCACATAGCTAACTTCAATTATTGTAGTCGGTATGACTTCCTTTATCAATAAATCAAGAATAACGACAGCGTGGCGCTTAGGCATAGAATAGCAAAAGGCAAAGTAGTTTTAAGATATGTGTACAGTTGTAACAAATTGATTAAAAAAGATAAATAATGTATAAACTAGCAATGGTTATAGTTAAATTTGTTTAAATTAAAGTGCTTTCAGCAAAGCTAATGTGATCTTGGGTTTAACCTCATAGCTTGTGAATAAAAGCGAACAATTTTATCAAACCCGTCCGTACAGTCGTCATTCGGCTGCGCAGTAAATCAATATTTGTTTACATATTGAGTTTTTTTTGCGTAAACCTACTTAATCCAATCTAGTAGGGCTCTCCTAGAGGTTTAAGATGAAAGCTCCACTGCCCAACAATGAAGCGGCAAGGCTCGAAACTTTACGTTCCTACGAAATTCTCGACACTGAAATCGACGAGGACTTTGACGACATCGCTCGTTTAGCCGCAGATATTTGTGGAACTCCTATTGCCTTGGTGAGCCTGGTTGATAGTAACCGCCAGTGGTTTAAGTCAAACGTGGGTTTGGAGATGAGCGAAACACCCCGCGAGATCGCGTTTTGCGCCCATGCTATCTTGCAAACTGAGGTTTTAATTGTTAACGATGCAACAGTTGATGAACGATTCGCCACAAACCCATTAGTAACATCTACTCCTCAAATCCGGTTTTATGCTGGCTTTCCCCTAATTACACCTACTGGACACGCATTGGGAACGCTTTGTGCGATCGACCTCATTCCGCGAACACTCAGTCCAAAACAGATAGAAGCATTGCGGGTTTTAGGTCATCAAGTGATGACACAACTAAATTTACGGCATCATGTCGCAAGTCTTGCACGTACTGCCATTGAATGCAAGCAGGTAGAAGAGGCACTACGACAGCAAACAGAGCGGGAAAGATTGGTAGCAGAGATGACAAAACGCATCCGCCAGTCTTTAAACCTGAAAGAGATTCTTGACACGACAGTGTTTGAAGTCCGGCAATTTCTTCAGGCAGATCGGGTGTTCATTTATCGCTTCAATGCGGATTGGAGCGGCGTGGTAGCAGTAGAATCTGTAAATCCTGATTGGGTGCCTATCTTGGGAAAAACAATCAAAGAATCGTTCTTTGAACAAAGTTTTGGCCGGGAACTTTACAAACAAGGTAGAGTCCAAGCAACAGAGGATATTTACACAGCTAACTTATCTACATGTCACGTGGATTTTCTGGTTGAGCTTCAGATTAGAGCCAATTTAGTAGTCCCGATCATAGTTGAGGAAGAGTTGTGGGGGCTGTTAGTGGCTAATCAGTGTTCATCACCACGACAGTGGCAGCCGTTAGATATCAATTTGCTTTTATCATTGGCAACACAGGTAGCGATCGCCATCCAGCAATCCACACTCTTCGAGCAGGCACAAACCAAACTCAACGAACGCAAGCAAGCCGAACAGAAAATCCGCGAACAAGCTGCCCTACTTAATGTAGCAACGGATGCTATTTTAGTTCGAGATCTAGAAAACAAAATTTTATTTTGGAACAAAGGTGCTGAGCATCTCTATGGGTGGGAAGCAGAAGAGGCTCTTGCTCAAAAAGCTAACGCGCTTTTGTTCAAAGACAAAGATTCGCTGAAACCTTTAGAAGCTCACAAGACTGTATTGGCGGACGGCGAGTGGTCTGGAGAGTTGCATAAAGTTACAAAATCAGGAAGGGAAATTATCGTTTCCAGCCACTGGACACTAGTGCGCGATGAAGACGAGCAACCAAAATCAATACTCACCGTAGACACCGACATCACAGAGAAAAAACAACTCGAATCGCAGTTTCTCCGTGCTCAACGGATGGAAAGTATCGGCACCCTAGCAAGCGGCATTGCCCACGATCTAAATAATATACTGACGCCAATTCTGACAGCAGCCCAACTTTTGCAAATCAAACTTCCCAATGCCGAAGCGCGAACTATACAGTTGCTTAAGATACAGGAAACCAACGCTAAACGCGGAGCAGCTTTGGTTAAACAAGTTCTGGAGTTTGCGCGAGGAGTAGAAAGCAAGCGCACTGAAATGCAAGTCGGGCACTTGCTTTCGGAAATTCAGCAGATTGCAAAACAAACATTTCCTAAATCAATCGAAGTTTACACGGATATAGCGCCAGATCTTCGAGCTGTTTCCGGAGATCCGACTCAACTACATCAGGTGCTGATGAACCTATGCGTCAATGCGCGTGATGCTATGCCAGATGGTGGCACTTTAAGGATCTGTGCCGAAAATCTCTTCATCGATGCTAACTATGCCCGGATGCATATTGAAGCCAAATCTGGTTACTACATTGTTATTACTGTCACAGACACTGGCATTGGGATTCCGCCGGAAATAATAGATCGAATTTTTGAGCCATTTTTCACAACTAAAGAGATCGGCAAAGGCACAGGGCTTGGTCTTTCAACAGTGATTGGCATTATCACTAGCCATGGCGGTTTTGTGAATGTGGAGAGTCAGGTAGGACTTGGTACTCAGTTCAAGGTGCATTTGCCAGCAGTTCTGGGAACTGAAATGCCGCCACCCCAAAATATCGAACTACCGAAAGGACATGGCGAGTTGCTTCTCGTTGTAGATGACGAAGCTCCTATTCGTGAGTTAGCCAAAACATTGCTGCAAACGTTCGCCTACAAAGCTTTATGTGCCCGTGATGGAGTCGAGGCGATCTCACTGTATGCCCAGCACAAAGATGAAATTAGTGCGGTGTTGATGGATATGATGATGCCGATTATGGATGGAAACATAACCATCCGCACGTTGCAAAAAATTAACCCGCAAATCAAGATTATTGCCGTCACCGGACTAGCCACAAGCGATCAGATAGCGACAGCTATGGGCAATGGTGTTAAAGCATTTTTGTCGAAGCCCTACACAGCTAAGGAATTATTGAACACTATCAATGGTGTTCTCAGCATGCCATAAAGTTAACTGGATACCCCTAACGTTTATTCCTCTATCCAAGTGCTGAGAAACTCTACTCTGCCTTCAGCATAGCTGCCCTCTGCCTTTCTTCAGTAAAAAATGCACCTGTAGGTGAGTCAAAATTTTTTTGCATTGTACAGTGGCACGCTAACTAAACTATAATGTAGTTTAGTTATTCGGTATTATGGAAATAAGGAAATCAAGACAGTAACTGATCCATCACTCAAACGAAAGTAAGAGGATAATAACAATGAATCCCATTGCTCAAATTAAACCGTTAGACGTGCCGAGTGCGATCGCTCAGCGTCGTTCGATTAAAAGTTTTAAACCAGATCCCATCACCCCTGAACTACTCAAGCAACTCGTTGAGTTAACCATAGCAGCACCTAGTAGCTTTAATTTACAAGACTGGCGGATTATTCTTGTACAAGATGAGGCGCAAAAAGCAGCGCTATCAGCAGCATCTTGGAATCAACAGCAAGTCATTCAAGCACCTGTAACCTTCGTCTTTGCTGCTGATGCTGCTGGCTGGAAGAAAGATCTTAACCCAATGTACAACCAAGCACTGCAAAATGGGGCATGGACTGAGAATGCCGTAAACTTTTTTAGAACAGCCATCCCTCAGTTTCACACTGCACTACAGGATAAGAATCGGGAGTATGCGATCAAAGATGCCATGATTGCCGCTACACATTTAGTACTAGCAGCAGAAAGTTTAGGTTTGTCTAGCTGTTTTCTGAATGGCTGGGAGGAAGAGAAAGTCAAGGCAGTAATCGGGACTACAGAAGATCCAGATCTGGCGATCGCAGTCTTAGTACCGATTGGCTATGCTGAAGAACCTCGCCGTGATCCTGGACGACTACCATTTGCAGATAAAGTCTTTGTAGATAGAGTCGGAAATCCTTATCAAAGTTAACAAAATAATTCGTAATTACTCAAGGCTGTTTTCACGTATAAAGGGCTGGGCTTGTAACCGTTTCATCAATTACGAATTAGGGAGCGAGATTGTATCTACCTTGGAAAAAGAGTAAAAATTATCACCCTTCGGATCTTGACTTACGACCGTTCGGTACTCAATCAGCAATATAGTAATTCTCGTTTCAGTCACATACAAAAAAAACTCACGTCACCACGGGCATCCCTCTCCCAATCTTGGGAGAGGGGAAGAGAGAGAGGGCGATAGTGTATGGGATTTGATTGAGAACAGCAATAATAGTTCATCACATTAACTTTGAGCATTTTGTCATAAGCATCAAAATGCTTAGGAAAGGTTAAAGCTCTGACTATGTAGGTTAATTTTAAGCGATAAAGTTAGTTGTGTTCAAAGCGTTAATCGGAAAACCAAAATCGGTAGAGTGTATGTCAAAAATAGCTTTAATTGTCGGAGCAGGTAGCGGACTGAGTGCATCTTTAGCTCGGTTGTTTGCTCAAGAGGGAATGACAGTGGCTTTAGCCGCACGTCGGGTTGATAAACTCAGTCAGTTAGAGAGTGAGATTGGAGCTAGTAGCTTTGCGTGCGATGTCTCAAAACCAGAGGACGTGCAGCAGTTATTTAATGATGTCGAAAGTCGTGTAGGTTCTCCAAATGTCGTCGTTTACAATCCAAGTTGGCGAGTGAACGGACCTTTTGTTGATATTAACCCGGCTGATGTCGAGAAAGCTTTAGATATAACTGCTTATGGAGGCTTTCTCGTTGCTCAAGCTGCTGCGAAACGAATGCTAAATCTTGGAGGTGGTACTATCTTATTTACAGGAGCTTCAGCAAGTATCAAGGGTTATCCTCGGTCTGCTCCCTTTGCAATGGGTAAATTTGCATTGCGGGGTTTGGCTCAGAGTATAGCACGGGAATTAGCTCCGCAGAATATCCATGTCGCCCATTTTGTCATCGATGGTGGGATCGCTTCCGCAGAACGGACTGCATCAGCAGACAATCCAGATAGTATGCTTGATCCCGATGCGATCGCCCAAACTTATCTCCACATTCTACGTCAGCCGAGAAGTGCTTGGACGTGGGAAGTGGAACTACGGCCTTGGGTGGAGAAGTTTTGATGATATCCTTGACAAAAACGGGTAGGTATGTAGCTATCCAACCGTTAGCAGAACCAGAAATTCCCATCCTGACCAACGAACTCCTGAAATGCGAGCGTCTCATTAATCACCACCAACGCTTCTATCTCCAATGTGAAGGAAAGTGTCTCTATTTCATAGCATGGGATGAGAAGTTACCTGTGGGACATGCTATCGTTTATTGGGATAGTGACATGTTTTTTGAACCCCAAGCAGTACGCAATCTGCATATTCCTAGGATAGAGGATTTATGGGTAATGCCGCATTGTCGAGGTGAAGGTATTGCTTCAAAATTAATGGATTGTGTGGAAGCAAGCGCTAAAGAACGTGGTTTTTCCAAAATAGGTTTGGATGTGAGATTGAGTAATCATCTTGCTCGTAGAATATACCAGAAACGTGGGTACAAGAATACTGGCATTCCAGCTTATGAATTGCGTGGCGTTTCAATTATTAACGGGAAAGAATACTTTTGGCGTGAACCTAATTGTATTTTCCTCATTAAGCGCTTATTGGCGGTGCAAAAATGAGGAGAAAAAATCTTGATTGATCAAAATTTAGAAAATTTTCCCAATTTAAAGCGTTGGTTTGAGACAATTCAAGCACGTCCTGCAACGGTACGTGCTTACGCAAAAGCAGAACCATTCATCAATCAGCCTATCGACATGGAGAAAATGTGGTCATTGTTATTTAACCAGTCGGCAAGTACAGTTCAGCTTTAAAAACTCATTATGAACGTTCTCATTGTCTATGCCCATCCCGAACCCAGATCCCTTAACGGTTCGCTGAAAGATTTTGCCGTCTCGGTACTCACAAATGCCGGACATCAGGTTCAAGTTTCCGATCTATATGCAATGAAATGGAAAGCTGTGGCAGATGGTGATGACTTTCCCCAACGGAATACGAACGAACGCCTCGACTACGGCTCTGCTTCAGGAATTGCATTTACAAATGGTACGCAGTTACCTGAGATTGCTACCGAGCAAGAAAAACTACTTTGGGCAGATGTCGTTATCTTTCAGTTTCCCTTATGGTGGTTTTCAATGCCAGCTATCCTGAAAGGTTGGATTGACCGCGTTTACGCCTATGGGTTTGCATATGGCGTAGGTGCACATGAAGGCAAGCATTGGGGTAACCGTTACGGAGAAGGAACACTCAAAGGAAGACGTGCCATGCTTGTTGTGACTCTTGGTGGAAGAGAACCGCAGTATAGCAAACGCGGTGTCAACGGTTATATTGACGATTTATTGTTCCCGATTAATCATGGTGTTTTATATTATCCTGGTATGACTGTATTACCTCCCTTAGTTGTTTATCAAGCCCGACGTATTCAGGAGGAAGAGTATAAAAAGTTATGCAAAGTCTACGAGCAACGACTGTTAACGCTCAATACAACGGAGCCAATTCCTTATCGCCTACAAAACGGTGGTGATTATGATGACCAACAGGAGTTAAAGCCAGAATTAGAGGGTAATGCGACAGGCTTGACGATTCATCAAGCAAAGATTCCCAACTTCTTGGAGAAGTCGGGAATCTGAGCCTTACAGAAAACTATCAGGAGACAGATCAATGATTGAACTTTACTATTGGACAACACCGAACGGTCATAAGGTGACAATGTTTTTAGAAGAAGTTGGATTGCCCTATAACATTGTTCCTGTGAACATTGGTGCTGGTGAGCAATTTCAGCCTGAATTTCTCAAGATTTCGCCGAACAATCGTATTCCGGCAATTATTGACACTGAACCTGCAACTGGAGACGAGCCGATTTCAGTCTTTGAGTCAGGTGCGATTTTGGTCTACTTGGCTGAAAAAACTGGGAAGTTGCTGCCAGAAGATTCGCGCGATCGCGCTGAAGTTCTTCAGTGGCTATTCTGGCAAATGGGTGGTTTGGGACCAATGGCAGGACAGAATCACCACTTCAATCAATATGCTCCTGAAAAAATTGACTATGCGATTAATCGCTACGTGAATGAAACGGGACGTTTATATGCAGTACTGGATAAGCGGCTGGCAGACAGAGAATTTGTTGCGGGTGAATACTCTATTGCAGATATCGCGAGCTATCCTTGGATAGTACCGTATGAGCGCCAAAACCAGAAGTTAGAAAACTTCCCCAACCTCAAGCGCTGGTTTGAAGCAATCCAAGCACGTCCTGCCACAGTTCGTGCTTATGAGAAGGCAGAGGCTTTCAAAAATCAAACTCTAGATATTGAGAAGTCGCGAGCGATGTTATTTAACCAATCAGCAAATACGATTCAGCGTTGAGGATTCATAGGGGAGACGCGCTGCTTTGTTGCATCGTGTACAGCAATTCTTATAACGGTTCTCGTTTTAGTCACATACTCTTGCCCTCACCCAGATAGGCGCGGGCACCCCTTTCCCAAGATTGGGAGAGGGCGAGAGGACGAGAGTGTATGGGATTTAACTGAGAACCGCTATATTTTCCCTTTTAGAAGTGCGTCCCCCCTTCTCTCCTTCAGCTTGATCACAAAACAGGAGAACTAAGTGGGTAGATTAGCAACAGATGATAGACGCATCTCGTTAGAACTGTTGGGTGCAGCTGCCTTTATGGTGATTGCTGACGCAAGGGTGATTGATCCAGTGCTTCACATTATTGCTGATGACTTTAAAGTGGGTGTTGGGAGTGCAGGGGTGATTATCTCCGCGTACACAATTCCCTACGGGCTGTTCCAATTAGTCTACGGTCCATTAGGCGATCGCATTGGTAAAGTGAAGGTGATGACTGCTGGAATGGGAGCATTTGCTGTTGGTACAGCAGTTTGTGCAGTTGTGTCTAATCTCGCCATCCTTACCTTAATGCGGTTTTTAACCGGCTTGGCGGCGGCAGCAGTGATCCCGCTTTCACTGGCTTATATTGGTGACAACTACCCTTATGAACAACGCCAAGCCGCGATTGGACGGTATCTGGGGTTCGTGGTACTCGGTCAGATTCTAGGTAGCAGTTTGGGTGGTATTTTTGGGGAATATATTAGCTGGCGTAATATTTTTCTAGTATTTGGGCTTTTATCTGTTGGTATTACTATCACGATGTGGCGTGCAATCCGTAGTATACGTGATATGCATCGTTCCGAATTGACTATGGGTTTGGCAGCTTTCCGACCTTACTACCAACTCATCACTCAACCTGCCGCTCGTACTGTGATGATAGCAGTATTTGGTGAAGGTTTTTTCCTTTTTGGAGGATTCTCTTACGTTGGGGCATTTCTCCGAGATGAATATCACTTATCTTACGTTGCGATCGGTTTCATGCTCAGCAGTTTTGGAGTTGGTGGACTTATTTACAGTCGTTACGTGCAGTGGTTGGTCAGGAGATTGGGAGAAAATGGAATGGTTGGGGTTGGAAGCTTGTTGATCTGCGTCGGCTACTTATTTATCGCGTTGTATCACAACTGGGTACTGTTTATCCCTTTAAGTATTTTCATAGGATTGGGCTTTTATATGATGCACAGTACATTCCAGACTCAAGCAACCGAACTAGCGCCTAAAGCACGAGGTACAGCAGTTGCACTTTTTGTTTTCAACATGTTTTTAGGACAGGGACTTGGGACAGCAGCATTCGGTAGAGTTGTCGATAGTTACGGTTACGTTCCCTGTTTTGTTGTGGCTGCCCTAGCGATCGCTCTCCTTTGTTTCTGGTTTATCTACCAGAAAAAGCGGATTGAACTGATCTAAAAACCCTTGATTTAATCGCTCAAAACTTTCTTTTGGCTCAAGGGAATTTCAATGACAAATTCTGCACCTTTGCCCAGGCTGGAAATGCACTGTAATCTCCCCTGATGTTTCTCCGTAATAATTTGGTAGCTAATAGATAAACCCAGCCCTGTACCTTTACCTACAGGTTTAGTTGTGAAGAAGGGATCAAATAATTTTGAATACACGCCTTTAGGCATACCAGGACCATTATCAGTAATGCGAATAGCTACACGCTTGTCAATAGTTAGTTGAGTAATAATATGAATAGTTGGTTGTCGGGCATGTTCAATTTCTGTTAAGCGATTTTCCTCAATCGCATCAATCGCATTTGTCAGAATATTCATAAAAACTTGATTGAGTTGTCCAGCATAACACTCCACAGGTGGAAGGTAAGCATATTCTTTGATAATTTGAATAGAGGTATAATTTGGTCTGGCTTTAAGGCGATGTTCCAGAATCATCAGTGTACTATCAATTCCCTCATGAATATCTACTGCTTTCATGTCCGCCTCATCCAAGCGAGAGAAGTTGCGTAGAGATAGGACAATATTTGTAATTCTGTCAGCACCAACTCTCATTGATGCTAGTAGCTTTGGTAGGTCTTCAACTAAAAAATTAAGCTCAATAGCTTTTGCTTCATCTTGTATTTCCCGTACGGGGTGGGGATAATGTTGCTGATAAAGTTGCAGTAATCTCAATAAATCTTGGATATATGTATCAGCGTAGCTGAGGTTGCCGTCAATAAAGCTGACAGGGTTGTTGATTTCGTGTGCTACCCCAGCAACTAATTGACCTAAACTAGACAGTTTTTCAGTTTGCACCAGTTGAGATGCAAGCTGCTGTGACTTTTCCCGCAGTTGTGCTGCAGATTCTCGCAATACGGACTCTGCTTGTTTGCGTTTAGTCATATCATGAAGGATAACAACGTATTCCTGAAAATCTTGATGGGGAATATCGGAGACAGAAACTTCAAGAGTTTTTACATGGTCTTTATGTAAGAGGGTTTGTTCGCTGTGCTTTTGCCAATCATGAGGATATTGTGTTAAGTCTGGTAACCATTTATTTAAGGGAAATCCCAGCATCAATGATGGATTGAAACCAAACAAAGATTGGGTAGCGGGATTTGCTTGTCGAATCACACCAACTTCGTTGACAACGACAATTGCATCTTGAGCCACCATAAACAGGTGTTCTGCGGCTTCCCGTGCTTCAGCGATCGCCAGAACTTGTGGTAAACTCGTCCAGCCAGTGATCGCCACCCCAACAAATGCCACCGTCATCAGTAGCACAACGAAGAGATTTTCATCTGCTGTAGTATCAGGCTTATTTAAATGAGTACCAAAGAACCAGCCCACAGACACCCCACAGATCAACAGAAAAATCAGGATACTGACTTGCGGGATCACTGAGTCTGTAATTGTTATTGTTGTTCGTGACTGATATCTCCGCATCCACCAACTTGGACGGAAAGGAGCAAGAGGGATATAGCGCATCAATGTATCAAATGCTACGACTCCAACAGGAGCTACTAATCCAATCAGCAAATCTTGCCAACCCCAAGTATAGCCTCCCACCACTAGTACGACAACCTCTAACATGAAGATACCCAAGGAGAGTCGGGGAAAAAGTACCTCTGGCTTACCTCTCTGCAACCATAGTCCTAAATGTAGTAGCATAAACGACACAAACCAAGGGACATTTGCCACCACAATGATGTGCGTTACATTTCCCCAAATCAGAAACAGAAAGGAGAGCGCTAGAGTGAAAGTGAGGGCAGCACCGAATACTCCCCGTCGCGACACTACCGAAAATACTGGTGAGATATATTTGTCAATTGCTAACTGATACAAAATGCGGGGACAATTAGATACTCCTGTTGCCAAACCTAGCAAAGATGAACCGGCTAGCAAAAAGGTGACGATTAAAGAAGCAAATTTTCCCCAAAAGGGTGTAGATGCGGCGATAAAATTGAGAAAAGCATCGTCCTTAAGATTAGAAGCTGTTGCTAAACACGTAATTACCCAAGAACCACCCAAGAAGATGGGTGGCATTAACCAAGCAGCAATTTCTAGAAACCGTAGGGTTTCGATAGGGCGACGACTATCAGCAATAAAGGATGAGGCAGTTTCACAACCGTAGGTTTGATAGGTAACGAAATAGAACCACTTTGCCCAATCAACAAAACTCAGAGATGACGAACTCTGAGGAAATAAACCAGGGCTCTCAGGAGAAAAAGCTAAAAAGCCAAGTCCCTGTAAACAAAAGGTAAGTAGCACTACTATTGCAGGAATTGCAAAAAACAAATGCAAAATACTTAAAGCACGGGTGCCACTAAAGGCGATCGCAAAGGGTAAGAACGTAAAGCTAATTTTGAGTAGCGCTTCCGGACAAGTAAATCCTAATTGTTCAAGGTTGACTTTGATTAAGTCTGTAAGGACAACTGAATTAAGTGGTATATACGAAACCCAACTGAGGAAATATGCGATGGCAGCATAACGAGCAATACCAGGATAAAGTTGCCACAGCTTGGTTATATAGTTGGGCGTACCCCCAGCAATATCTATGAAGTGAGTCCCCAGACGTTTCACCTGGTAGTTCAGTAATATCCCCACAATGACAGCTGGTATCCAAACAAATATAGCTTGAGGTCCTAAAGCCGCATGAATGACTGGTACCACTGCTACCCAGCCAATATGGATTGTGACACCAAAAGCCCAAGTTTCCAATGCACTTAGATTTCTGGACAGTCTTAGCGGTAAAGACAGGGTTGCATTATCTGGATAGGACATAAGTGGTAATACCAGAAAGGTTTTTGAGCCTCAATAGCTAGTATTCCCATGTCTTGGGTATTACGAACATCTAATCTTGGTAAAGTAAGTTGCTAATACCGAGAGGAAAATTTTCACAGATGAATAGTAGAGGTAAATTAATTGTATTTGAAGGGGTGGAGGGTTCTGGCAAAACTACCCAAATAGAGCTTTGCTCTTCTTGGCTGCAAAGTCTTGATATATCTGTTGTCGTGACTCGGGAACCGGGCGGAACAGACTTGGGCGTACAGCTGCGGCAATTATTATTAGAAGCAGGAAATTCAATTGCTGACAAAACAGAATTACTTTTATACGCTGCTGATAGATCGCAACACGTACACCATTATCTAATGCCGAATTTGGCAAAAGGAGCGATTATTTTATGCGATCGCTACACTGACTCTACTATTGCCTATCAAGGTTGGGGACGGCAAATGAACATTGAAACAATTGAACAACTTAACCTTTTAGCTACTGATGGACTTCAAAGCGATTTAACAATATTGCTGGATATCGATCCGGAAATTTCTTTGCAACGAATATTGCAAAAGCGTAAATTAGATCGAATTGAACAAGCAGATTTAGCTTTTCATCATCGGATACGTCAAGGTTATTTATCTTTAGCAAAAAAGTCTCCAGAAAAAATTTGTGTTATCAATGGGAATCAGAATATCGAGCAAGTTGCATCAGAAATTCAACAAATATTGATAAGTCTTTTGAAGATATCGCCCACAAAAGTAAAGTCTTAGAGAAGTTGTGCCTCAAGTTGCTATCCGAAGCGCACATGTGATGTGGTATGTGGTAGTTGGTAATTGGCAATTATTTTTCTTCCCATTACCCATTACCGCCCCTTAGAACTAGTTCTCTGCCTTGACATGCAGTGACTAACCCAGGACAACGGTTGCCGTTTTTTTTAGCGTTTGGCTTGCTAGAAGCGACATACATTCCAATCGCTTAGGTTAATTTTTCGTTACATACTTGTAAATTTTTCCTTTCTATCTATTTAGCCTTATTTCCACGCCCCGTGTGCTAGTTCGCTCTCAAAGAGATCCCTGTTTACAATAGCGTAGGTGCTTTGATGGCACATAACCAAAGTATGGAGCTGTAATTGGCACCCAACCATTTTTTCCCCGCTTCTCAATGAGAACATTTCGACGATTGGAGACGAATCCAATACGAGTGGAGTTTATCGAAGGCGATCGCCGCACAACAAGCCCTGCTTTGGTGACAACCTGACGGCAGAAGTTTTGTTCCGAGGGAGTCCCTTCTGCGTGGCATGAACCTAGATAATCAGTTTGTGACATATAGCCTTGCGTAGGAGACGAAATTCCTACCCAGCCATTTTTACCACTGTTTCGGATTGTGACTTGTTGTCCATAATCTAAAAGAGTCACTACAGAACTGTTAAGTGTCGGTTTTCGCATGACGTAAAGGCCATTTCTTGCCAGCACCTGACGACAGCTTCCTGAGTATTTCGCCAGTTGATATTCACCCTGTTTTTTCTGCAATGTCCTTTCTACAGAAGAAGATTGAATTCTTTGAAGATTCTCTGTATTAACAGCGAAACTCTGAGTTGTAAAAATTGTTGCTGTCAAAACGATCACTGTCGTTAAGGTAGGATTTTTCCACTGCCAACCACTGTTTTTCATGATACTCTTTACTATAAAGCATAATTGTGCTATATGTTTCTGCGAATCTAAAAGGATGCTGTCAACTCAAACTCAACTCTTGCGACTTTCACAAGGACAACTGAATGTCCTCGAACGTTGTCCCCGTCAGTTCCAACACACCTATTTAGAACAACTTCATTCTCCCTTAGATCCAGAACATGAGGAACGGCAGGCTTTGGGAAGTCGCTTTCACTTGCTGATGCAACAGAGGGAAATGGGTTTGCCAATTGATACATTTCTGCAAGCGGATCCCATACTGCAAAGCTGGATGAGCGCTTTTGCTTGTGCAGCACCAGAAATTTTAACGACAACTCTCAAAAGCGATTTTCGTGAAAGCGAACATTACCGCACCATACAAGTTCAAGACTATTTACTCACAGTTATCTACGATTTACTGATTGCAGATAACCAAATAGCACAAATTTTTGATTGGAAAACTTATCCTAAACTACCAAATAAACGCAAATTAGAACAGAACTGGCAAACACGTCTTTATCTGTATGTATTGGCTGAAACCAGCAATTATTTACCAGAAAGTATTTCGATGATTTACTGGTTTGTGCAATCTGAAGGTAAACCGCAAAGTATTAAGTTTAGTTACAATACTGCCCAGCACGAGCAAACAGCGAAGCGACTGAACCGATTGTTAAACAAGTTAACCATTTGGTTGAAAAGCTACTATCAAGGACAACAATTTCCGCAAGTTCCAGAAGGTAACAAAGCTTGTGACTATTGTCAGTATACAACGAGGTGCAATCGCACGGAAAGCGACTCTGAATCCATATCTGCGGCAAATCCAGCTTATGGAGTGGACACGACTCTACTAAATCTCGCTAGCATTCAGGAAGTATCCTTATGATTGGAGTCAGAAGATAGAAGAGGAATACTCTCTGAGTGAGTAATTCTCATGGAAAAATAGCTACTAAACCCCTAATATTCTCCTGACTTCTTACTTTTTATACATAAGGATCTAACAAACTCTCAATTATCTTTTATGCACTTTAATGAAAATAATGCAGTTTATGTCCGTGAATTAGGAATTGATGACATTGCTCCTGTTTACCACTTGGGTGAGGATTTATTTACTAGCGATCTATATCCTTACTTGTACAGAACTTGGGATGAATGGGAGGTGATTGGACTTTATAATACAGATCCAGAATACTGCCTGGTGGCGGAGATAGATGGAGAATTAGCCGGATTTATTTTGGGAACCATCATTACCAAAGCTTCCTGGACTTACGGATACATTCTTTGGTTAGGAGTTGATCCTAAGTTTCAGCGTCAGCGAGTGGGAGATAAACTAGTTGATAAGGTCATTGCTCACATGATCGAAGATGGAGCGCGGTTCATGCTAGTAGATACAGATCCCACTAACGTCCCAGCCGTGAAATTTTTCACTCGCAAAGGATTTGGAAATATTCATCAGCATGTCTTTTTGTCAATGAATTTAAGCAAGCACGAACATTATGGCAGGCTGATCGATTACGAACATCAAAAAGCTGAAAGGGCCGGTTACAGGCGATCGCGTCCTGCTGCCATACGTAATAATCGCAAGTCCGATGGAATTGTGAGTGAAGTCGCCCTGAATACCTTGGTGAGCGATACCTAAGGCAATGGCATGAGCCGTATCACACCAACGAGGAGTCAGCCTAAGTATAAGTTTTGTTTATGAGCATATGTAGAAAAACTCCCCTTTGATCGAGAATATTTCGCGCAGTCCCCACCTAAAAATACTACAAAAAAATATCTAAATTTTAGGTGGGGTCAGCGAAACTAATATTAAGAAGCGAAGCAACGATTAAAAAGGATTGTCAGGATAACGAATGATTTCTGACCTACTCGCTTGTGCCCACTGGGACAATTTTTCTCTGCTCCATCTTCCTAATGGTTGTTCAGGTGGTTTGATTGTTTGATTTTGGCTATTTCCTCTGCTACCCAGTTATCAAGAGTTACGCCAAACTTTGTTTTCTTTTCTACATACTTCCGACTATAGGCTCTAACTAAGGCTTGCTGAATGAATGTGTAATGTAATCCAGGCAAGGGTTTCAATTCTTTTTCAACCAAAAACGAAACAACCATTTTGCAACCTGTGTGGGTTCTAGATTCGCTTATCCGACTTATTCAGCAAGCTCTAACTATAGATAAGGCTTGCTGCCATCTCTTTTTAGATTCTTTAATTGACATACTTGGAATTCTGAGTGCTCACGGTTATTATTAATATATGTCGAGGTCGAAGACAACCCCATGAGTAAACGACGACGCCAAAACAAATCTCCAAGGAATCTTCAAGAACTCATTCGGACTGATGTTTGGGATTTAAAAGCAACTCCTGAACAAAAAAAACTAATGATTTTAACTATTGAGGAATATCGGAAATTTCTACATCCCTTGGTTATTATTGTCAATTCTCAATGGGTTAACCTCATAGACTTAACATCAAAGGAGCGGATTAATGCGGTAGAGAGAATGATTCATCAAACCGCAGATAATCCAGATCCAAAACACAAATACTTCCAAAAAGTAGTTAACAAACACCCATCATTCCGAAAGTTTCCTAGTTATCTGAGACGTGCAGCTTCTTCTGATGCTATTGGGATTGTATCTAGCTTTCAGACTCGATACAAGGACTGGCAATTGGGTAACAGAAAACATCGTCACGCTCAACCGCCTTCCTTGACATCTATGTGCAACACCTATCCAGCGTTGTACAAAGGTCAACAAGTTAAATATCGACAAAATTACCAATTGGTTGATATCAAAGTTTGGAATGGAAAAGATTGGGTGTGGCAGATGTGCATTCCAGTGAAGAAGCATGGGCTAAATCGTCATTTGATTGAGGGAAACAAAATAAAATCACCTGCATTGGTAGTTAATAAACACGCATGTCAACTATCTATGTCTGTGGAGATAAAGAAAGTTGATTTACCAGAAAAGACGTTTGTTTGCAGCGTTGATATGGGAATTAACAATGCTGCGACAGCATCCATTGTTGGTCAGAACGGTACTGTAAAAGCTAGGAAGTTTATTAACCCAGCTAGAGACATAGACCGAAGAAACAAACGAAGGATGATGATTGCTCGAAAGTCGAAACAGACCAAGAACATTACAAATTCAGTCTTGCCGTCTGGTTTTTGTAAAGGGATCTATCGTACGTCTTCTAATATTAACTTACAAATTTCTAGAACAGTCACTAGAGAGATTGTTGAGTTTGCTCAACTATACAATGTGAAGGTCATTGTATTTGAGAATTTAGAAGGATGGAAGGCTAAGGGCGGTAGACGAAAATCCTTACAAAAACAAAAGTTTCATCTTTGGTGCCACCGCAAAATAGTTGAGTTGGTATCTGATAGATGGACAGAACTAGGTGGAAAAATCACCTTCATCAACCCCAAATATACAAGTGCATATGCCTACGATGGCAGTGGAAGAGTTAAGAGAGATAAAACAAATTACTCTCTATGTTGTTTCAAGACAGGAAAGAAATATCATTCCGATCTCAACGCTTCATACAATATCGCTGCCCGTTATTGGTATGCAGTCATGATGGGTGATGACAACTATTCTAGAGTGTTCGAGGGCAAAAGTTCCCACGGCACACAGAGAACGCCTGTAACTCTGGGTACGTTACGTAGTCAAAGAAGGGCTGCATAGCGAATGAATGCCTCATCTATACCGTAAGGTTAGATGGGGTGCGTTCAAGAGTTTCTACATCTCATGAGATATAACACTCAGAATTTAATATATGTCAGAACAACAGTGGATTCTTACAGCAACAGAACAACCGCCTGAGTGGTTCGTGCAAGCGGTGAAAAAGTACGTACCCCTATCAGGTGGACATTTCGCAGCGCAGTTGTTGTGGCAAAGAGGAATACACGAAGACACACAAATAGAATCTTTTGTCAACCCACTCACCTATCAATCTGCGAGTCCGTTTGAATTTGGGGAAGAAATGCTTTTCGCCGTGAAACGGTTACAACTTTCACGTGATACAGGGGAAAAAATCGCTATTTGGGGAGACTTTGATGCTGACGGTATCACTTCTACTGCTGTGCTGTGGGATGGATTAGGACAGTTTTTCGACCAAAAAGAAAAGTTAAATTATTACATTCCTAACCGCTTAACAGAATCGCACGGACTCAACCGTCAAGGCATTGACCGCCTCGCGCAACAGGGGGTTAAGTTAATCGTAACTTGCGACACGGGTAGTACTAATCTCAGTGAAATTAGTTATGCTCACGAACTGGGCATAGATATTATAGTTACAGACCACCACACGCTCCCTCCAGAACGTCCAGCAGTTAAGGCAATTATCAATCCTCGATATTTACCAACGACACATCCATTGTTTCATCTTTCTGGAGTCGCGGTAGCTTATAAGTTAGTCGAGGCTTTTTATCAAACCTTGCCAAATGTCCCCCAACAACCATTAGAAGATTTATTAGATTTAGTCGCGGTTGGTCTAATTGCTGACTTAGTACAGTTAAGTGGAGATTGTCGCTATTTAGCGCAGTTGGGAATTCAACGACTGCAAGAAGATTTTAAACAGGCACCAGCAGAGCGGCGACGACCAGGGGTAGGAAGGTTATTAGAACTATGCCAGAAAAGTGGCGATCGCCCCACAGATATTTCTTTTGGTCTTGGCCCCCGAATTAATGCCGTCAGTCGTATTCAAGGTGATGCCAGCTTGTGCGTGGAATTACTTACCAGCCGCGACCATAAATTAGTTAACCAACTAGCAGAAGTCACAGAACTCGCAAACACCCGTCGCAAGTCTTTACAAAAAGATGTTGCTCAGCAAGTCTCCCAAAAACTCACCCAACTCGATTTATCAACCACAAGCGTCATCGTGCTTGAAGATCCTCAATGGCCCGTAGGCGTTTTGGGCTTAGTGGCTGGGCAAGTCGCACAAGAAACAGGCCGCCCAACAATTTTATTAAGTACAGAAGGAGTAGGAAGTGGGGGACAAGGAGACAAGGAAGATTCTCCCTTTCTTGCCCGTGGTTCTGCTCGTTCAGTCAACTCAGTCGATTTATACCAATTGATGAAAGAGCAAGCCCATCTGTTGCACCGATTTGGTGGACATCCGTTTGCAGCAGGGTTGAGTCTTCCACTAGAAAATCTTCCTTTATTTACAGAAGCGATTAACCAGCAGTTACGACAATCTTTAAGAGGTGCAAACTTAACACCCACAGTGCAAGCCGACTTAACGGTAACAGTAGCTGATTTGGGCAAAGAGCTATTTTTAGAACTTAAACTGCTAGAACCATGCGGGATGGGAAACCCTGTTCCCAAACTGCTGATTCAAAACTGCTGGTTTCAAAATGCTTGGCATCGTAATCAGCAAGATTCACAGGGAAAAAAGGTACAATACATTAAAGCAGAGTTTGACATTCTTGATGATTCCAGCCGCAGCCCTTTTCCTGGTGTGTGGTGGGGACACTATAAAGATGATTTGCCAGCTTCGAGATGTGATTGTATAGCAGAACTGGATTATAACACTTTCAAAAAACGCTACGAAATCCGACTGATTGCAGTGCGTCCCTGTGTGGTAGCACTCAGCAACGCTCATAGCTTCAAGGAGGAATCTCACCGTACGGCGCATTCAGCACTCATCTTAGATTGGCGTTCACTCCCAAATGAAAAACACTTAGGACTCAGCAACGCTCCTCGCCTCAATGGGAACCAAACCCAGGCGCAGGCTCCTCAAGACTCAGCACTTCTGCTGAAAGAGTGTCCCACTAGTTGGGAAGATTTGCGTGCTTGGATGAGGCGATCGCTTCACAATCGACAGCCTTTGGCAATAGCTTGGTCTAAACCAAATCAAGAATCACCAGAGCAAATCTGGCTGACTTTGGTAGGAATTGCCAAATATCTAAGTCGTACAAATCAATCTGTAACCCGCGTTCAAATTTTAGAAAAACTTGAGATAAAAGATCAAACTTTACACTTAGGATTCAAAGCCTTAAAGTTGTTAGGATTGAGTGTAAAAACACAAGAGCGTTGTTTACTATTCACCCAGAATTCAACTTGTGAACAAACACGACAAGGAACTGCGATCGCACAATTTTTAGCAGCTATCCGCGAAGAACAATTTCAGAGAGAGTATTTTGCTGAAGTCCCGCTATCAACGATTCAAGCAGTTGCCGCACAAGCTGCTTTCAATCCCCATTAACCTTAGCGTCAAAAGTTTTTAGTTATCGGGGGGGGTAGAAAGCGAGGTAAGTATGTTTGAGCAAGTGAACACAGTCCACGCAGGTTGCTACATGAAGAGTGGAAATCGAACTGGGCAAGTCACTGTAGGGGAAATTGCATCTAATGAGGTAATTCGTACCTTTCAAATGGATGACGAGATTGTTGTTAGAGAGGTAAGATCTCGTCGCGATGAATGGAAAAATCGGAATAGCAGACAATTAAGCTGTTACTAGTTTCTTGTTCGCGGGTTTGGATTCGCTATAGCATTTTCGGGTATCCTATTCTGCCAAAAACGGATTACAGTCGTGATGTGAGAAATTGATCGATATAGTTTGCGATCGCATCCCCATCCTCTTCCAGAGCAAAATGTCCGGTATCGAGTAGATGGAACTCAACGTCTTTCAAGTCACGCTGATAAGGATAAGCACCGTCAGCAGGAAAGATGTAGTCGTTCTTGCCCCAAACAATCAGGGTAGGGGGTTGATACTGGCGAAAATACTCCTGCCATTGGGGATAGAGCGGTGGATTCGTACCATAGCTATACAGCAGTGCCAGTTGAATCTCACCATTGCCAGGGCGATCAAGGAAATGTTGATCGATAGTCCAGGTATCGGGGCTGATCGCTTCTAGATTGCGAACACCATTGGTATATTGCCACTTCGTCGCTTCTAGGGTGACAAGATATGTGAGCTTTTCAGCATTCTCAGGCGATCGCTCTTGCCAGTAAGCTTTGATAGGCTCCCAAAATTCACGCAGCCCTTCCTCGTAGGCATTACCATTTTGAACAATCAGAGTTTGCACGTTCTCTGGATATTTAGCTGCAATTCGATAGCCAATGGGTGCACCATAATCCATTACATAGAGGCTGTACTTTTTGAGATTGATCGCAGCAATGAATTTCTCTACAATCTCAGCCAAGTGATCAAACGTGTAGTCAAATTCATTTACCGTGGGCATCGAACTATTACCATAACCAGGATAATCAGGAGCAACGAGATGGAATTTATCAGCGAGGGCAGGTATGAGATTGCGGAACATATGAGAGGAAGTTGGGAAGCCGTGCAATAGCAGAATCGTCGGATTATCACGAGAACCAGCTTCACGGTAGAAGATGTCTAAACCATTGATCGAAACTGTGCGATATGTAGTCATGCGATTACTCCTTATAAGTGATAAAAGTGACATGATGGCGTTTGACGACAGGTTGATCTATCTCACATCCTGACGACGGATCTGCTTCCAGTGCTAACTCTTTTTCCTTTCCAGGTCACTTCACGCGGAAGTTCTACGTTGACAGAGATGAGTTTCATATTTAGCTCCAAAGTTTTGGATTGCATTCAATTACGGCAGCCAACATGGGATATCGAAAAAATGAATGAGTTGTTTATTGGAGTGCTTGATTGATTAAAGGTGTAATGACCGCGATGTTTTTGACCAACTCATCGGAGAGAGAGAACCGCTGTTTTAAGTAATCAGAATCGTTGTAACTCAGCCACACCTTGCCGTCAACCGCTTCCCATGCCAGTACTTTCAGAGGTAAATCCAGAGCGATCATCGGTTCTGCCACCATGAGCGGTGTTCCGGCTTCAGGGTTGCCAAATAGCAATAACTGTGTTGGACGCAGGCTGAGACCAACTTTTTTGGCTTCAGCTCGTTGATCGATCCGGGCAAAAATGGTGATGCCTTTTGCTTGAAGGATAGCTTCTAGGCGATCAATGGTTTCGGTTACTGAATATGGGCTGGGCTGACTGATGATGCCGTTATTTGCATTCATAATACCGAGATCCTCAACGGTTTTGATGGTGGGTACTTCACTGCACTTCAAATCTGTGCCATACCGCCATCAACAAACAACTCAATGCCGTTCACAAAGCTGCTGTCGGCTGAAGCGAGAAAGACAACGGCTTTGGCAATCTCATCGGGTTTGCCGACTCTTCCCAGTGGGATAACGCTGGCTTGGGTATCAACGAATTCTTGCAACTGCTGGTCATTCAGTCCCAAAAGATCGTAACCAGGAGTCGGAACCACACCAGGACTAATGGCATTCACTCGGATCTTGCGTTCTCTGAGGTCGAGTGTCCAATTCCGAGCAAATGATCTCACTGCTGCTTTGGTGGCGCTGTAAACACTGAAAGCTGGCGTACCTTTTATAGAAGCAGTCGAAGCATTCAGGATAATAGAAGCGCCCTCTGGCAATAGTGGCAGTGCCTTTTGTACGGTAAACAGCAAACCTTTGACGTTTATGTTGAATGTTTTGTCAAAGTGTTCCTCAGTGATTGCTCCAAGTGGGGCAATTTCTCCACCGCCAGCATTAGCGAAGATAATATCGAGGTGTCCTTGCTCTTGCTTAATAATGGCAAACAGACGATCAAGATCTGCCAGATTAGAAACATCACTCTGCACAGCCGTAACATTTTTACCAATGGCTTCTACAGCAGCATCCAGTTCGGCTTGGCGACGACCCGTGATGTAGACATAGGCACCTTCAGCAACAAACTGTTTAGCAGTAGCAAGACCGATACCACTGTTGCCACCTGTGATCAGGGCGATTTTTCCTTCTAGTTTTCTCATCATGCAAATCCTTTTATTGTTTAGGTTTAAAGCGGTCAGTGTCAGGAGAAAGAATAGTCAGCCCGTATTGAGAAGCTAAGGCGATGGTATGCTTGAATAACTGAACACTAACTAATCTCTAGGGGAGATCTCCAGGTACTCCCAGAATTTCGTCGCCAATTTCCGTAGAGACGCGCATAAACAATGCCAGATCAGCTTCCTCATTCTCGTTTATCGTCCCTGTTGCTTCAATGAGGTGAGCAAAGGCACTGGGTGCAGAAACGACTAACCCGCGAGCTGGTTGATCGCTGAGTGCAGCAACAACATGCGTTGTGCCCATAGGAATCAGGGCACTTTCACCTGTACCTAGCACAACCTTGTTCTCACCAAGCCAGACAGTAAACTCTCCTTCGAGCACATAAAGTTGTTCGGAATAGCGTGTATGGCGATGGGGTGGAGTCTGCGTACCTGGAGGGAAATAGCCCTCAATTAGGTCGTATTTACCGTCAGTCGTGGTACGATCGGCGAGGATGGTGAGACGAGAACCAAAAAGCCAGAACGATTGTGTCATAGAATAGATCCTTCTAATGAATGAATTGTGTCACAAACGCTCAAGCTTGTGGCTCAGATAAAGCAGGCGTTCATGCCGTTTCTAGATGAGGAAAATGACGGAAGATAAAACCTAAATTGTTTTCTCCAAACGAAACGTTTCATTGCTGTTGAGCAACTTTAATCAATCGATAGACGTTGGCACTTTTAAAACATTCATAATCTCCATACATTACGAAGATTACAGCAGTATTCAGTGTACCTTGAATATGATCCTGGATTGAAGGTGGAACGAATAAAGAACGATTATCAAAGGAGTAAGTCATGTTTCGGTTTGTATTAAGCAAACTTAAGCCTCACAACCTGACTGCACCAACATTGTGATGGATTCAATATAGACAATTGTCCCTAGAGAAGTCGTCCACTCTGAGTTGACATTTTTGTACAATCGAGTGATGGATGAACCTGCCCATCTTGCAGTGGAAAATTATCTCCAACTAAAGTTGGAGACTAAAGCCAATCTGAAGGGGAAAAAGTAAAGCTTCACTTTCCTTGCCCTTTTCTCCATTTACAAACTGACAATCCCACGCTTAACAGCAGTAATCACGGCTTGTGTGCGATCTTCGCAGCTCCTCCGCAGGAGGTTCGCCCACTCCCAGTTTGCTCAAAATACGATTCACATGCGATTTGACAGTGCTTTCACCAATACTCAAAGTAGTCCCAATTTCCTGATTACCCATTCCTTGTGCCATCAAACGCAGCACTTCCAACTCTCTACGTCAGGCTTATTGAATCTAACTCTAATAAGTGATCGCTTTGTTAGTTTATCCCTACCCGATTTTATGAGCTTTTGTAGTATTGTCCTCCAAACTGTCCTCGCTCATATCTTGCACCTGACCGGATAAACCCTGAATAGGCACATAAAGAGCATAAAAATGAGACATGAGAGAAAAAATAAGATTAAGTATTAATAGGTTATAAATACAACTATTAAATAAGTGAAATTTGGTAGTTGAGAAAAATATTTATTTAAGGAAGTAATAAGGCTTTGCGCCATCACATCCGGACAGCGATGCCTGCGGCGAGCTACGCTAACGCTTCTACAAACCTACCTGATTGGCGACAAGCCGCAGAAATCGCATGTCCTTACTATATTTACACAATTGGTGGTGTTACTTCTTTTACAAGACATTGAACGCTTAAGAGAACTGGCACTTAGTCAAGGAATTGACATTCGCTCTTTCCAGGTGCAAGATATAAGCTCGCCTTTGCGCTTGGATTACCTCTAGAATAAGATATGTTTATCTAATGGATCAAATCCATGAATTGCCATGAGTGACAAAGAAGCAGTCATTGAACTTGTGAAGCGCTTACCGCCTGACGTATCTCTACGCGAAATTGTTCGAGAAATTGAGTTTATTGCAGCAGTAAAGGAGGGTTTGAACGAAATTGACCTGGGAAAAGGAGTGTCAATCGAAGCGGTAGAGCAGATGATTGAAGCATGGACTATCAAATAGTTCTCTCTCCAAAAGCCGTCCCTTGATTTAGAAGTGATTATTAGATACATTGCGATAAATAATCCCGAAGCTGCAAGGAAATTAGGTCAACGCCTGCTTGAGAAGACTAAGCAATTGAGCCAGTTCCCTTTTCAAGGTAAAAAAGTGGCTGAGTTTGATGATCCGAATATTCGTCAACTTATCCTTATCCCATATCGAATTGTTTATAGAGTTGAAGAAGATAAAAAGCAGATCAGTGTTGCTAGATTTTGGCACTCATCACAAGATAGTCTTGAACTTTAGTCAGCAAGGTATTAACTTCGGGCTTTGAGGGCTTCTTTGTAATTCAGTTTTCGCTGATAGTCACTTCTGGTTGTTTGAGGAGCCAATTTTGATCTTCTGTTAACTCCAATACCAATTGGTGGTAATCTACCAAGTTGGGGCGATGACCGACACTGATAAAAGTTGTTCCTATTGCTTGCAGATGTTGATATAATCCCTCTTCATTTTTCAGATCCAAAGCACTTGTTGCCTCGTCTAAAATGGCATAGGGTGGTTTACTGACCAATATACGGGCAAAAGTAACACGTTGTTGTTCTCCGAGAGAAAGAACAGATGCCCAGTCTCGTTCTACATCAAAACCACCGTAGCGTTCATCCAAGTCTTGAAGGTTAACTTGTTGCAGTATTTGTTTAAGTACAGAGTTATCAATCTCAACATTAGTGTGAGGATAAAGTAACTGCTCACGTAACGTCCCCAAAATCATATAAGGACGCTGTGGTAAAAAGAGCATCTGGTCTAGTTTTGGTCGGACAATGATACCATTACCTGCATTCCACAATCCGGCGATCGCACGCAGCAGAGAACTTTTGCCACAACCACTTGGACCTATAATTAACATTCCTTGTGCTGATGGTAATGAGAGCGACAAATCTTTAATCAAAGTTCTTTGATTATTCGGTGTTTGTAAAGTTAGGTGTTCAACTGCTAAACGGGAATCCTCTACTGTATTAATCTTAGGAGTTTCATCTTCTTGAGCGTTGGGGTTTTCTAAATATTCAGCAAAGCTGTTGAGACGGTCAATACCTGCCCCAAAAGTAGCCAGAGACTGCAAGCGAGATACAATAACATTTAACGAGAAAAATACTCGCACAAATGCTCCTTGTGCTTCTGTAATTTTCCCTACCTCTATTTCTCCGGAGAAAACACTCTTGGCAACGACGATCGCTGGGATAATGAAAGGAATAAACTCATAAAAATTAGTCAGAACATTAAGATTAAGTTCCCAGTAAATAAGTTGCTTAAAATTATCAAACGCTTCTAAGAATCGGGTTTTTGCCTGTTTTGACTCTTGTTCTTCTCCCCGATAAAAGGCAATAGATTCAGCATTTTCACGGATGCGAATTAAGCCAAAGCGAAAGTTAGCTTCTTTTTTAAGCTGTTCAAAATTCAGTTGGACTAAAGGTCTACCAAAAACGACAGTCGTCAATATTGTGCCAACAAGGGCGTAAATGACTAGAAAAATAACCAGTGACTTGGATATTCCCCAAAGAACGCCACTAAAAGCAATAACTTTCAGGATAGCTCCAATAAAGATGAGTAAAAATTTCAGAGAATCATGAGTAAAGCTTTTGACATCTTCAGCAATTCGCTGATCGGGATTGTCAATTTCAACGTTTGAATTGATGTTATAAAAAGCTCGACGGCTGAGGTAATTATCCAGAAAACTATTCGTTAGCCACCGTCGCCAGAGAAGACCGAGTCTGTCCTGCAAATAGTTGTAGCCTGCTAAAAGCGGTGCATAAATAATCAGCACCCCAATAAATATCTTGATAGTTTGTGCAAATCTTGGTTCATCTCGGGCAGAAAGAGATGAAATTAAAGCTCCCTGCTGGGCGTTAAGTACAACAGCAAGCCCAGTGTAGGCTAGCAACAGCAAGACTAACAGCAGAAGTAAACCTCTTGATCGCCATTTTTCTTCTCCAAACCAGAAGGGTTTGGCGATCGCCCAGAACCGCTTGAACAACTTTAAGTTAAATCTATCCATAATTATTTAAAGCTTTTTTTCAGAGGGAGTCGGGGGAGATACGGTAAATTGCTTATCTATAATTCCCCACTCCCTTATTCTCTAAGATTTCCGTCTTATTTCCCTATTGATTCGAGGATGCGTATTTTTTTCTGGCGTTCGCACTTAAAACCTTGGTATTGCCAAGTTGGTAAATTGACTTGCGTTAGTCGCGTCACCTCTGAACACTGTGGCTGAGTAATTTGACTCAATCCTGCCCACAACAAGCTGCGCGTGACATCCAATCCTGTTTTCAGCCATGACTCATGATTACCGGGAATACCTTCTTCGTGAATAATTTCTGGTTCCACCCAAATACCGTGAGCTCCCAAGAGAATTTGCGCCATCCATTTGGCTCGCGGTACGTGTGTGTTGGAAGTAATCAGCTTCACTTTTCGCACCCCCCAACTGCGGAGAATGGGAATGCCATAATAAAAATTACCAAAGGTAGAATCTGCACACTTTTCTAACCAAACGTTTTGAAACTGCGATGCTGCCAGCTGTCGGAAAATTTGCACAATACAAGGATCTGGGGAACCGTGAGAAATTAAAATCGGCGTTTGCGGATACTGTTTTGCCAACTCAGCGACATAAATTTCCCGACTAATGCTGCCACCAAGAACAAAAAACGCATCTGCTGGTTTAGAAGATACAGAAATAATGTTTATGGTGTTAAGAACCAGCCAACTGCCCACTACAAAGAATAAACCAAAAGCTAGTTTTTTGAGAAATAATTTCTGTCTTCTTGGGAATGGGAACAAATTTATCCTGATTTGCTTGCTTGTAACTTAGTATTATAGTTATACTAACTTGCTTGGTCTGTGCAACATAATACCGCTAGAAAAAGCTAAAAGTGGTTCTTACCAACCGCTCGGTTATTTTTTCCAAACATCTAGAATATTTTAGCATTTGGAGGTTTGATCGCGTAGTACAAGACTAGAAATATTGCTGTCAAATTGGAAAATAAAAGTAATATATAACTATTCCGCCACAGAGCTATTCACGCATCTTGGATGACAATAATTATTGTCTTATGGGTGATATAACTCGAGTTCTTACAAGTCGTGTGGACTGATATCTGATGGCTAAAATATGAAGGCTGACAGTAATATTCGTTGCTTTAAAATTACGGATGAAAGTGTCACATAGCCGCAGTAAGCTTGCGGATGAAGTTGGTTAACCTGAGAAACATAGTAGTAGAAACAATATTTTTAGAAAAAATAAAGGAAAAAAGATGAAGACATTTTAGTTAAGTAAAAATACTTAAAAGTATCTGTTCGGATTGCCAAACTGTCAATAACAAAATTATTCCAGCAAATATATACATGAACCAATCTGCGAAACGTTACTCGCCCTTGCAAGTAGCTTTGATTGGTGGGGCGCTCGCCACCACTGCTACATTATCTGTAATCGGTTCAGCTTGGTGTCGCTCTGTACAGGCTGCGCTGCAAGATAGCCCAAAAGCGATCGTTGATCAAGTCTGGCAACTAGTGGATCACGAATATGTAGATTCCACATTTAACAAACAAGATTGGCAAGCAACGAGGCAGAGCCTGTTAAGCAAAAACTATTCTTCTTCTGAAGAAGCTTATTCTGCCATCCGTGAGGCTTTGAAAAAATTGGGAGATCCTTACACTCGATTTATGGATCCCAAGCAGTTTCAATCCCTAACCAACACGACTTCTGGGGAAGTCAGCGGTATTGGTATCCGGATGGAACTTAATCAAAAAACTAATGTACTCACAGTTGTAGAAGCTATAGAGAATTCCCCCGCACTCAAAGCAGGTATCAAGCCTGGAGATCAAATTTTGGCGGTTGATGGCAAATCAACTTCATCAATGAAGGTGGAAGAAGCTTCTAAGCTCATTAAAGGTAAAGCAGGTACTCCTGTAACGTTAAAACTTAGACGGCTTGGAAGTAATGATTTCGATCTGAAGCTGACACGGGCTAGTATTGAAGTCCCGACAGTGACTCACAGCGTCAAGCAAGACGGCAATCGGCGCATCGGCTATATCCATTTGAATGAATTTAGTGCCCACGCGGCAACTCAAATGCGACGAGCGATCGCTGATCTGAACGGCAAGCAAGTCAATAGCTTCGTGTTAGACTTGCGTGGTAATCCTGGTGGTTTGTTGCAATCGAGCATTGAAATTGCCCAGATGTGGTTAGAAAATGGTTCGATTGTCCGCACGGTAGATCGTCGTGGGGGAAGTGAAGAAGCTAAAGCAAATCATACGGCTTTGACAAAGCGCCCTTTAGCGGTGCTTGTGGATAATAATTCAGCTAGTGCTAGCGAAATTCTCACAGGCGCACTTAAGGATAATCAGCGAGCAGTCGTGGTTGGTAGTCAAACCTTTGGCAAAGCTTTAGTACAGTCAGTTCACCAACTCCCAGATGGTTCCGGCGTAGCAATCACTATTGCTCATTACTTCACACCCAAAGGAACAGATATTAATCATAAGGGGATTACGCCTGATGTCAAGATAGATTTGACAGCAGCACAACAACGGCAGTTAGCAACTAATCCAAATTTAGTAGCGACTCAAAACGATCCTCAATACGCACGTGCGCTTGCAGCTCTATCAAACAACCGCTACGCACAACCGATACCAAATAAAACGTCAGAACGCCCCAGTGGTGATCGTGCTGCCGATCTAAAATATTAGTGAGTGGATTTTTGGGGAATATTAGAAACGGCTGTCATGAGTTAGTCATGACAACCAACACAACCAATAACCAATAATCCCCACTCTGACAATGAATTCTGACATCTTCAAGCCAAAGGTATCGGTTGTCATACCTATTTATAATGGTGAGGTAGATTTACCGGAGTTAATCTGTTGTCTCCACGCTCAAACTTACCCAAGGCAATTGGTGGAGTATTTGCTGGTAGATAATAACAGTAGCGATCGCACTCTGACTCTGTTAAAAGAATACGCCGAAAATTCCCCAATCACTATTCACCTAAAAAGCGAAAACCAAATTCAAAGCTCTTACGCTGCCCGTAACACTGGTGTGCTTGCTGCTAGTGGCGAAATACTTGCCTTTACTGATGCTGATTGTCGTCCACAGCCAGAATGGTTAGATTCATTAATTGCGCCTTTTGTCAATCAAAATGTGGCTGTAGTTGCTGGAGAAATTTTGGCGCTGCCAGGGAAAACCCTGCTAGAACAGTATGCGGAACGTCAAGAAACTCTCTCACAAAAGCATACCCTTGGGCATAAATTTTGTCCCTACGGGCAAACTGCTAATTTAGCGATTCGACGGCAAGTTTTGGCAAAGGTGGGTTTATTTCGTCCCTATCTGACAAGTGGAGGTGATGCCGACATATGTTGGCGGATATTACTTGAAAAAGTTGGGCGTTTGGAATTTGCCTCAAATGCGATCGTGCAGCATCGCCACCGTGCAACACTCAAGGAATTGGAAAGTCAATGGCGGCGATATGGGCGCTCAAATCGCTATCTACATGAACTGTACGGTGTAGAGTTGATGCGGGATATTACACTTACAGAATGTGGTTATCGTTTGGGGCGCTGGTTGTTGAAGGAATTCCCGCTCTTCAGCATCCAAGCTTTAAGCGGTAAAGCCAGCTTTGTGAATTTATTCAACACGCCGATTAATTTATTCACTGCTAGGGCACGTTTTGCTGGGCAACGGGATGCTAAGTTACCAGAAAAAGCTAAGATGATAGCGTGGCTCTAAGAATTTTTGATTTTAGATGCTCAGATTATGAGTTGTTGGTTGTCAATATGAGACGCTAATCAACAATTAACAATCATTATTCAACCAATTAGTATGAAATTTCGCTAAATTTGGATTATGTAGCTTAAAGGATGCTTTAAATGTCAGGACGTTTGTTACTGGTAGATGATGAACCGGGATTGCGTGAAGCTGTAAAAGACTATTTACAAGAAAGCGGTTTTACTGTTCAAGTTGCCAGTAACGCCCGTGAGGGGTGGAATCTCATGCAGCAGAACACGCTTGATTTAGTCATATCCGACATTATGATGCCTCAAGTGGATGGCTATCAGTTTCTCAAACAACTCAGGGAAGATCCTCGCTTCCAAGCACTGCCAGTCGTATTTTTAACTGCTAAAGGCATGACAAGCGATCGCATCCAAGGTTACCATGCTGGTGTTGATGCTTATTTACCCAAGCCCTTCGATCCGGATGAGTTAGTGGCAATAGTTGAAAACCTGCTGGAACGCCGCGTCGCCACAACTGCAACAACAAAAGAAATAGGTGAAACGCCTGATATTGCAGAATTAGCGAATCAAATTGCACAAATTAAGGCGTTGTTAACTCAAAGAAGCGCGATCGCTCAATCACCACCGCCTTTTACAATAGACTTGACACCTAGAGAACAAAGTGTTTTAAACTTGGTCGCTGAAGGGTTGATGAATAAGGAAATAGCCCGTCGCTTAGATACCAGTGTCCGTAATGTCGAAAAGTATGTCAGCCGTTTGTTTAGCAAAACCGGAACCAACAGTCGTACTGAGTTAGTTCGTTTTGCTTTAGAACACGGGTTAGCCAAGTAAGTTTATTAGTCCTGAGTCCTAAGTCCTGAATCATATAGAGTCTTGAGTTACGATCTTTATCTTTCTAGCTGAGTTTTTGATTTAAGGGATTTAGGAGAAGGATTCTTTATACTCATGACTCAGGATTGATAAGTTGCTAGTTATATAGAAGCATTCTAGCTACAGGTAATGGGGAATAGAAAGAACAATTACCAATTATCACATATGTTTAATTTGCAACTTGGAATAAGTTGTAAAAACTCATAATTATCGCTCTATTTATGAAACACTTTTCCAATCATGCAACATAGTTGGGCATGAGTTTATAGGCTGATACCAGGTTTTTCGACAGAGATACGTCGGTTTCAAAGATTTCTTTTTGTCAAAAAACCCAGTTTCTTACTTATGCGTCAGAGAAAGAAGCCATTCTTGCCTTTAATCCTCTCTTCAAATCTCTAATTAGATCAATCCTGCTACATACACTCATAATTGAGTGGGCACCCCGTTGTCTTTTGTAGCGCAATAGAGAGCTATTGTGGACGCCTATATGTGACAAATACTCATCAGTCAGACAAGCGTGCTGCAATCCGCAGTGTCAGATCGAAAATGCATGCCTTTACAGAATAATGAGTCTACCTCGTAGATAATCTGTCATCGTCATGGTTTATCTTCATAATTATTGGCAATTATCAGTACAATTGCGTAGACGCATCAGTTGGCGTCGCATTTCGGGTGAGGTTTTTAACTCGGAAATCTCATGTGCTTTTACAGAAGATTGCAAAGTTTCCAGAAACTCGTCAGATCCTTCTGTCAAAGCGTCTAGCAGCACCTGCAACAGTTGATCGCGATCGCCCAATATACTCTTTTCTTCGATCAGCCGAAATTTGAGATGTATTTCGCATTCATAAACACCTACTTCGATATTATTTACCTGCCGTGGTAATGCTTTAGAGTTCATCGCTTTTAGAATTCCTTGAATTAGTGGTAATGAGATTAAGTAGCCATACTGAAGAGTGAAAATTCTTTATATTTTTCAGGCATTCGATACGATCACATCAATCATAATGGTGTCCTCAACAATGTTCGTAGTCCATTTAACTTTAAGCGGGTCTTGTTTAGCTAGACATTGACTGTCCGGGACTTGTGTTCAGAGCGAAATGCTGTATTTAAACCAAGCCATCACTATTATTAAGTCTTTATGATGCTATGCAATAAAGATTGTGTAAGAACTTGTTATAGCTTTTTAAAGGTTTTTACATCAACTTTATCTTCAAATTCAAAAATGTTTTTATTGTTACTAATACTTTAGTGTTTATACTTAAGTAAAATTGCTGATTTTTTTTTATTTGACTAGAGCTAGACCTTGCTGCGTCACAATTCAGTAAAATTACTTGATGTAAGATTTAATCATCAGAAAATACAGGAGACTTTGATGAAGAAAATAATAAGAGGTGCAATTTTTGTTCTTGATGACAATATAGACACCGATCAAATTATTCCCGCCGAGTACCTCACCTTAGTTCCTTCCAAGCCTGATGAGTACAAAAAGCTTGGGAGTTATGCTCTGGCTGGGTTACCCAAACGTTACGGTAAATTTATAGTTTCTGGTCAAATGAAAACAGCTTACCCCATTATTGTGGCGGGGGAAAACTTCGGCTGCGGTTCCTCAAGAGAACATGCCCCAATTGCCTTAGGGGCATGTGGAGTTAAGGCAGTCATTGCTCAGTCATACGCTCGAATCTTCTTTCGCAACTGTACTGCTACAGGAGAATTGTATCCTTGGGAGTCAGAGGAAAGATTATGCGAATCTTTTCAGACAGGTCATGAAGTATCGATTGATTTTGAAAACAATGTACTAATTAACCATACTCAAGGCGACACAGTGTACAATCTTCAGTCGCTGGGAGAAGTCCGCCCTGTCATTGATGCGGGCGGTATTTTTGCTTACGCTCGTCAAACAGGTATGATTCCAAATCGTAGGTAAAAAGTTTTAGTAGGACTAAGGAATGTGTATTCAGCAACGCCAGTCTCCCTGACACTCTCAAGATCATCTTGTCACACTGAAGCCTCAATCAAAACTATTCTGGCAAACTTAGTGATCTTATCCCTACACCCGTAATTTCATCTCTCGTTAGGGATAGAGTCTACAATAATTTCAGTGCAGTTACTTTAATCCCCGCAGATCGTAATCCTAAATGATTTGTGAAACCTTTCATCAAGGCTACTATTTGTCTCAGATCCTCCCTTACAAATGACAAAAGACGATCCTTGCTATCAGTGTTTCATAACTTAGATAGGACTAAAGAAGGGGATAATTTTATCCCAATATCAACCTTATCTTAGACCTTGCTATGGACAACCCAATGTTGATGAAGTCCACCACTCGGCATATTCGGATCTTTGCGGCGGAAATTGACCGAGATGGTGAACTTGTTCCCAGTAATCAAGTTTTAACCTTAGATATTGACCCCGACAATGAATTTAGTTGGAATGAAGATGCTTTACAAAAGGTTTATCGAAAATTCGATGAACTTGTAGAAGCATCTAGTGGCGTTGACCTAACAGATTATAACTTGCGCCGCATTGGGTCAGACTTGGAGCATTATCTTCGCTCAATTTTGCAAAAAGGCGAAATTAGCTACAACCTTTCTGCACGCGTTGTCAACTACAGCATGGGTCTTCCCCAAATTGCCGTGGACGACAATCAATAGTCAGCAAGCGCGGAGTATTTAAGTCAAAGTAGCTAAAAAGCCTGACAAATTTCGCTCTCAGGTAGTTCGGGTAAGGATAGATAGTAGTTGTTCACCGAACTTGATGAGAACAGTTTTGCCAAATTGAGGAAGTGTGTTAAAAGTTAAGTCTTTCTTTATGAGTGATCTATAAAAGTAAATGCCTGTGCCGTTCATTCTAGATCTCTCATCGTCATGGCGCACACTAGCGCTCTTGGGATCTTCCCAAGAGCGAGCTTCAAAGCAAATCTCTCTTGAAGTCAGCAACCGCCCCCAAGACTTCGCGCTTAGGTTCCTGAATACGGCACGGTATTTCTTTCTTAGCAATAATGTGCTAATCGTTTTAAGTCTGTCGTTCCAACCTTGCAGAAGTTGCTTCAGGACAAAAACACTATTAAGCTTTTATTAAGAGTTCTACCTATTACCTTAGCATATTGCCAAGAAATAAATGCCCAGCCGTCAAACTAGATCTCTAGTCGTA
>JAQYWO010000138.1 GCA_029379215.1 Rhizonema sp. PD37
ATTATATAGAATCTTGCATTTTTACAAAAAATTTATTAAAAAAATACTGTTATTTTACATATTTGTTGAAGAGGTAAGCAAAGAAAAGCTCATTCTGCTCCATCAATAGTGAAATCTTAGGCAGGGGTGAAGGTAGGGAGTATTAGTTGAGAGCATCTCTTTTGGCTATATAAACCTACTGTCTAAGAACTAATTGTTGTTGTAGGAAACTAGATATGTGTGAACAAGGTCACTTCTAATTTTAGGACAAACAATATTTGATAATTCATGAAATTTTAGTATTAATTTCATAAAATAGCTAACAAAATCCGGGTCGCAGTTTAATAATATAGTAGATAGTATATTTTTGGCTCCAAGAAAATGTGATAATCCATTACGTCAAAATATATAGTTAAATTTTTGTTGATGAGATAAATTAGGTTAAATTAGTTCTAGAGGACGAACACAGAAAATCTTAGCAGTAGATCAAGTGATCATGTCAACAAAGTCAGTTAGCTAGCAGCTATAAAAATATAGTAAATCAAGACATATAGGTAAATCTTCAGACAATCAGTATAAGAACAGAAAAACAATATCTAAAATCTATGTCAAAATCTACATCTATTCTCTGTCTTGGAATCGGCTGGTTTCCAACAACACCAGGTGGACTAGAACGATATATTTACGAACTGACTCAAAGACTAGCAGCTTCCCAAGACTCTGTAGAATTATGTGGAGTCGGTCTACCGGAAGCTGATGATTCTTTAGCGATCAAGCTGACTAACTTAACTTCGCCAGATAGTCGAATCTGGAACAGACTGTGGTCTATTCGCAATAACTTCAAAAAAACAAGAATAGGCAAACCAGACGCAATAAACTTGCATTTTGCTTTGTACAGCTTTCCTATTTTGGATATCCTTCCGAAAGACGTGCCAGTTACGTTTACCTTTCACGGTCCTTGGGCTTTAGAGAGTAAGCCGGAGTCAGGCGAGAGGAAACTGAGCGATTTTCTCAAGTACTGGCTGATAGAAAAAAGAACTTACGATCGCAGTGATCGCTTTATTGTTCTCTCCAAAGCATTTGGCAACATATTACATGAAGAATATCAAGTTCCTTGGGAAAAAATACACATTATTCCCGGTGGAGTTGACATCACTCGGTTTGTACCTAACCTTTCGCCTGAAATCGCGAGAGCTAAACTAGGTTGGCCATGCGATCGCCAGATTCTACTCTCATCTCGTCGCTTAGTACATCGAGTGGGACTTGACAAATTGTTGAGCGCTTTAGCTAACATTAAGCCGAGAGTCTCTGATTTCATGCTGATGATCGTCGGTCGAGGACCGTTAGAAGCCGCATTAAAGCAGCAGGCTACAGAATTAGGACTAGATGACCATGTCAAATTTTTAGGGTTTCTACCTGATGAGCTATTACCCATAGCCTACCAAGCGGCTGACTTAAGTCTCATGCCAAGTCAATCTTTTGAAGGCTTTGGTTTAGCCTTAGTCGAATCTCTATCTTGTGGTACCCCTGTGCTATGTACTCCTGTGGGTGGAATGCCAGAAATTTTAGCACCATTCTCGCCGGATTTAATCACGAAGTCTACGGAAGTTTCAGATATTGCCGAAAAATTAGTTGAGGTGCTTCAAGGAAAAATTCCACTGCCTTCAACAGTAGCCTGCCGTCAGTACGCTGTAGACAACTACGACTGGGACAAAATAGCCCAAGAGGTACGGCACGTTCTATTAGCTCAAAGATGATGAAAATTTTATTTCTAGATCAAAGCGGTAAACCGGGCGGTGCAGAACTATGCTTGATAGATATCGCCAAACCGTACCGCGATCGCTGTTTGGTTGGTTTATTTGCTGATGGTTCTTTTAGAGATTTACTCTTAAGCGCTCAGATTCCCGTGGAAGTTTTGACAACCAGTCAAATCCAAGTTCGCAAAGAGAGCAGCTTGGGACAAGGCTTAGCTAGTTTAAGTCAACTCATTCCTCTTATTGCCAAAGTTGTCCGAACAGCCCGTAAATACGATGTAATTTATGCCAATACCCAAAAAGCATTAGTTGTTGGAGCACTTGCTAGTTTTTTCAGTCGTCGTCCTCTGGTTTACCATCTGCATGATATTCTTTCTCCAGAGCATTTTAGCGAGACAAATCGTCGCATCGCCGTTACGAGTGCCAATCGTTTTGCTTCATTGGTTATTGCCAATTCTCAAGCAAGTCTCTCCGCCTTTGTTGCTGCCGGAGGACGCCAAGATTTAGCAGCTATCGTTTATAACGGCTTTGACCCAAAAGTTTATCAAATTGCAGAATCTGAAGTGAGTCAAATTAGACAACATCTTGGATTAAACAAGCAATTTGTCATTGGCCACTTCAGTCGTCTTGCACCTTGGAAAGGACAACATATATTAATAGAAGCAATTGCCCAATGTCCTGAAAACGTGACAGCAATGTTGGTTGGTGATGCATTGTTTGGCGAACAAGACTATGTCCAGCAGTTACATCAACAAGTAACAGCACTGGGACTGGAAAAAAGAGTTAAATTTCTGGGATTCCGTTCAGATATACCTTTGTTAATGACTGCGTGCGATCTCATTGCCCATACCTCAACTTCACCAGAACCTTTTGGAAGAGTGATTGTAGAAGCTATGTTGTGTGGAAAACCCGTTGTGGCAGCAAAAGCAGGCGGTGCGATCGAATTAGTAGAACATGGTGTGAACGGTTTTCTAATGACACCTGGGAATTCTCAGGAACTGGCACAAACCATTAATACCTGTCTTCAAGAAACCGAGAAGACAATGATTATAGCTCATCATGCACGTGCTACTGCCTGCCTGCGTTTTGATGTAGCAACTATCAATCAGCAAATTTCTCAATTACTGGAAAAGAAATTTATTTCAAAAAGCGACTAGCCATTTGTATGATGTCAGCTAGATTGACACCGCCACTGTGATCTGCATTCAGGAAAGAATTAAGCACTGGATTTTCCCCAGTTTGAAAATTTGCTCCTGATTTTAATATATTTAGGACTACAGGAACTAATGTTGGTAGAAATTGTTGAATCATCCCCGCATCTAAACCAGTACGTTCTTGTATAACCTGAGCGATTTCTTGTTGTATAGAAGGTGATAACAATGACTCAACTGCTTCGGAACTCGGGGCAGTTCCACCATACTCATCTACCGTAGCTTGTGCCGCTTCATTTCCATCCGTAGCTTGCTTTTCTTGTAAGGATGAACGGACATACTTACCAACAATCCCCAAAACGGATTGCATTGTCGAGGGTTGGGAGATGTCTGGACAAAAACGGACAACCTTATACAATATTCTCACTAAAAACGACGATCTGGGAGCATTTTGAGGCGGTTAATGACGACAGTCTCAACAACACAACAGATCAACCGCCTCAAAATGTGAAGTCTGCCGGGGGAAGCTTCCCCCGGCGAGCTTCACGCTAAGGTTGTCCGTTTTTGTCAAGTAAAAATGTAGCGGCTCTGTACCAATATTCTGACTCAGTTGTTCCACTGTGTTTACAATATCGCCCAAACGTCCTATGCTACCTTGCTGTTCAGGATTTTCAATAGCACCTAAAATTTGGTCAAAAAGTCCCATAAGATATTTTCTCCGCAATCAATATTGTTACCAACCATATTTTGACATGCAAATACTATTCTCTTTCAATTAAAAATTAAAAAACTCAGAATGCAATCTGTGGGGGATTTGTTTCCTACTTATCCCCTACCTTCATAATTGCGTTCTGCTACCTTTTTTCTTTAACCCTTAAGTGTTTTTCTAAAGTTTTGACGATATGATCTATTTGTTAGGAACAAAGCTGGCCATAACAAAGCCAAACTAAGACGATTAGGTAAGGTTCGCTGGAAGTTAGTCCGATAAAATCCTGTCCAAAACTTCCAAACCCCAGCAACATAAACCACGACTAATCCGAAAACAATTATATTCATTTCTTTATAACTCCACCAATAAATGACAGAATTCTATTTAAGTAAATCTGATGAAAAGATTCTTACTTTAATGTTAATAGTTACTCCGCGAAAATGGGAATGATTGACAGAGAAAATCTAATTTTCTACTGGTGTTAAATAATTTCAGTATTAAAGCTTTTGTTACTTATGATGAATTAAAGTAACACTTTGATTCTCACTTCCTACTTACTAATCTTCGTCTAATTCATCTAAAAGTTTTTTTTGCCGTTAAATTATTCTGCTATCTTAGCAAGGATGTTTTGAGTTTTCAAAAGAAAGAGTAAACGTCCTTGCTTGACAAAATTTTTAGCACAAATACCTAAAATACATTATATAATACTAGCCTTTCTGGTGAAACATCCGCCAGAAATATTTTTTGCTTAGGAAAAATCTCTTTATCTTTATTGATTTTACCGGGATAAACAAGCTAGTGTGACGAGTATGTCTTTCTTAATTTTGACGGTAATACATCTTACGGAAGTTCCTCAAAACAGAACCTTCGTTCGTAGACTAGAGAAAGAACAATAGAACAGTTTTATGGGTCTTGACGCAGAATTGCGATGCGCAAATAGCTTAAGGAGGATTTATGCGTGCAGTACTGATGGCTGGGGGATCGGGAACGCGGCTTCGTCCGTTGACTTCTGACTTGCCCAAACCTATGGTGCCCATACTCAATCGACCAATTGCCGAACACATCATCAATCTTCTGAAACGGCATCAAATTACGGAAGTTGTGGCGACACTGCATTACTTGCCTGATGTTTTGCGAGACTACTTCCAAGATGGCAGTGATTTTGGTGTACAGATGACTTACGCTGTCGAAGAAGACCAGCCTTTGGGTACCGCTGGCTGCGTAAAAAACATTGCTGAACTTTTAGATGAAACATTTTTAGTCATTAGCGGTGATAGTATAACAGATTTTGACTTAAAAGCAGCAATTGCATTTCACAAACAAAAAAAGTCAAAAGCCACTTTGATTTTGACTCATGTCCCCAACCCGATTGAATTTGGGGTCGTCATTACTGATGAGGAAAGTCGAATTCGGCGATTTTTAGAAAAGCCTTCTACCAGTGAAATTTTTTCGGACACAGTTAATACTGGCACATACATTCTAGAACCTGAAATTTTGGAATATCTACCAGTTAACACTGAATCAGACTTTTCCAAAGATTTATTTCCATTGCTACTGGCGAAAGACGAGCCAATGTTTGGTTACATCGCTAAAGGATATTGGTGCGATGTTGGTCACTTAGAGGCTTATCGGGATGCTCAGTATGATGCTTTACATAGTAAAGTACAACTTGACTTTCCTTATAAAGAGGTTTCGCCTGGTTTGTGGGTCGGTCAAAACACTCATATTGACTCTACAGCCGAAATTGAAGCCCCAGCAATCATTGGTGACAATTGCCGTATTGGGGCAAGAGTACAAATCGAGGCTGGAACTGTGATCGGAGATAATGTCACTATCGGCGCTTACGCCAGTCTTAAGCGACCTATTGTTTGGAATGGAGCCGTAATTGGAGAAGAGGCACATTTATCGGCTTGTGTTATTGGTCGCGGTACTCGTGTAGACCGTCGCGCTCATGTACTGGAAGGCGCTGTCGTCGGTTCGCTTTCTACCGTGGGAGAAGAAGCCCAAATCAGCCCATGCGTGCGCGTTTGGCCCAGTAAAAAGATTGAGTCCGGTGCGATTTTAAACATCAACTTAATTTGGGGTAATATTGCTCAACGCAATTTATTTGGGCAACGCGGCGTACAAGGATTAGCTAATATCGACATTACCCCAGAATTTGCTGTGAAGTTAGGGGCCGCATACGGTTCTACCTTAAAACCAGGTTCTCGGGTTACGGTTTCTCGTGATCAGCGTAATATCTCTCGTATGGTCACGAGATCGTTAATAGCAGGTCTTTTGTCTGTGGGTGTTGACATTCAGAACCTAGATGCGACCGCTATCCCGATCTCTCGTGTTGTTATACCTACAATGAAGGTAGCAGGAGGTATCCATGTGCGAGTGCATCCTGATCGCCCTGATTACATCCTGATTGAATTTATCGATGTTAAGGGAATTAATATTTCCAAAGCTCAGGAAAAGAAAATAGAAGGGGCTTATTTTAAGGAGGATATGCGACGGGCGCAAATCCACGAGATTGGCGATGTCACCTACCCCACTCAACTCGTTGACCGCTATTGCACTGCTTTTGAGCAATTGTTACGAATTGATACAATTCGTAATAGTCGGGCAAAAGTTGTCATTGACTACGTTTATGCTGTTTCGGGCGCGGTGTTGCCCCAAATGTTAGATCAGTTTGGTGCTGATGCGGTGGTTCTCAATGCAAGTCTAAATAAGACTGCTATGTCAGCAACTGATCGCGAACTACTCCTCACTCAATTAGGTCATGTGGTGGAAGCGTTGAAGGCGACTTTTGGTGTCCAAGTCACAGGGAATGGAGAACAACTCATTTTAGTTGATGAGTCTGGTATTCCTATTCGTGGGGAAATGTTAACAGCACTGATGGTAGACATGATTTTAACGGCTAACCCAAGAGGAACTGTCGTTGTGCCAGTTCATGCTTCCAGTGCGGTGGAACAAATTTCCCGTCGCCACGATAGCAAAGTGATTCGCACTAAGGCAAATCCCACAGCATTAATGGAGGCTTGTCATAAAAATCATAATGTAGTTCTAGGAGGTAGTGGCGACACTGGCTTTATTTTCCCTGAATTACATCCGGGATTTGATGCCATGTTCTGTGTCGCCAAGGTGATTGAGATGCTAACCATACAAGAGCGATCGCTTGCTTCCATCAGAGCAGAATTGCCTCGCGTCATTCACAGGGCTTATACAGTCCGCTGCCCTTGGACAGTTAAAGGCGCACTGATGCGCCACTTGGTAGAAACTCATCCAGCCCAAAATTTAGAACTTATTGATGGGGTAAAAATTTGCCAACCCTATGATGACAGTTGGTTATTGGTTTTACCAGACGCTAGCGAACCACTGGTACATTTGTACGCCAACAGTAATGATCGCGATTGGGTAGATGAAACTTTGCGAAATTACCGTGCCCGTGTCCAAGCTTTTGTAGAAAGAGAACAAGAACAAGTTGTGGCTGAGGTTTAAAATCTAAGTTTTCGGTTCTGGCACTTACCAGTAAATAAATCGACCGCCTTATTTGAGCCAACACCGCACACAGCTAGTAGAAGCGGATGCAGGCGCTCAAGTTGGCGGTGTAAACCCAAATGACTACGACTACAGATCTAGTTTGACGACTGAAGATTTATTTTTTAAATAAGTCTGAAGATGAAGATCTACGAAAATAAACGTGTTCTGAATCCAGAAAACTTTGTTCTTATCCTTAGCTATCTGGGATGAAACTTTGGGCGACTGAAGTTGCCATCCCATTATTTCCATCGACACACTGATTTAACTTGCAGGTTCCCCCCATCTGATACCAAAATATTTATCAATTGCCGACAATTTGCAATTCAATTCAGGTTTGAAACCCACGCCGACAAAATCACCGCGAGAATAAAAATTTAAAAAGCTTGCATTGCCTGCTATCTAAGGATTCCGAATAGTAGCTTGATTTCCACGTCTCCTGCACTAATAAACTTTGCTTAATTTTACAAAATTGAGCTAACTGTCAAAAATCTTACCCACTCTCGATTCCTTACTAGCTGCATTCACTTATTATTTTTGGTGTTGCCACACTAGTATAAGCAATATTTCACTGAGTTTACCATAATTTGAGCAATAGCTGCTGCTTTGTAATTCTTATTTATTAATTGTCTTTTTCCTCACTAATTCCACAGAGTTTCCACAAGCTCTGTCTAGGTTTTCCACAGAGGCTTCACGCAGTTATCGGCTGTTGCCGTTTTACTGAGGATTAATGAATGAAGAGTGAAAAGGAACTTAAAAGACTGAGTTTTTATTAAGAAGTGTAACAAAAACTAGGTTGTGATCCTCATTCTTTCGTAAATATTGAGTTTTTATAAAATGTTCTTAATATTTTGCAGCATTGACAAACCCACCCCCTTTTGCCGCAAAATGATGCGGCTTGCTTTTATATTGGTTGAACACCTACACAAAAACACCCACTAGGAGATCCAATAAATAAATCAGCCCATCCTTAGGTGCTATATGGGTATAAGAGGTTCTGTGAACTACCAAGTACTGAACTGAACCATCAAACGTCAGAAAAAACGACCCATGTAGCACACTAGTCTCCAGAAAAGAGGGACTACTCGTGGATAGATCGATAAAAAAGGCTGAATTGATTTACAAAGCAGAGGCGAATACCTTAGCTGTTGCTAATAGCTAAGGACTGTAGATTCTTGCTCTAGGCTTCACCAAAAGCAAGATTTTCCGTTGCTCAACTTCATAGGAGAAAAAGAGAAATGAACGCAACAGTTAGCATCTTTACAGAAATACCTGAAACATTGGACGAATCTCTCAAAAACTACTTGGAAAAACATCCGGATTGGGATCAAAATCGCGTAATGACAGCAGCGTTATCCCTATTTTTACTCCAAAATGGAGATAGCGATCGCCGTGCCGCTCGCGTTTATCTAGAAACTTTGTTTCATCACGCCTAAGTGGAAATGTGATTTTATAACAATGAACTCACCGTTTGATTAAACCCGGCAAAAACGGGCAAAAGTTCTCACTTCACCTACCGAAGAGTGAATCGTTATTCATGAAAAAGATACCCGCTACTGAGCCAGAATTGCAGAAGAATTCTGTATGCAGGCAGGGATGAATTACGGTTGAGAACCCACGATTTTAGTTATGGATAAAAGCGAAATTTCATCTGAATGAAACCCGATTCGTTTAGTTGTGGGTTTCAAGCTAAATTCTGACTAAAAAGTAGGTAATAGATGGGATGTAGAAGGTCGTAGAAGGTAGATGAAAAAAGGGTCTATACCCTCTTTTATTACATCAAACACCCGTAACTTATACTGAGACATGAAGTCAGACGAACAAAATCATCAGGCAGATCTGCTTTGCACTACTTATGCAGTGTCGTGGCTTCCTCAATGAAAAGAGTGAATTTATTATTGGTGGGTTCTTTCGACCTGCTACATACCTTCTACGGACTGCCTTCATTCGTGATTTCAAATAAGTGAATTTGAACGAGAGCAAGTATTAGAAGTTGTTTGACGGTGGAGATTTATCAGACATTTGAGGTTGAGTAGGACACTCGAACTTATACCCAACACCGCGCACAGTTTGAATTAATGCCGGCTGGCTGGTATCAACTTCAATCTTTCGGCGAATTTGACCTATATGCACATCTACAACCCTTTGGTCGCCTACGTATTCATAATCCCACACCTCCTGGATAAGTTCTGAGCGTCGCCAAACTCGACCGGGATGGCTAGCTAAAAAATGTAACAAGTCAAATTCCAGAGCAGTTAAGGATACTGGTTGGCTGTTAAGTGTTACCTCACGCCGCACGGGATCAATCATCAGCTTTTCAAATACCAGTCGTTTTTGTTCTGCTGTCGTCACAACCCGTTTGCGCCTCAAAATAGCAGCGACTCTGACTTCTAATTCTCCTAAACCAAATGGTTTGGTGAGATAGTCATCAGCGCCTTTAGAAAAGCCGCGAATTTTATCAGCCTCATCTGCACGACTTGTCAACATCAAAACAAAAACACCGTTCCGGCTTTGCATTTCCTGACAAAGGTTAAACCCAATGACATCTGGTAAATTCACGTCTAAAATCACCAGATCGGGGTTGAATTGCTCAAATAAACCTAAGGCTGTCTTACCATCTTCGGCAGCCTCTACCTGATAGTTCTGCTTCATTAAAAAGCGTTGGATTAAATTCCGAACTGCAGGGTCGTCATCAACTACAAGAATCTTGGCAGGAGCCATGACCATCACTTTGCACAAAAATTCATAAGATTAGTAGGCTAATTTGCGCTCTAGGCGCAGTTTCCGTACTGGTGGCAATTAAAATATACAAGGCTATTGAGCTAATTTCCTGATTGTCCAAGTAATATTGCACTCAGGGAGATCGGCAATTACAGCGCTAATATTTTGGTAATGCCACCCCGTAACGTTGATTTCAAGTTAGTAATTGTCAACCTTGTGTCCAGTTGGCAGATGCTTTATTTTTAGCCGCAGCAAGTGGGTAGCATAGGACACTTTACTTCACTCAGTTTCTTAGTAATTTAAAACGCTTTAATTTTAAATCGATCTGCGGCTTTATGACAAAAAGCATTCTCATGTCTTACATTTAAAATTTATTTAAGGCACTGTAAGTTGCCAAATCTGGAATAGAAGAGAAAATTTTTGCATAAAAACCGCCTTTTAGAGATTCCCATCTCAAATTCTAGAGTAAAGCCCCGATTAGTGAACGACATGAGGGGATACACGGAGTTAGCACAATATGTTAAAGTGACTATAGTTAAAATTACCAAGTCGATTAGACTTACCCGTGCTAATATCCAGTTAGGACATGTACATCGACTAAAGCATTGGTTTCGATCAATGTCAAACAGGCAAGCTGTATTTCCTTGACAAAAGACTGCTGCTGAGTGAGGCTGAAGTAAAAAACTCTCATGAGTGATCAAAATCCCTACGAAAAACTTGGGGTGCCAGAAGACGCTAGCTTCGATGAAATTCAGGATGTTCGCAATCGCCTACTGGAACAATACAGTGGCGATGTTAAGCGTCTAGAAGTTATAGAGGCAGCTTACGATGCGATTTTAATGGAGCGCCTAAGGATGCGTCAAGAAGGCAAAATAAAAGTGCCAGAGCGCATTCGGTTTCCAGAAGTAAGACTACAAGCACCTCCTAAAGAAAATTCAAACCTTCGCAAGCAGTCACCTGTCTGGTTGCAACGAGTTCTAGACAAGCCAACGCCTATAGAAGTTCTGTTACCTGGCGCTTGGTATCTAGGCTTAAGTGCTATAAGTCTGTTTTATCCAATGAGAAGCGATGGGATTTTGCAATCTGGGAATGACCAAGTTTTGCAGTTATCACTGATTGTAGGAGTAGGTATTAGTATCTATTTTCTATATCGTAAGGAAGGCAAGTTTGGTCGCGCAGTTTTGTTCACATTAATTGGTTTAATCATCGGCTTACTTGCTGCCGGACTAATAGCTGGCTGGGTTGTAACCCCAATGCGTGAATTCATAACTCTGAGTCCAAATCAATTTTCTACAGTGGTAACTTTTATACTGCTGTGGGTGATAAATAGCTTTCTGCGCTAGTTACAGTCGCTCTCGTGTTCAATCCTGTGAAACGAATAACATAACTCAGGACTTTTGCGGGAACAGGATAAAATCTACAGCAAATCTTAGATCCTTGACAATGATGTCAGGGTTATAGATCTCTAATTGAGCTTGATCGCGGATGCCACATTCTACCGCGATCGCTTTAATGCCATGTTTCTTAGCTGCGGTAATATCGGCTTCAGTATCACCCACCATCCAAGTATCAGAAGCGGTTGGGAGTTCCGATAAGGCTCGTGCCATTAATAACGGTTTATCATCAATGTCACGAGTTTTCACGTAATCATTATTCAAGCAGTAACAGCGGTTTTCTGGAAAAAATCTCTCTAAATCGAATTTTTTAAAAGCATAGTCTAGTTCCCGAACCCGGCGCATAGTCATCACCGCTAAATCAACTCCCGCTTCTAGAATTTTCAGGAGTGCGTCTACCGCGCCAGTCGCAAGCGTATCGTACTCGAAGTACGATTCTGTATTTATGGTTTGTCGTCTCAAATGCGCGAAATCTTGTGCTTGTGTTTCATCTAAAAGGGAAATAAGAGCAATTTGTTTTTCAGGCGTTCGCGATCGCTTTAACTGCCAAAACTCCGCTTTGGTTAGTTGTTGCACCTCCTGGTTTGAGCGTCGAGTTTCCAAGAGACAATATTGATAAACGCGGTAATAACGTTCAGAAACATCAATAATTGGACCATCAAAGTCTGTAATAATTCTTAACATAATTTTAAGGAATTTTCACTAAATATATAGAATACCACGTCAATTTCACTCGATTTTTGGAATTCAAGAACCAGAATCAACCAGATGACCTCTTTTGATTTGTTCTCGTTCGATTGCTTCAAACAAGGCACGAAAGTTTCTTTCACCAAAGCCTTGAGCCTGAAATCGACGTTCAATAAACTCAAAGAAAAAGGTAGGCTCTCCGAAAATGGGCTGAGTGAAAATTTGCAGTAATAGTGCTTGAGGAGTGTTTTGACTCCAATCTACAAGAATTCCCTGTTGGGCGATCGCTTGGAATTCCTCACCAGATAGAGGAAGTTCTTGTCGTTGTAAAACTTCAGAGTAATAGCTTTTGGGGACTGGGAGTAAGGATAAACCGCAGTCGCGAAATCTCGCGACTGCATGAATGATCCTGTCTGTACGCAAAGCGATATGTTGAATACCAGCTCCCTTGTTCACATCGAGAAACTCTTGAATTTGGGAATTAGCTGAAGCAGGCTCATTAATTGGCAATTGTATAGTGCCGTTACGCGACACCATGACTTGGCTGTGTAAACCAGAGCGCTCAGTTTGAACTTTAAACGTTTGCTGGCGCTGAAAACCAAGGATGTTTTCGTATAAAGCCACGACTGACTCTAAGTCACCAGCTGCCACATTCAGTACAACGTGATCGATAGCCGTCACAAAAGAGGGAGAAGAGAGGGACGATGAAGAGGATAGAGAAGTTATTTCCTCTCTTTCTATCAAAGTATGTGTCAGAGAACCCCAAGCAGCAATTTTTCCCCACTTGATGCAAGTTTCTCCCTGTTGGTGTTGTTGGACTGGCTGTATAATTTTTGCCCCATGATCTGCAGCAATTGCGATCTTCTCTTCTACATCTTCAACACGAAAAGTGAGATCTGCCACACCAGGGGGATGCTGACGCAGAAACTCAGCCACTGGACTCATGGATAACACTGGTGAAGATAGCACAAAGTAGACGGAACCACTTTTTACAACCTCTGTGCAGGTGTGAGATGAGTCTTCTGTTGGCAGAGTATAATTTGCCACCACTTGAAAACCCAGATGGCTGACAAACCAATCTCGCCACGCTTTGGCATCTTCTACATAGAAGTGAACGTGATCAATTTGCATAAACTGGAAAATTCAGCATAATAGTGAAGAAGAACTTAGAACAAACATATACACTTAATGAAGGATCCAAACCCGTCATTAATTGTAGACTATCAAGAAAATGCGATTTGATGGGAGACTTATACCCAGAGTAAACGCACGTCTTCTGGAAAAAATTCAGACAAAGTCACAAATATTGACGGACCATCGCTTTTTTCCGTCCTATGTTTGTGCCTGTATTCTACTCACTTTACTTCTCATTAAATCTTGAATTCTGAGCTATGTGTTCTTCATTCTCTGTTAATATACTCTGCCATTTTTGCGCTCCTGCTTCTTGTCACTCCAAGAGCAGAATCTACTTAATAAATTAGTCAATATATAGCAGTGACCAGATATTACTCTCTCACGCTAGAGACAAGTAAATCTTTTTGAAAAGACTCTTTTACCTGAGTTTGTAGCCAATTTTCAAACAGTTCATTTATCAGTCGCTGCTGCATTGCCTCATCTAACAGAGCTGGCAGAAACTTTTCTACCCGTACAATAACAAACCATTCTCCTAATCGGGCAGGTGGTAAAAGCTGACCTGACTGACTTGACGCCAGCATATTTGCTAAGACTGGATGGGGAATTCCCAGCTCCACTGGACCTAGCGTACCTCCTGTTTGAGCTTCAGGTCCTTGAGAATACTCGCGAGCAAGATCGCTAAACGATTGTTCTCCTTCTTGAATTCGGAAGTAAAGCTCTTGTGCAATCCCAATATCACTAACCCGAATCAGAGAATAAATGACCTTATCTAAGTGTGGCTTGCGTTTAAGGAAGTACGAATCCAGGTTATCTCCCCAAGTCGCTTTCTTAAAACGTTCCAGTTTGATATTACGTGTGACTAAGTAATCTAAGTGTTTACGTTCTAACCCTCGTGCTTCTAACCATGTTTGTAATTCTACTTCCGCATTCAGCTTTTGCTCTTGGTAGAATTGCTTATAAGCTTGCATAGTTTCTTCCTGTGTCAAAGGGAAATCAGCAAGTGCATGGTCGATGATCATTTCTCGAACTAACTGCGGTAGTATTCCATACTGCTTAAGCAAGGAAATGATTTCATCAGCAACAATCTTGCGATCACCTACTTGTATAACTGAAGTCATAGGCTATTAAAATTGGCAAGAGCGATATCAATATAAAACTATACAAGCTCAATCCTATCACTTTTATCAGCAAGCAGGCTCGTACTGTAAAGCCTCTGGACAAGTTATCAAAGTCAAACCAAACTATCAGTCACAAATTTGTTACAATTTTAATGCTCATATGCTGAAAAAATTATCAGAGCGAATTCACAATTGTAAAGCTTGTACTATTGTCGTTAGTACCCCGTACAGCAAGTATACGGGGCGGTTAAATAAATTAGGTATTCTTCTGGTACGAAGGGAGTCGTGAAGGTAATTCACGGAATTAAAATAGTTTAGACTGTAGCATTCATCATAGACAAAATTATCGCAAGTGTTTATTCTGATGAGCGCAACTAGCCACCGCCGAATTATTATTGGGGATGTTCACGGTCATTACGATGGCTTAATGACACTGTTGGAGGCGATCGCTCCAAATTCTGACGATCAAGTCTATTTTCTTGGAGACTTAATTGATCGTGGTCCCAAAAGTGCACATGTTGTTAATTTTGTCAAGCAAAGTCCTTACTCTTGTCTGCTGGGGAATCACGAGCAGATGTTATTAAACATTCTGACTAACTCCAACATCCCCAACCCAGCAGTACAAGCATGGCTTCAGGGTGGGGGTTACGCAACAATTGCTAGTTACCAACAAGCTGCAATACCTCAGGATCATGTGGAATGGTTCCAGGCGCTGCCCATATATCTCGATCTGGGGGACATCTGGTTAGCTCATGCTGGTGTTGACCCTTCAATTCCCTTGGCTGAACAAACTGCAGAAGAGCTTTGCTGGGTGCGAGATAGATTTCACAGTATTGATAAGCCCTACTTCCCCAATAAGCTAATTATCGTTGGTCATACGATTACCTTTACTCTACCTGGCGTAACTCCTGGTAAACTGGCAAAAGGACAGGGTTGGCTGGACATAGATACTGGTGCTTATCATCCTCGTAGTGGCTGGTTAACAGGACTTGATGTCACAAATTGGATTGTTTATCAAGTCAACGTCCTCAAGCATCACAGCCTCCGCACCATACCCTTACAAGAAGCTGTGACAACTGTTAATCCAGCTAAGATCGGTGTTGAGCGCGGCAAGCGAAGATGAGAAGAATCATCCCCGAACTTCAGGAATTAAGTAATGCTTGAATACTTGTTTTATAAGCACCATCATTTAACCCTTGACTCCCATTAGTAGGTCGTTGGTTAATTTCGCGTTGAAGTTCAGCAACGCGATCACCTGTTGCAGGGTGGTTGCTTAAAAATGCGGGACCGGCTGCAGGTAGTTTGAGAAGTTTTTTCATAAAGGAAACCATCTCAGATTGGGCATAACCAGTGCGTCCCAAAGTTCTTAATCCTCTTTGATCGGCTTCAAATTCATTTTTGCGACTGCGCGGAAGGTTTCGTGCGACTTGTACACCAAGTTGTAGCACTTGAGAACGGTTTAATCCAGATGCTGTTAACAGACCATTTTCGATAGCAGTTTGCTGCATCTGTTTGATCGCGTGTCGCCCACCGATGTGACCCATTTCATGACCGAGAACACTCGCTAGTTGCGCTTCATTGTCTGCAGCTTTCAATAAACCTGTGTGAACGTAAACATAACCACCCATAGTCGCAAAAGCATTTATACTGTTATCTTGAACGACTTGAAAAGTATAAGGGAGGTTGGGGCGATCGCTATCAGCTACCAAGCGCTGACCAACTTGTTGTACATAGCGATTCACCTCAGGATCGCGGTAAAGCTTAATATTACTGCTAACAAGCTGCTGATTTATCTGCTTGCCCAGCTCAACTTCCTGACGATCTGATATATTAGAAAGTTGTATTGCCTGAAATCCCTGCTGAAGTATAGGCAACCAGTCGAAAGCACGGGATGGCAACGGTGTGTTGAGGCAAATACCCAAGGCGACGATCACCGTTATCAACGGATAGAACCAGCGACTTGGAAAAAACCGGGATTTTACAGCAAAGCGTTTCCAATTCATAAATAATCCGGTCTGAAAATGCTTGAGTGAGAAAGTAAGATAATGGGACGGATTTGAAGCTTAATAAGTTGCATTTTGAACTTCGCTGCTTGACTTTATGGCAGCTTAGCGATTAGAAATACCAACTGACTACTCAGTTGCGAATTTTGTAACTTGTGATAGACTGTCGCATGACTATAAACCCCTACTGCTGTTAAGTTCCTAAATTTTCAGGAATAGAGCCGCATCCCCATGCAAACCTGTGCTACTACAATCAATTACTCTGTTCTGAATCCGGGAAAAATTGTTATGGCTATTTTAGATTCCAAAGGTCGCTTATTCGGCAAGCTTAACATCCTCGATTTAGGTGCCGCACTCGTAATTTTACTAGTTATATTTGGCATCTTTGTCTTCCCTGGGGGATCTGGTTCTATCGCCCAAGGCAATATCATGAAGCCTATTGAAGTAGATTTACTTGTCAGGGGATTGAATGTCCGCAACCCTCAAGACTTGTTCAGCCAGTCGTTAACAAAAGGTAACAAAACAAATATTATTATCCGCAATCAACCTCATGGTGCCATTGAGATTCAATCAGTTCAACCACTGCCTAAAACAATATTAGTTACTCAACCCAATGGTACCGTCAAAGAGATACCCGATCCGAAAACCAACAATTTTAGTACAGATATGATTTTGACTTTAGCAGGTAAAGCACAAATCACTGATAATGGTCCAGTTATTGGTCCAAGTAAGCTGAAAATTGGAGTTCCTATTGAGTTAGATGGGTTTAATTACAATTTTAACGCTACCGTCATTGACATAAGAATTAAGGACAAAGCGTAGGTTAGGAGGCTGAGTTGTAGAGACGCTTTGATTAGAAGTATCTCTACAACTTCCAAATTCGTAATTCTGATGGACGACTCCTAACTCCTGACAATGTAATACCATTTAATTATGAAGCTACAGATAATTAACTGATCCAAAGCCTTGATAGATAAGAATTGTTTCTATCTAACTTCACACAAAATTGGTAGAAGATGAAACAAAATACTATCAAAGCGATTATCTTTTGCTTAATATATCTTCTTTTAAGCTGTACTCAGGTGAAGGCAGAACATCAATGGACACAACAGATGGAAGCAGAGTTTCAGCAGCACTCAAAGGAAGTTATTACAAAAATAGCCGGAAGTAATTACGGAAATACATCTCAAGAAAACGAAAAGAAATCGTACCCAAGGGCAATGATTGATTTTCTGGCTGGGAACCAAGAAAAAGCGATCGCCTTTCTGCAATCTGAAGATGCTGATGCTCCTATAAACGCACATACTTTAGGCATCGACTTTTACTCGGGATTTACCCTCACTGGGCAAGTCCGTAAATACTTTTACTTTGGCAAATATCTTGACTCAGCCTATCGTCAGCGGATGAAAAAAGCGATAGCTCAAGGTTCTGGAGGCGACTGGAATGGCTTCAAAATGATGGCTTATAATCAACAACGAGGAGTACAACTTCAACTTGGCTTCTGTGTGGCGAGATTCATTCTTCTTTCCCGAAGATAACACCTCAACCACCAATTCTGGTGCGGCGGTTAAATGTCCTGCTTCATTCAGTAGTTGTTTTAAACGTTCGTGACTTGCAAGAGACAACATCAGGAATAACATTATCTGATTCTGAAAAAACGATGCCAGGGGTAACGGCAGGTTGACCCAAACCACTTTCATCTGACCATAGCTTTAAAACTGTCCCAATATTGATGCAAGCTGCTTGATGCTTCCAATCTGGTGCTCTGGTCACAAACAGTTCTCCGTTAATAATCTCGTAGCGATTAACGCGATCGCCCTCAAAAATTTTTAGGTCAGAAGTCGTCCAACGGACTGGACTTGTGGTCGCTGACTGCATAGAACCGCTTGCCATCTTTTCTCCTAAAGTATAGCAAACTATACGCAAGACTCAGATCCCCGACTTTGAAAGAGTTATCGGGGGTCTTGTTTCTCACTCTCAACAGTGTGCTCGTGCAATTAATTTTACTTTTTCCTCAGCACTCGTTACTCAGTACTGTTCCGGTGATTGATTTAGCAAATGTAAAAATTTTCGGATTAAACCAATTGTCACTGCTGGTAGTTCCAACTGAGGTGTTAGACCGACATTGTCTAGCTGTTGAAACATCTGGATTGCTCGCGGATTCATTTGGGCAAAGCGGCGACCAATTTCCGGACCGGTAAATTGAGACTGTTGTCCCCAAAAGATAGTAGTGGGAGTTGTCAGCTGTTGAATGTAAAGTGACAAATCAAAACACAAGTCGCCGCGTACAAAAGAAAGTGCTGCGTATTCAGCATTTGGAAACTGTGCTGATTCTAGGTAAGCTTCGACAATTTCCTCGTAGATTCGACTCGGTTGAGCAAATTGCCGTTCTACTAGAAAACTGCGAATACCGTTAGTCGTAGCAATACCAGTACTATATAGTAATTTGTCAACCAGAGGAACTTTGACTATCTGAGCAAAGAAACTGCGCGAGTAATCTTCGCCGAAGTCGGAAAGCCCAGCTGGTGTTGAGAGAATCAGGGATTTGAATAATTCAGGGTAGGCGATCGCGACTCGAATGGTAAACGCTGCTGTGAGAGAAGATGCAATGACTGTGACTGCCTGCTGACAAGTTTGCTGCAAAAACTCTCGAATCGTTGTCACATAATCTTCGACTTTATAATCACGCGCTGGATGTTCCGATCTTCCCCAACCGATCAAGTCTGGCGCGATAATGCGATATTCGCTGGCAAATGCTGGGTAGACTTTTGACCACTCATAAGCCGATGAACCCCCACCAAAGCCGTGTAGGAACACTAAAGTTTCTTTCTCTGTACTAATCGTATCTTCCTGCCAAGGTGAGCTAGCGGCAGTATAGTACACCATTCTACCTAAAGAGGTAATTACAGAGCGTTGCTCGAATCCTGGTGGCTGAAACATAAGTAATAATCAATAGTCCACAGTCTATAGTTATTTTCTCATTTCTCCTTTTACTCAGCTATTACCACAGATAGATTAAATGTAATATCTGCTGGTTTTTCGCTTCTTTAATAAGAAAATATGAAATCTTAGGTTTACTTGTAAAGATTTAGTGATTTTTTTTCAGCCTTACAGGCTGTTTTTGCTCTCAAGCGTCACGCTAGCAAGAGTTATACTGGTAGCAGCTATAACTGAGGGGTGAGACCCCTTTACTAGTTTTTTATGATAGCCTATCAGAAACATTACTGATAAGTTTGAACGTCAGGAACACTGACAACGCTCATATGAATTAACCAACAGCTTTAATTACTTATCAAGCTGTTTGCTAGTTGAATAACTTCGGAAATGTAAATAGCAACCTAATTATTATTAAGGCAATGATTAAGCGGGGTGTAATGGTGAAGCAGATTAGTCTTCAATCGGACACAGAACTAAATTTTGAAGACTCTACGTTTGTGTTTAACAACTTTGATATCCAAAGAACACCAGCTTCGCTCCAGGTAGATGAAATCGTTGAACTGGACGACACTGTACCAAGATGGACTTTTTTAAATTTAGAAAATTTGAAGTGTTTTGAAACAGTAGAGCAACAATACAAACAATACGGTGTCGTTTTTAGCAACTGTATAGCAATAGAACCCTCAAACCCAGCATTTCCTAAGAATTCCGGGACATTAGTGTTGATGGGAGCGCCTAAGGGTGGATTTTTAGAAGCAACTTTCTTGCAACCCGTTCAATCTGTAAGTGCTGTTGTCACAAGTTCCCAAAGGTTAGTGCTTTCAGCATACGACGGAGATTGCCAACTTCTATCCCAGGCTGTATTATCAGGAGCTAATCTGGCAAATTCTGACTCTACTGTACCACCCAATACTTTGATATCAGTATCCGCCAAAAATATCCATACTGTTACCTTCTGCGCTTTTGATGGTCAATTCACTGTTGATGACTTTAGTTTTAGTTTTTAATCAGATTTACGCTCACCATTAACTCTTAATTATTTATTTAAGATAATATATTCTAGAACCAAAAAATTAAATATAAAATTATGGTATGGCATCTAAACAAGAAGTTAAAACATACCTAGCTTACTGGTTTCAACTTGGTAAGAAGGTGATCATAAACAACGGTGCGGCAACCTTAAAGCCACATAAGGTCATTGTAGGCGATCGCTACAGTGATGAGTTTGAAGAGTGCTGGCTAAAAATTGTGTCAGCAGGAGAGCATTGTTATTTAGAAGGTACGCAAGAAACGATAGCAGAACTGCTATCGCCAGTATGGGAAATTACGGACTGCGCCCGTTGTAGTATGTCTATACCTATACGGAGTGTAGGTATGCCTTCGGAGTTATGTCCGTGCAATGATTTATCAAATTGGCCAAATACTGAATTACCACCGCCGCGATCACCTGTTAACACTCAAGAACAATTGACAGGAATTCGCGATCGACTTTTAGGCAATGTGCGATCGGCTAACGCGCCACAGCCCCAACCCTAACCGATTTTATTAACTCAACGCAAAACTCAGATCCCCGACTTCGTAAAAGTTGTCGGGGATCTATGTTTATCTGTGTACTTCTACAATTTCCCAATTAATATCTTTGCTTTAGAGCTAAATCACTGTATATTCTGTAAACTGTCGCATGAATGGCGACTGAAATTAGGGGCGAATAGCCTTTCGCCTCTAGGTCATTTCCAATAGATGTCTAATCCTGTTGATCCCAACCAACATAAACGATTTGGTAATGATCAAGCTCAGGAGCGAAAATCGTCTCAACCTCAATATCCCCGTAAGCTGACTTCCTTTTGCCATACTCCAGAAGCATCTGTTGCACAAGCTGCCAATACCGCCCTAGTTTCTCCATTCAACATTCACCTCTGGCTCTGCATCATACAGCAGAATACATTCGTCTGGAGTCATTCGTCAGAAGTAAAAATGTCTTTCTGTCTAGCTTTTAGACCGAGAGCGTTGTACCTCACTTACTTGCAATGT
>JAQYWO010000139.1 GCA_029379215.1 Rhizonema sp. PD37
CCCTTTTCCTGCACCCTCTTGACAAATGTGCAATTTCCTTAACCTGTCAAGGATGCTCTCCTACAATCGGATATTCTTCTGGTAAAACATGGGTTTTAACATGCCGATGGGCAATCCTTTCTACCATGACCTTAAGAGCTGGTAGATTATCAATTTGAGTGGCATAGCTATAAACTGCTGTAGCCAACTTTGCAGGCTGAGAACCATTTGCTTGTGCAGACATATCAAACTGTTTTTTAACCTCTGGATACTTATGAAACATAATTTCATACATCCGACTTGTGATTTGCTGACCGTGCTTTTTCAAGCTAGGTGCTGTAGATTTAACAATATCTATCGTTTGTTGACTAATCATGGTTTCTTTCACCCCAATTCGTTTTGAATAATACCAATTTAATGCTTTGAACAGTAGGTTACTATGAGCTAGCTCATACTTTCAAGGTAAAAAGAGCCTGATTCCATAGAATCGTACTACTAATAAAAATATTTTTGAAGAAAGTATCAATACGACCTCTATCGTCCTACGATTTTAGGATGTATGGTGTCTTATTCTTGAAGTGGGAAAGTGGGGTTACTGAATAACAAAATGATTTTAGAAGGAAGTAACCCCTTCGCCCACAAGCTTTAATACATTAATGCTACAGTCATCGGTTATACCGATTGTTGTCAAAGCATTTTTTCTATCTACCAGAGTAGCATAGTTTGCGCGAACATACCAGTGAGCTAAGGCCCCAAAAGTCGGTTTTGCCTGCCAGTAAGATGCCAACGCAGCTGACAGAGAGGGGAAATGCTCGTTACTCTCAATCGTGTTTCTCCCTGCAAAGTAAAGGTCAACATAAACAACCTCTCTTGTCGTCACATCTAGTAGAAAGGGAATCCAAGCCCTGCCATCAAGATTTACGTTAACCTTTTGAGCCACAGTTTTTGGCTCAAAAGTCTGCGTGTCAGATCCAACGTTTTCTCGGTTCATCCAACCTGCATAACAAGCCTTCATATCTGAAAATCCTTCTCCTGCATACCGGATAATCGATGGCAAAATATAACCGGATGTGAGTGCTGCTAACCGCAGGTCAATGAACTCAGCCGCGCCAAGCGGAGCGGATTGAATATCACCGCTATGGGCAATGTCTTTATCCGTTCCGTAGTTATTCCAGCCAATATGACCTGCAAACTTGAAATCTTGGTCTAACTTCATCACACTGAGATCTAAATCTGTTATATAAGTACTTTGATGCCAATACACAAACAATCTCACAACGCCACCATCAGCTAAAGAAATACGGGAACCTCGTGCCAGGTTGAGCAATCCATCAGACTGCTTTCTTGCCTGTAACGGCAGCACCAGCTTATTAATCGCCGGGTCTATCCATACTTTGTCCCATTTTTTGCTGCCACGCAGCTGGGTTAGAATCAAGGTATCTAGAGCTTCTAAGACGGGAGATATATCACCAAGCGATTCCCGCTTCTTAATAGTGTGGGGTTTACCTTTCTTATTGATGGCGAAGCGATCGCCGTTATACTTAATAGCAAAGTAGGCAGTTACTAAAAGAGAAAGCGGCAAAGTTGTAACTTTATCTGATAAATCATACAGCGTATCAGCCAAAACCTTTGATTGGTATTCTTTCAGCAACCAGGTCAGTTTACGCAGCATCACAGAAGGGCGTTCCAAAAGATGATCAATGCGACGCTCGGCAGGTGAATTAATTACCAGAGATTCATAACTCTTGATTCGCCCGTTTCGGAGGTCATCAAATGCTTTTACTACCGTGGGAAACTGAAGAACAAAATCACCAGGATGCAACCATTTAGATAATGACACCCATAGTCCCTTGTAACGCAACAGGTCTTCTGCTAGAGCTGGGCACCTGTTGAGAAAGCTCAGGACTTCCCGACGTTGGGGTTTGGAAAGTTTCAACCCCTTGAGGTCTACAGGCTTTGCTAGAGAAACATCTTGACCTTGAATAAAGGCAAACATCCGTAGCAAGTCAGTTGGAGTTTTAACGGTGATCTTGCTCCACTGTTGCCATTGGTGCGCTGCCAACCTTGCCACGGTTTCCTTCACCCGGATTTTTCCCATGTCTACGCCTACATTGAGTTGACTCAAAATGGTAAAAATATCATCCCACAGCGCTTCATTGACAGATGTTGCCCCGTACAGTAAGTCAAGCGCCCATTTTTCCAGTTGTTGAAAAGCTTCATCTTGACTCACTATGGTTAGTATAATCCATTCAGTGTGAGTATCATTCAACCGTGCTGCTTGCGCTTTCACAGCTGCTAGCCAAAGGTCATTCTGTTGCATTTGGGTAATCGGATCTGCCCCAAACTGGGAACTGTCAATAAAAGTGTTTAACCCAAAGAAACCTAAAACTCTCCTTATCAGGTATTCACCATCATTTGGCAAATCGTCTGGAAAGCGAGCGAACAACGGCACATACTTTACATCACCGCCGCGCATCTCTTTTAGGACACTCAATACTGTTTCAAACTGTTCTCTAGTCGTCGAGGTAAATTTATCAATATTTTTTACCTTCACGCCTAACTGACCCAATTCAAATTCCAAAACCTTAGCCTGGAACAAGTCTTTTTGTCCAGAATGATTAACGTAAGCAAGCAAACGCCGCAAAGCAATTTTATCTAGCATCTTCAAATTAAGATAATTTTTAGAGCGCCGACAACTAATCGTATTACAAATTTTATACTGTATTATAATTGTAGTATAAAAATTTTGCCGACAGTGTCATCAAGTTGGGGAGTAGAGACCTTTAATGTTCCCAATTGCTTGAGCAGAGCGATCGCGTTTGTAGTGGAGCATCATCATGGAAAAAAATGTTATTTCCGAGCCTACTGTGACACCGCGCCCCACCAAATCGCTACGATTGCGTGTCATCGTCTGGTAACTCTGATCTCGCAGTTCTTTACGTCCGGCATTGCTTAGAGCTTTTTGAGCGATTTGACCAGAGAAATATTCCAGTTGCTCGATTTCCTCAGCGATTTCAAAATTTTCGTTTAACCCTTGATTTCGGAGATCATTTACCAAAGCCCGCAGAATTTGTTCAGCTTCTTGATGTCTGCCTTGTTCTGCTTCCTCAAGGGCAGTTTCTTTAGCTTTAGCGATAGTCAGGCGGCTCAATTCAAGAATGATATGACTTGTAGAGGCAAAAGCGGCTTCCTCGACTGTGCCAACCTTAGCGATGATATCTGTTGTACCTGACACGCTTTGAATCACGTCATTTTCGACAACATCAGCGCTGTAATGCAACTTCATCACAGGTAAGTCGCCAACCACAGATCTTAAGATCTCCAGACTCAATCCCAGAAGTTTGTCTTCCCCTTCGTAAAGTTCTCCCAATGCGATCGCTGTTTGACCTACGTCATTCTGGCTGACTTTAGCAAGACTTAAAGCATTTACCAACCTGACACCATCAGCCAACTCAAGTGTCACGTTGAGATTTTGACCCACTACGGCCCTGAGAGAGTCTAGCTCAATGCTAAACACTTCACTTGCTTCGTCGATGCTCTGAATAAAGTAGAAGTTGCCATTAGCAGCTCTTGCCATACCGATCAGCAGGTCTTCATTGAAACTCTGGCCAAAACCTAAAGTAGTTGTGATCACGCCTTCCTCAGCTTTTTGCCCTGATGTTGCTGTCAGTATCTTAGAGTCTTGAATCCCCATATTGGCGTGACCATCAGTCAGGAGGAGAACACGGTTGACTTTTTGCGGATCAAGTTGCTTCTTCACATATTCGCAACCTTTGAGCCATCCCCCCGATAAGTTTGTCAGCCCACCTGCGCTAACCGCATGTATAGAATTCTTCAGCGCCGCCTTATCAGTCACAGGCTGGGGTGGTACAACAGTGTCAACTACATCATCGTAAACAACCACAGAGAGAATGTCTTCTGGCTTAAGTTGCTCTACGACAGAGTCTGCTGCTTTGAGTGCATGATACAAAGGAGCACCTCCCATAGAGCCTGAGCGGTCAATTACAAGCGAAAGATTAAGGTTTCGTCGGGGAGATTCAGCTATGTCAGCACGAAAACGTATGAGAATATTAGTCTTTAGTAGAGAGCCTACAGGGAGAATAGCTTGGTCAAATTCGTAACTCACGTTAATCATTTTTCAAACTTCTCCTTCGTTGCAAACAAAAACTTACAAGCCTTATATAGCTTAAAATATTGTCTTTTCATAGTTTAATAAATTGAAGCAGTATTTTCACTGATTATATATATTAGTTAGTAAAATTTTATAGACGTAAATGCCCAAAACCTATAACTGACAAACAAACCCATAAGACATCTGGCAATCATCACAGTACTCCAGCTTTGAACTTTCTTCTTTACCAAGCGTTGAAGCTGATTGGGAAGCGAATCTAACCAGACATTTCCATTGCTGAGGAAACGACGTATCGAGATGCACCAAAATCGGCACTCTCGAGCCGTGGTTCAAAAATTTTCTTAGATTGAACGTCTTAAACAACTTTGCCTAAAGAAAACATTTCGCAATTCGTTGCGGAGCGTGTCTTTAGACCGCGTAGCAACAACCGCGCTTGTTTCCCCGTTTTTTAAAATGGGGAGAAGTCAATCACTCTCCCCAGCGATGCCAGGAGCGAAAATTTGCGCCGGCACTTACAGCCAAGCCAATTTGGTGCTGTGACGATAGCTCATCATGGCCACCTTCGTTAGCGCCAATATAGTACATACGAAAACTACCATCGTTCATTGGCACTACACAAGGTGTACCGATTGCTCGTGCATCCCAACGACCAGAACCCTTTTCGGCATGGGAAAACACAGAGCCTCCTGGTTGGTCGCCTTGATCTTTTTGCCAATGAATACCGTCGTCAGAAATGGCTAGACCAATGGAGTGATAACCACTATTGTTTACACCTTCGTAAAACATGACGTATTGTCCATTTATTTTGAGGACATTGCGCGTACCAATGCCTCTTTCATCAAAACTTCCAGACTCACCAGGTTCTAAAATCTGACCGACTTTCTCCCAACGTAAACCATCTGTAGATACAGCTAAACCTACTAAAAATCCTTTGTCCGGGTTTAAGGTGTGGTAGTACAATTTCCAAGTTCCATCATCATCAGGCAGTACTTGGGGCCACGCACAGAACAATGCATCAAACTCCCCCGCTTTACCCAAATCTAGCAAAGCTCCTTGATAAGTACCTTCTATCCGTACCCAATTTATACCATCACGCGAAATGGCACAACCAGGGCGCATTTTTAACCCTTTAGCTTTAAACTTTCCCGAATCAACAACCGTAGCGTCTCCGCCAAAGTACCACATCCAATAAAGATTATCGTCAAAGAATACATTGCTCACACCAACATGGGCTGAATCAAACCGATTAGGATCTGGGTGAGGTTCAAAGACAGCGCCCATTGTTAATGGTCCTTGTACGCGTTGCCAACCAATGCCGTCAGTAGAAATTGCTAAACCACAGCGACCAGTAGGCAAATTTATTTGTCTATCAAAGGAGGCATCTCGACCGTAGTACCACATTTTCCAAGTTCCATCAGCACAATGCAAGACATGTGGCGAAGAAACCCGTTCAGAGTCCCACCACCCGAATGGTCCTGGTGTCAAGACGAGTCCTGGTTGATTGATGTGTTCGTGACTCATAATCTACAATCCAACTTTACGTATAAGTTAGCATAGATGGGCTTTTCGTTCGCTCAAGCAATAGTCAGGGTAAATCAAATAGGATTGCTATATTTTATTCATGAAGAGGAGTGAAGGTTTCTTGATATGTCCACGAAAATATCATGACCTACTGGCAAGCCTTAGCGGCAGATATGGGAATCCCATATCTGCTCTAATCCTTACTGTACTAGTAGCGATTATTATGTTCCCGGACGAGAGCGAATATGATCGGGTATATGATGGCGATCGCCTAATATTTCTAACAAAGGACCATGAACGTCAAATTTAACCATACTTACCGACGCGGTCAAAATATTTACCCGATAGCGATAACGTCCCAAATCAATTCCTAGTAAACTGCAAAGCATAATCCGAATCGTGGCTTTATGGGATACTACTAAAACATTACCTTGGGGATGTTTTTCTTGAATTTCAGCAATTACAGGTATAGAACGGTTAGCAATATCTACCGCTGTTTCTCCACCTAGTGGTGCATTCCAAGCGGGTTCTGTCAACCATTTTACATAGTTTTCTGCATAATTCTCTTGGGCAAACAATTTACTCTTAGTTTCCCATTCGCCGTAACTACCTTCTCTAAGTCCGTCACGCAACTGCATATCCATACCGATAGCATCACAAAATGGTTTGGCAGTTGCAATTGTGCGCTTCATTGGGCTAACATAAACCGCTTCCCACTTCAATTTGTGATAAACATCGGCAAAACTGGATGCCATCTGCATCCCTTCGGATGTTAACTCCGCATCAGTTTCACCGCAGAAATTACCACTTTGACTAAAAGTAGTTTCTCCATGTCGCAGTAAATATATATTGAGTGTCATAGCTTATATCCCGATTGCGATAAAGGAGTTTGTGCAAAAATAAAATACCATTAATCTCGTAATCGAGTATGTGACGGCAGGACAAAGTGCTCAACCAAAAAAGTCAATCAACCACAAACTTTTGAAATCGAAGACAAAAGTAGCTGTTTCTCTTGAGATGAGGTAGCAGATCACCCCTATAACCCAGATACCTGTAATCTTGACCGATGAACTAGAAATCGTGCGGTACTTCTTGGCTAATAGCATCTAACAAAAACAAACCCAAATCTTTGTGCAAGCCTGCATTCTGCTGTGGGCACCCCATTGAATGCAGACATCTTGGACAACCTGTTTCACAATTGCATTCTCCTGCTAGTACAGAAGATGCTGTGGCAAACTTGGGTAAGTCGTCAAAAAGAGCTTCTGCTACCCCATTACCACCTGCACAAGTGTCAAAAAAATAAGCAAGCGTTCTCCCTTCTTTTTGCGTAACGATGCCATCCACATCAAGACTGGAGGATAAAATCACCAACGGTACAGCTTTAAATATTTGGTGTTGGATGCTATGCAATGCGATATAATCAGCAGAACTACTCCACAAAGCTTTAAATTTTTCGGGAATTTCGCCTTCTGTAGAAGCGATGATTTCTTTTTTGTAATAATTAACTTGGTTAGAGAGTGCTTCAACTAATTGCTTATTGAGTTCCACCACTACGCAAGGTGCTTGATATTTGGTAATGTATGGTTCTGAGAACGTAACTTCTGATTGAAGCTTGATCACTTCGGCACTCTTCAGGGGACGTTTACAAGAGGCACAAGTTTTCCCTTCTAATGGTTTTTTGTGGTTACGGCAGTTTACATTTGTACAAGTCATTCCGTAACTACGCTTCTTTTGGCGATAACCTGTAACAGCTGTTGTAATTTCTCCCCAAACCAAGGTTAAACGCACCCTTCCATCTTGAATATTGGTAGGAATAATTTTATGTTCTCCAAGCTTGGAAAGTGGTTGGATATCTAATTCCGACTCAGCTTCTGTAAATAAATCAGTATCTTTACCTAAAAATGCCAGTACCGCTTCTCCCTTTTGTTCATCCAGACTTTCACTGCGGTAAGCTGTTAACTCACCGCTTTCATCTTGCAGCATATATATTGCCTGAGGAAATACCTCTCGATGGGCAAGAGAGAGAGACATACTTTCTAAAGTTTCCCTCGAATGCTTGTCAATCAAAGAAATTGAAGTTTGGGTACTGCTTCTCAGATTAATCTCTTTATGTGGATAACCTTGTCCCCAGAGCTTGCCTTTAGCGCTGAGGAAAAGTTTATTTTGTTGCAATAATGAATCTGCAATGACACTAGCAACAGTTCCAAATCTACTGTTAAGTTCCTTTAACAAGACACCACTTTCTATGCAACCGCACTCTAAGTGTTTTCCTAAAATTGTCGGATAATCTGGGTTAAAAGCAGCACGCTCTACTTCTCCTGAGAGCAGCTGTTCTGAATGCTGGGCGTAAAATACGTCAATGGGGTTTTGTGCCAATGGTAAATAAATCACAAGCCCGTGCTGTTTGCGTCCGGATCTACCGACGCGTTGCCGAAATGACATCAAGCTCCCTGGAAAACCACGGATTAAACAGCAATCAAGTTCAGGTAAATCAATGCCTACTTCTAAACTTGATGTAGAAATAATCACCTTGATTTGTTTTGTCTCTAGCTTGTGGATAATTTCCTGACGGCGATCGCTCCTTAAAGAACTATAAAACACCGCTACCTGGTTTACCAGATAACTAAGTCCGAGGCGTTGCGTCTCACGTTGGATTAATCCCAACAAACCTTTGACAGCAGCGCGGGAGTTGCAAAAAACAATCCCACTTAAATTTTGTTGCATCCAAGCAATAACAATTTTGCCAGCCTCGACATTAGCGGCACTGCTGGGTACGAAAGACAGCAAGGTACGTCCCTTTGATGGAGCACCGCTGTGTTGAATTAGGTGCATTCTTTGGGGTTGGTGAGTCCGAACGCTCAATCGCAGTGCCATTTCTTGGGGATTGCCAATTGTGGCGCTAGAACAGACAAATTGCAGCGAGTGGGAATTACCACCGACTGCATCAACGGCTAACAGCAACCGGCGCATCAGATTGGCAAAGTGTGCGCCAAAAGCACCAACATAAGTGTGTGATTCATCAATAACACAATAGCGTAATTGTTTGAGAAACCGACGCCACCCTTCGCCTTCTTCACGTCGTCGCACGTTGTAAAGATAGTGGTGCAGTAAATCAGGACTAACCGCCAGTATATTTGGAGGATTGGGGATAAACAAGCGCTGCCGTTCAGAGACTGGTGTATCGCCTGTCATCAGTGCGAGTTTAATGGGGGTATTAGGCAATGCCTCACAGAGCGATCTTAACTTTCGCATCTGGTCAAGGGCTAATGCTTTAAGTGGGAAAATATACAGTGCTGTTGTTTGTGGCTTTTGGATGCATGACTCGAGGATCGGCAGGTTATAACACAGCGTTTTACCTGAAGCTGTCGGTGTGGTGATGCTGACGTCGTAACCAGCACGTAGTTTTGTCAGTGCTTCTAACTGATGTTTGTAAATATTATGGATGCCAATCTTGTGCAGCCCGGAGCGCAAAACAGGTGGTACATCATCGGGTATGGGGTAGATAGTTCCTGCGGTGGAATTTTTGACATCCACTGCCTGAATCGATGCGGCAAATTCTTGGGCGATGGCACGAAATGCTAAGGAGGGAATTTCTTGGATGCGTTCTGAAATTGCGGCGTCAAAACCAGTGCCTTCTGTAAAGCTTGTGGTGTGTGCCAAGGTACTGTTACTGGCTTGGATGATTCCTTGAGTAACTGCATCTTCCCAATCTGCAAATTGAGTTGGGTTAACCTCTTCAACAAACTTTACAATCAACCGCTTGCCCAATACCGCCATGACTTCCCCGACTCCATGACTGTTCGAGTATATATGCTTACCCGCAGTCAGCCATTCGGGGGGTTCTGGCACTGCACTGTGGGCGGCGCGGATAATGGCGGCGTAGTCAGTGGGTTTGTCGTTCACTTGGCAATAACTTTTGTTGCTATCACCGCCACTATAGCAATCTGTAGAGGATTCATGGGAGAATAATATGTCTGTTATGTCATTGTTTTTGGCAAAATACGTCAACTACGGCAATCGCTTTAGCTCCCCTCCTGGAGGACGGTCAAAGCCTCTCACCTGCGTCAAATTATCCGATAATTTATCACCTTCACCTTTTCTTCTTCATTATCTCTAACAATTCAATCCTCTATGGTGCCTGACCCCTTATTCATTCGCCAACAACATCTTAAATTTAGGGGCTTGTACCCATACTGGCAGATGGAAAATAAATTCTTCCCTTCTGCCCTCTGCCTTTCTTCGGTCAACTTTGCCTGGGCAATTTGTCCTTGTCCAAACACAGTGAAGAGCAAATTTAGCTGCAGGAGTGACAGAGATGGTTTTAAACAAAAGAGTCCCTATTCTTGAACTCTTGTTAACCTGAACACGATGTCAGTTATGCAACAATCTACCGAGGAAAAAACAGGGTAGATAATTATGCGAAAGGCGATAACAGGGGTAGTACTGACTGCGGCTACAGTACTGAGCATATCAGGTGCAAGTAGTATAGCTGGCTCAACTGATAGATTCTTAAATTGGACTGCCAATGACTCGCCAACTGAAGCGTCAATAGTTGGTGGACCATGGACTCTAGCTCAATCAGGGGCAAGTAATGCGCTGCCGTCAGCAGGATATTGCGTAAACAACGTGCGGCAGAATAATCCCGGCACAGAATTGATGCAGCCATACTACTTCCCTTTGACAACGGGAGTAGGTAATAACTTGCAAGGATACTTCGACTACCGCCCTCGTAATATTACTGAGGCAATAGTCGCCGCAACTTCAAACGATGCAGGAAAAACTTGGAGTTTCCAGCGAATGGTACTCGATCTGAGCGACAAATGTCCTGCCTCGGATAGCGATACTAATAACGATGATAATGGGCAAGGACATCCTTTTGTCATGCGTGTTCAAGGAAGAAATTACCTCTATACACTGGATCGTTCTGCCGACAACATCGATCAATCAGGTTTGGTAGTGCATCAACTTAATCCAGAACCAGAGTTGCTTCTTCAAGGAGTCGCTGAATTTTTGGATGTTCCACAACGAACAACTGGGTTGCTTAATCCCGACGGCATTATTGGCGAAATTCCGAAAGCTAAAGAGAGATTAGTTATGTATCTGCAAAAACAAAAAAGTGCAGATAATACTGGTGATACTGCGCTTCCGGAATCTCAGCAGTGTGGTGTCAATCCTACAGGCAGAGCAGCCAATCATGATATTGTGACACCACGTTTGGCAACCACTAAAGATGGCGTGAACTTTAAGGATTTAGGAGCAGTTTCTGGACTCAATGATTCAACTACAGTCAGTCTTACACAGACACGATATGTTGGTCCGCGTGGTACGATTATCGAGCTTCCTAACCATCGCTACGGTCTTTTCTTTTCTGGCGGCAACTGCCTTGATGCTGATTCTGATGCTTTCCACTACATCGGTTATGCAGAGTCCCAAGATCTCCGCCACTGGACTATTGTTAATGGCATTAACAATCCCATCGCATCTGTTGCTCCGATCACTGTCAACGTTAACGATACCCCAACAACTATTCCTTCTAATACTCCAGTTGTTGGCGAGACGCAATCTTGGTTTGCCGGACGAGTTTATTCGCCAAGTGTAACTCTTCTTAATAAGAACGATGTAACATTGGTCTTCGCAGGTTATCGTACTGCACAACCAAGTAATGATCTGAGCAACTATCGAACCATTGGGAGAGTGAGCTTGAAAGGTGAATATCCTTCATTTAGAGTGCGTCGGTAATTGCTAGCTGTGACTTGCACCATATCATTATTAGACTCTTCAGGAGTGTTAATGCTGTCCTTCCCCATGGTGTAAATGATGATTTGTTCTACAGTGGCAATAGTGGGTTCTTTCACCAAAGTTATCCTATGCTTTGAAGCCACTTTTCGCTCCTGAGAACTTTGCACCTGCTGTACGGAGTCTATTCGCTAAGTCATTGAGTATACCAAACTCAACGTCAAAATAGGGGTGTTGATTAACCAAGGCGCTCATGATTTTATCCTCTATATTTCATGTGCGAGCGCAAAGCTCGCCGGATAGAATACTCTATCCGGCAGACTTTGCGCCTTGGCGCGAATTGAATCGACACTTAAGTCGATGTTGAAGGTGTGGAACCGACAAATAATGCTCCCGAGAGAACCAGAGCAAGATATAATGGCGCAACCAGGTATTTTCCCCCTCCACCCGCGTCATGTAGCTGCGTAGGTAAAGGTGTTCAAAGGTTTGTTCGCCCACCTTCATCTTAAGCCCCCAGTCATCTCAACCAATTGGGCAGGCTTCAAAGCTTCTCGATTTATGGTGGAGTCAAGACGGGATATCGTAATACAATATCCACTATAATGAATAGTGAAGTAGGAAGCAAGATCATGAGCAACACAAACACATGGTGGATCTATGCATTCTTGTCAGCTTGTTTTGCCGCATTAACAACCATATTTGCCAAAGTTGGCGTTGAAAATGTCAACTCCAACCTGGCAACGGCAATCAGAACTGTGGTCATTTTAGTTATTGCTTGGGGAGTTGTATTTGCTCAAGGCAGTATAGCTAGTCTTTCAGCAATTCCCCCAAAAACTATGTTTTTTCTATTATGTTCCGGGGGAGCTACTGGCTTATCTTGGATTTTTTATTTTAAAGCTTTACAAGAAGGTAAAGCCTCACTTGTTGCACCAATTGATAGATCTAGTTTGGTATTAGTTTTATTGTTTTCTGTAGTTTTTCTTCATGAGCCGTTAAATTGGAAAATTCTTTTAGGAAGTTTCTTAATAGTTACAGGAACTTTGGTATTAATCTTTTGATAAGATTATTGAATATTACAATCTTATTTAATTCTTTTGATACGATTAAGGGACACTAACTAGCAACTTGCGTTAGTATGTGACAGTACTGGGTGCTCCCTGTGGGTTTTAGGTAAGATAACCTTTACTCGGTGTTACTAAGCTCTAATAATTTAAAAGCAAAGGATTATGAGAATTTTGATAGTTGAAGATGACGAGCGCATTGCTAAACCACTAGCTGAGTATCTAAGAAGACAACAACATATTGTAGATATCACAATTGATGGGCTTGAAGGATGGGAATGGTCGCAATCAGGATTATATGAGTTAATCTTATTAGATTTAATGCTACCTAAATTAGATGGCATTACTTTATGTCAGCGTTTACGCGCTGCTTCATCTAATGCTCTGATTTTAATGCTGACAGCACGAGATACAACAGACGATAAAATTATGGGACTGGATGCTGGTGCTGATGATTACTTGGTCAAGCCATTTGAGCTAAAAGAGTTAGCAGCACGTATCAGAGCTTTAGCACGAAGAAGTCCACAGATGCAGCTACCAATTTTAATCCACGGTAATTTGCAATTATATCCGGTCAGCCAACAGGTTACTTATGCGGGAAGTATTCTGCCCTTAACTCCTAAAGAATACATGATATTAGAATATTTTTTAAGACATCCAAATCAAGTTGTGACTCGTTCAGCAATCCTTGACAAACTATGGGAATTTGATAAATCTTCGGGAGAAGGAAGTATCAAAACTCATCTTACAAACTTGCGGAATAAACTCAAAGCTACTGGCAGTTCAGAAGATTTAATTGAAAATTTGTATGGCATTGGTTATCGTCTAAGACATCAGTAAAATAGCTTAATTAGAATATTCGTTTTAATTATTACTTATATTAGGCTCAGCCTAAATTTCAGTTAATGACCAATAGTTTGATAGTCACAAAAATGTGTTTCAAAGAATTAGGTATCATTTATTGTTGTCTTACTTAGTTGTTTTTGCATCACTGCTAGGAATATTTGCACTCGCAGTCCGAATTGTTTTCGCTCGCAGTCTGACTGAACAAATCACGGATAAGCTCACAGCTATAGGAAAAGGTGCAGCTACAAATGTAGAATTTGAAGCAGGTCGGCTGAAGATAGAAAGTGATTTTCGTCCACAAGACCTCATTGCTCATCATCAAGCATTGCAGTGGTTTGATCCTCAAGGGAATTTAATTACCCAACAAGGACATACTTTCTTGACTTTACCCTTGTTACCGAAAAAAATGGTACAAATTCAGACAGGTAAACTTCCTATTCAAGGCGTAACCGTACCAATTCATGATAGCGATAATAATCAGTTGGTTGGGTATGTGAGGGTGAGCCAATCTTTAGAAGAATTTAATGAAACCCTAGAAAAATTGGACTGGGGTTTAGGCGGTGGGATTATCGTAACTTTGGTTCTAAGTGGGATTGGCGGAATTTTACTAACTCGTCAAGCAATGCAACCGATTGAAGAGAGTTTTCAAAGACTCAAACAGTTTACTGCTGATGCTTCCCACGAACTACGCAGTCCATTGATGGCAATCAAAATTAATGCTGAGTTGCCGTTAGAATATCCTGATGAAATCGGGCCAAAAGATGCAGAAAAGTTTCAGGCGATCGCTAGCGCTACTAACCAGATGACTCGTCTAACAGAAGACTTACTGTTCTTGGCACGTACCGATAAAGTTCCGAATGGGGATTGGCATAATCTCAATTTAACGTCAATCTTGGAAAACTTAGTGCTACTTTATAAACCTCAAGCCCAAGCCAATCAAATTAATTTAATATCTCAGTTAACAGAGAATCTTTACCTGATGGGTGATTCAGCTCAACTGACGCGGCTGTTTTCTAATTTAATTGACAACGCGCTCCATTACACACTATTAGGAGGCATAGTTGAAATCAAAACTACTCGTGTCGGTTCTCAGGTTGATGTCGAAGTGCAAGATACAGGCGTAGGAATTGCACCAGAGCATATCGACAAGGTTTTTGAGCGTTTTTGGCGAGCAGATAAATCACGTTCTTATAATTCTGGTGGTTCTGGTTTGGGATTGGCGATCGCTCAAGTGATCGCCCAAAATCACGGTGGATTAATTACTGTCACTAGCCAATTAGGATTTGGTAGTTGTTTCAATGTACGTTTACCTGCTTCTATAAGGGGTAGATAAACGCGAAGCTGTCTTCATCCTCTTTTTTTAGCAAAGGTATTGTTTTCTGAAGCAGGTTTTTGACCGAGTTTTTGGTTTTTACCTCTACATCCAGCCATGATACTACGTAAATAAGAACCGCCCACAGTTACTAAAAACACTATATACCCTACTGCTTGCACCAAATAAAGATTTTGGGTGTAACCAAACAAAGACTTGAGAATAATTCCAGGAAACGCTTCATCTGGCAAAATTTTAGAACTATTCCAAACTATTGGTCCCAAAATGCAAGAATGAACTTTGGTGAACCTTTCGTAATAGAAACAAAGACTACCCGAGGCACGATTGGCTAAGGCAAGATTCGCAAAACCTTCGTCGAAACGTTGCAGTGCTGTTACTACTAGTCCAGCAACAATCAGCACCAATAACACCCCCATAACTTGAAAGAACTGGCGGATGTTAATTTTCATACCCCATTTGAAGAGTATAACGCCAACTCCAGCTGACGCTGCTAACCCACCAACAGCGCCAATTGCAGGCATTAATCCAGCTTGAAGGTTGGAAGCAACGAAAAGAACCGCTTCAAAACCTTCTCGAACAACAGCAATGAATATTAAACTAAAAATGCCCCAACCAGCTTTAGAGTCGGTGAAAAGTGCTTCTGTAATAGCTCCCTCAACTTGGGCTTTCATAAATCTGGCTTGTTTGGTCATCCAGAGGAGCATCCAACTGAGCATAGCGATCGCAATGATGCTAAACACTCCTTCCAAGAATACCTCAATCACTGCTGCGTATTGTGGATTGGCTGCACTTAGCGCTTGAGTTACCCAGGTTAACAAAACACCTACAAAGGCACTAGAAGCAATCCCAACACCGATCCCAGCATATACCCAAGGGTTAAGTCGAGATTGTTTGGCACGTTTAAGTGAGGCTAACACAATACCAACTACTAGAGCAGCTTCTACTCCTTCTCGAAGTGTAATTACAAAAACTGGTAAAGCAGCACTAAAGTTCATTAGTTGTTGTTTGTCCTTTTAAGAGGTTAATTAAGTAGAACCTAGAATTGAAAATGACTGTGTAAACCAATAAATATGGAAAATAACTTTTTTCTAGTTCCAAGCTCCTTTTTCAAATAGAGTGAACAACTACTGAAAGTTATACCCAGTCATTGATGGATGAGTACGGCATATTAAACTAGGATTTATAACTAAAAGTAAATCTTGATTGCTTTTCGTTTAGGAGGCAGATTTTCCCAGCACTTTTTGAGAGTCTTGTTCAATAGTTTTAATCAGTTTGGTGACTTCATCATTAGTTTTAATCGGTTTTGCCGGAGCGAGCGCGGTAGGCCAATTCTTTGTTAGTTCTGCCAAATTGCTTTGTATAGATTTATGTGCTGACGGATGATCTTTAGCCATTTGGCTAGAAATTTCTTTGTATAATTCGTTAGCGTAGGTAACAAAACCACGAGAATCCTGATACTCAATAATTGCTGAGATTTTGCCACCTGCGACTGCTGCACCATACTCTGAATTAGCTGTATCCAGCAAGCCGTTAATTATCTGCAAAACAAATGTCGGTTTTGAGCGTTCTTCAGCATTCAACGCTGCGATTGCTCCATCCACCCCTTGCATAGAAGCTGTATAGTCAGTTTTAACTTTGGCATCCTTGGGATTAGATTTCACCAAATCTTGAAAACTACCCAAAGTTGACTTGAATTCTTTAACTTTGCGCTCATTCAGTTGTTCTTCGACATCAACATAAATTTCTTCTACTGGATGTCCGATATGTGGTTCAGCTTGCTTTGGCTGATTCTGTTCTAATAATTCTTTTGCTACATAAAGATGTCCTTTCATCAACCCCAGCTTCGTCATGTAATCAACATCTTTTGCTTCACCCGTGAATACAACCTCCTGAACAGTTACCATGTCTTTAATTTGAGCGAACTGATCCTGAGTTATTACCTTTTTACTTACCAAGTCTTCAAGGCTGGCGTATGGTTTATTCGCCTGAATCTTGTTCGATAATGCCGGAACTCCAAGCTTGGCTTCCAATTTATCCAGTTCCGACAAAATCGCGCTATTGATGTTAATTAGTTTGCTACCGTGACCGCCGTGACCGTTATTACTTGATATGTTCGTAGTTTGGGCGGCTGAGTTAGCTGCTGTCGTTGCGGATGGATTATCTGCGCTCGGCGTGCCCTGGCTACAGGAACTAAGAGACACTATGGCACAAGCAGCCACAGCCAAACATACATAACGGAGTTTGATCATTTTTGCTTTTGGGGGTGTTGTCAAACTAGCGATTGAGTTTGACAGCATGTCGTAAATTTTCATATGGTAATTTTCCATCTAATGCGACATTTGTCAAATATTTTCTGAGGTATGTGATAAACATGGGGTTGCATTTTCACAATAGGTAATAAAAGTCCAGAAATAGTCAAGATGAAATTTAATTTACTCAATTAAGTAGAAAATAGTAAAATCAACTTTTAATTAGAGATTTTACCCGTTTTTCGTTGATTTATAGTTGATTTCTAGGAATGAAATTGCGTGGGCAATCAAATCTTGACTTTTTCTTGACTTTTGGTATATAAAGTATAGTCAGTCTGCAAGTAATTCAAATTAGGAAATTATTATCAATAAGGGCTGTTGGGTACTACCTAACCTACGTAATCATAAGCTTTTTGGGCTTGGATTTTCGCAACAAGATAATGGTGCCAGATCTGAGCTAACAGAATGGATTTATGATGACTTACTATTTTTTCTTGTGAATTAAGAAATGAACAAAGTTGCAAAAGTCACAATTTTCTTCTGGATCATGAAGATTATCGCCACGACGCTTGGCGAGACGGCAGGTGACTTCATCTCAATGACTCTTGGACTGGGATATTACATAGCCTTTGCCGTAACGTTCGCCATGCTGGCTATTCTCCTGTTTTTTCAAATTCAAGGAGACAGATATCTTCCAGCACTTTACTGGATAGCCATCATTGCGACAACCACAGCCGGAACCGAAGTTTCAGATTTGATGGATCGATCTTTCGGGCTGGGCTACGCAGTGGGATCGCTGATTCTGGTAGCCGGTCTGTTGAGCGTTCTTGCCATCTGGTACTACCGAGATCGAGATCTGAGCGTTTATCCCATCATCAGGAAAGACGCAGAAACCACCTATTGGCTGGCAGTCGTGTTCTCCAACAGTTTGGGAACTGCCTTTGGTGACTTTCTGACAAGCAACTTAGGACTGAGCTATATTCAGGGCGCGTTGGTAACAGCCAGCGTCATTGGTGTTGTCGTCGCCCTTCACTACATAACAAATTTGAGCGATATTCTCCTCTTCTGGCTCGCGTTCATCTTTACACGTCCCTTCGGAGCTACCTTCGGAGATTTTCTGACTAAGCCAGTCAAAAATGGCGGTTTATCACTGCCAAGAGAATATGCAACTGCGATCGCCTTTATCTTACTAGCAATTGTCCTATTCTTTTCCGTGCGACAGGAGAAAAAAGTACGTCTCCCACTTGAGTAATGCGTTTAAGCAGATAGATGACTCACCTCATAACTATGAACACTTCTCATACCCAGAATTGTAGGTTTGCTAAACCTATAATTCTGTTTTTTGGCATTACTGAGGCGTGTATAAAAGTCAAAAGCGAAAAATCAATAATGCTTATTTGGAAAAGGTTTTACGCATTTTAGCCAGCATCCGTATTTCCGCTGACCTATACTAGTAGTAACTATGTCTTTTGAAGAAGAATAAAATTTAAGTATGGTCAGACAAATTTCTAATTTATGGTTGCGTTATATACATCCTCGTTTAGTTACATTAATTGCCACTATTGGTATTGTTGGACTTACTAGTTGTCTGCTCATTCTTTTTGTTTTAGCAAAACTAGCCAAAGAGGTCTTAGAGCGAGAAGCTTTTGCTTTTGATACATCTTTTCTTTTGTGGTTGCATCAGTTTGCTAATCCAAGTCTAGATAATTTAATGCTGGCTATAACGAGTCTTGGTAGTCCAACGACAGTAGTAGTAGTCGTAGCATTGACTTTAGGAACACTTTGGTGGCGACATTACCGAGTCGAAACATATATTTTTGTGCTTACCTGTTTAGGAGGGTTAATTTTAAATACAGGGTTAAAGTTATTTTTCTCTAAACCTCGTCCGCAACTTTGGACTCTTTTGATTTCTGAGAAGTCTTTTAGTTTTCCCAGTGGTCATGCACTAGGCTCTATGGTACTGTACGGTTTTATTGCTTATATATTAGCTACTCATTATCCTAAATTTGCACAGATAATCTACACTTTAGCAGTGATTATAATTGTGGCAATTGGTATCAGTCGCCTGTATTTAGGAGTACATTGGCCGACAGATATAATTGCAGGTTACGGTATTGGATTTTTGTGGTTGATGATATGTATCACGATGCTGAAACTACAGAGATTAAGGCAGGGACAGTCTCTTGATTGAAAAAGCAAGCTGTAGCCAAAGAAAAAGGAGGGGAGCATCCACTTTTGGAAGAAACATAATTCTTGTACTCCAAAAACCCTGCTACATGGTTCATCTAAAAAAGTCTATCCGCCAAAAGTGGATGCTCCCAAAAGGACTATATATCAAGAATGTCAAAGAGATATTTTTGTAACCCGTTATGACAAATCTTTCCTAGTTCTTGAGTTTTACTATCTAGCATGAGATTAAGCAAATAATATTGAGGGTTTTAGCCTGAATAGAACATGAGAAAGTTCAATAAAGTGCCAGAAGTAACTCTTGGCTTCTGGATCATCAAGATTATGTCAACAACGGTTGGCGAGACAGGTGCTGATTACTTGGCAGTCAATGCGGGATGGGGTCAGATTGTGAGCAGAGGTGTCACGATTACCCTTTTAGCCATTGCACTTTTTATACAATTGCGTTTACATCGCTATGTGCCTTCTATTTACTGGCTGACAGTTGTGCTGGTTAGCGTAGTTGGAACACAAATAACTGATGCACTCACCGACGGGCTAGGAGTAAGTCTCTACTTGAGTACCACAGTGTTTGCAGCTACTCTCGCAATGATATTTTTCCTTTGGTATCGCTTTGAACGAACGCTATCAATTCATTCTATCGTCACACGACGCAGAGAATTGTTTTATTGGGCTACAATTTTATGCACTTTTGCGCTTGGTACGGCAGCTGGTGATCTGGCGACTGAAGCTTTAGGTTTGGGTTTTAGGTGGGGCGTTGTGGTATTTGGCTTCCTGATCGCCATAACGTTTGTCGCTTGGCGATTATTCAGTGTAAATGCTGTGCTTACCTTTTGGATTGCCTACATACTGACTCGTCCGCTTGGTGCAGCGCTCGGTGACTTGCTGACTCAATCCACCACTTACGATGGTCTTGGGCTTGGAGCCATGCGAACAAGTGCCATTTTCCTGTCAGTAATTGTCGCACTGGTTACCTTGTCTCATTTTGGCGAGTCCAAATCGGGCGCAAGGGTCAAGGACAAGTAATTTTTCATTTCTTGAAAGGACTTATCATGGAGATAGCGAAAAAATTTAACTGCTCTACCCTTGCCGTTGCGAGCTTAATTATTTTAGCATTGGCAATGAGTTGTTCAAAACAGGCTGGCACTGAAACCAAAAACTCAACCAAAAGTAACGCTGCGTCGGAGATTGCCTCACAGGAAAACAATTCTGGTTCTAAGCTTGGTGATTTGTCTCGCTTCCGAACCATTACCACCGATGTTATGGCTATCGTAGACAAGGGCGACTTGAAAGGAGCAAAAGTACGAATCAAGGACTTGGAAGTTGCTTGGGACTCCGCCGAAGCAGGCTTGAAGCCCCGATCATCGACAGATTGGCATCGAATTGATAAAGCAATTGACCGAGCGCTTGGAGCATTACGCGCAGACACTCCCAATGCTGTAGATTGCAAGCAGGCATTGGCAGATCTGTTGAAGACAATTGATTCTATTAGCGGCAAAAGTTAACCGTTCAATACGCTTATGCTTCCAATTATGTTCGACAGTATTATACTCATACTTCGATAATCAGACGCTCTAGGGAAGATTGAGCGGCGCAGCGGATTGCCAGATGCGGGCTACAACAATTTAAATTACCAATAAGCGTTTAGGTCGGCTCTTATCTGGTACCGCTCAATCTAGCGCAGCGTTTCCTAGTTGCGTCACTGCTACAACTCTCTGAACGAGTACAAATATTTTTATGTTTATTGAAGAATTTATACTGCTTTATCTGTGAAGAAGCTGCATCAAAATCGCTGAATTCACAATTTTGAAAATCTGCTTCTTGTATACTCTCTTTATCTATTGATGTGTTAATTTTAATTATACATACTAAGCCCATAATAATTAATAAAAAAGCTGTTAAGATACTTTTTATAAATTCTTTTACCATACACACTCACTGCGTAC
>JAQYWO010000140.1 GCA_029379215.1 Rhizonema sp. PD37
ATGTAATTTTCTTTACTGTAGACAGAGAAATTTTATGCGAAGATCCGAGACTTTGCTAAGGTTATTGCTTGCGTGTATATGTATGGGAAGTGTATTGAAACCAGGCGGTAGGACGCAGGCAGCTATAGAAGGTTCTTGTAACGCCCAGACAGATACAGTGCCACGAATCGCCCTTATTTCAGCATTTTCTGGAGAAGCTGATCGGCTCGTTGACGAAATGCAACTGAATAACGGAGCCAACCAATTCGACGGCTGTACGGTGATCAATGGTCATCGCTTTAGCAAAGGGAAGCTGCGTGGTAAAAATGTGGTAGTGTTGCTAACAAACATTAGTGTTGTGAATGCCTCTATGGTGACTCAATTAACCTTAGACAAATTTCGCATCACTAATGTTATTTTCAGTGGAGTCGCCGGAGGAATTGGCGGTATCGGCGCAAATGACAACAATCCAGATACGCCCAATGAGACTCCTATCGGATCGGTTACCATTCCGGAACGCTGGGGCTTTCATCAAGAAATGTATTTTAACAACACCCGCGATACAGTTCCTTGTGCTTTCTCAGTCGGATTGCAACTCAACCATACATTACAAGAAGCATCGCAGGAAGCTCAAAGCTGTAACTTTATATCCGGAACTGCACAATCGCTCTTGGTTAGCTAATACCGGGACAATCTTTGCACCCGATGCGAAAAATGCCTTTTTACGTAACACTAACGTGAGTTCTGATAAAATCCCCCAATATTTCTTAGATGCGAATAACATACAGCAACTACGCTCAGTGCCATTTCCAAATGTACCAACTAATCCAAACACAAATCAGAATCTTAGGTTTTGGTTTACCGTCGATCCACACATGTTAGCCAAAGCTCGCAAAATTAATGTTGAACTTTTAAACTGTGCACCAGTCGATAGCAACGGAAAATGTAACAGTACGCCGCTCGATCCCGTTCCTCGGATCATTGTGGGTGGAAATGGACTTAGTGGTCCTACTTTTGTCGATAATGCTGCTTATCGCAAATACGTGGCGACAAATTTAAACTTCGACGAACACGGTAACAAAAACAGTAAAAACTGGGTTGGGATCAAAGCGAGCTGGCTGCTGCATTGTCTGTAGATTTTGAGATCAAACTCTTTCAGTCTGATATCTCGGAAATTGAACGACAAAAGCGGGGTGTCAAAGATTTCGAGTTAGATGCGATCGCAAGAGTTTTAGGAGTCACTCCAGAATGGTTGCTACGTGGAGACGAGAAATTCCATGAATGAAAGCAAACCTCCCGAGCAAACGCAACAACCTCTAGCACCCTCTCAAAACCCAGAGCAAACTTTTCAACAGATTGACCGTGAAGAATGGCTTGGAAATGCCTGTACCGGGTTTGTCACGACCAAGCCAACTAATAGAAACTATTACAGACTAGTACTGGAAACATTATCAAGAAAGGCAGAGGGCAGGAGGCAGCTATGAGTCACGGGAATACTGGCTCCTGTCCTCTGCCCGTGACCGAAGGGAACAAGGGTCTAAAACCCCACCGTCTACACGGTGCTTACAATTGGTTGGGGTCTGAATCCCCATCCAATTGTTCCTTCTGCCCTCTGCCCTCTGCCTTCTGCCTTCTTCAAGGCCTCTTGGGCATGGAATACCAGGACCAGTTGTACCATTATCACGTCTACGGCAAGTAATAGATGATTTTAGAAAAGTAGGTGAACCCTATCAAGATGTAGCCAGACGAATACGAGAATTGCAGGGCGAAGAAGGCTTTTTAGGAGTAGTTAGGTTTGGTAGTGGCAAGAACACAAGGTATCAGTTAGTCGGCTTAGAAATTAGTGCCAAACGTGAACAGAGAGTAAAACTCAGTAACGATATTTGGCAAAGAGTTATGAAAAAATACCAACATTGTTGTGCTGTATGTGGCAGACAACCACCAATTATCAGGCTAGAGCAAGATCACAAAATTCCGCGTCTCAAGGGTGGAGGTAACCAAGAGGATAATTGGCAACCTCTATGTGCAGAGTGCAATAACTTTAAAAGTACTGCTTGCCGAACCGAGATCTCTAAGAACAGCTTTGGCTTCTTCGATTTTTTGTATTGCCGATAAAGAATCAGGAGGATTAGTGTTACTCGGCATCCGTCGCAACTCCTCGCTGGTGTAATTTTCGGTTCTTTGTGACTGGATTTTCCAAAAAATCTATTGCAAAATCTAAAGATAACTGTGTGTATCGAGTAGATTGACGAACTTTTTGCGGTTGTTGGCACTCACTATTCAAATACGCATTGACAGAGCGAGCTAAAGCTTTTGCTAAAAGTGGAGGAACAGCATTTCCTATTTGATTAAACTGACTGTTTTCGGAACCTTGAAATTCAAACCAGTCGGGAAAACTTTGCAGTCGAGCACCTTCACGCACGGTTAATCTTCTTCTGCGTCCATCTGGTAAGCGTATCCGCAACATATCGCCTGTTGCACCAGATAAATTCCGACAAGTGACTGTTCTGCAAGGCTTATCTAGGTGAACATCTCTAGGCTTCACGCACTTGGATGCTATTTCATATTTCTTCACATAATCATCCATACTGGGAGTTAGAAATTTTGAATTTTTTGGAACTGAAAAAGCTAACTCTCCTAAAGCCTCACCCGCAGTATACGGTGCAGTAAAATGTGTTTTTTCTGGCCATTTCCAACCACCTTTATGTGCCACACAAAAAAGGCGTTCTCTTTTCTGAGGCACCCCGTAATCAGCAGCATTTAAAATTTGCCATTCAACAATATAATCAAGTTCTTGGAGAGCCTCCACAATTTCTGCAAAATATACTTTGTTGCGAAACAGCATCCCCCGCACATTTTCAAACAAAGCTAGTTGGGGACGATAGCGCCTAACCGTAGAAATGAAAGTAGGAAAGCCGTCACGACTATCTTTTAATCCGAGTTGATGTCCACCGACACTGAAGGGTTGACAAGGGGGACCACCTATGATATAATCCACATCTTGTAAAGAGGTTACAGACTTTGTCTCTAAAATAGATAATGGTGTCAGATTAACTTGATGACATGGACTATGCAGATTATACCGATAAGTCGCACAAGCATCTTCTAAAATTTCATAACCAATCGTTTTAAAACCTGCGGCTTCAAAACCAAGAGCAAGACCACCACAACCAGCAAATAAATCAATGACCGAATATTTACTGTTTTGACTATGGGAAGGTTGTAGTTCTTTTTCAATCAAATTAAGATAAGAGACTTTGCACTCCAAGGTCCAAGATCAAAACACAACAATTTATTATATATGATTAATATTGAGTATTTTAGCAAAGATTTGTCGCTATCATCTGTGAAGATAAGATATGTTGAAAACTTGTCAGAAAATTTGTATTTGAACAAAGAGCGCTCTTCCTTGCAACTGCGAACCGATGTTTGGACATAAGAGGAACTGCTGAATTGGCTCCTTATTATGCATCCATTATTAGTATAATTGAAATAAAATAAGCACTCTTGACTTGAAAGAAGATTCAAAGTGCAATGCCTTTGCTAACAACTTCTTGGGATCGCATCGCCTTGACGGGGAGAAATTCATAAACTAGACCCACGATAGAGGCGATCGCTTTCTCGCAAATTAACCCGTCAATGTGTATCGATGCAGAATTTAGAACAGCGTTGCTCGCCACGATGAGAATTGTATAATTGCACTAAACGGGGTAGAGAATGTGGGTAAATATGGTGAATTTGATATATAAATGAACCAAAGTCACTGCTACCAATTTAAAATCAAAAGACAAAGTTAAAAAGCTCTGATTAACATTCATTGAATAAACAAGTGACTAAATTCTTATTGGACTTAAGTTTCCCGAGTTTTTCTAAAGTCGTTAGATCAGCGATCGCTTTTAATACCAATATCCTAGTTTTGACAGTTGGAGTTTTATTCACTAGCTTTGGGGTTAGTGTTTCTAAAGGAGTTTCAGCCCAGGTGCCTGTGCAAGGCAAGAATGGTGTCGTTACCACTTCCCAAAAATATGCCTCCGAAGTTGGGCTGCAAATTTTGAAAGATGGTGGTAACGCCGTAGACGCAGCCGTTGCTGTTGGGTATGCATTAGCAGTGGTTGACCCTTGCTGTGGCAATCTTGGTGGCGGTGGATTCATGACGATTCATTTGGCTAACGGTAAAAATACCTTTATCAATTTTCGAGAAAAGGCTCCATTAGCAGCAACGCCGAATCTATACCTCGATCACAAAGGTAATGTCGTCCCAGGACTGAGTACCAAAGGTTATCTTGCTGTTGGAGTTCCAGGAACAGTTTTAGGTCTTGACCGGGCACTGACAGAATATGGAACAATGAATCGTCAGCAGGTTATACTTCCAGCAATTCGGTTAGCTGAAGAAGGCTATATTTTGCAGCAGGGAGACATCACCAGTCTAAGTTCTAAGACTGCAGACTTTGCATCTCAACCGAATGTCGCCGCCATTTTCTTGAAAAACGCCACGACTCCATACCAAGTGGGCGATCGTTTGGTACAAAAAAACTTGGCTAAGACTTTGAAGCTGATTGCTACTAAGGGACCGCAGGCTTTCTACAAAGGATCTATTGCTGATGAGTTGGTGAAAGCTAGCTCACAAAATCATGGGATTCTAACTAAAAAGGACTTGAGCGACTATAACGTGGAAGAAACGCGGCCAGTGGGTTGCAACTATCGAGGCTACAATATCATCTCTTCCCCACCTCCCGGAGGCGGCACTGTTCTTTGTGAGATGTTAAATATTTTGGAAGGTTACCCGCTTTCCAAGTTAGGATTCCATTCGCCTGTAAGTGTACAACGTATACTGGAAACAATGCTGTATGCTTACGCCGACCGAAATACTTTCTTAGGAGATCCGAACTTCGTCAAAATTCCCTTGGAGCGACTTCTTTCCAAAGACTATGCGGCTAGTATTCGAGATAAAATTCCTCAATCTGGTGCTACCCCACCTTGCCTTGTCTACTCTTGTACAACTAAGAACGAGGGGACTAACACAACTCATTACTCAATCGTTGATAAGTATGGGAACGCAGTGGCAGTAACTTATACAATTAACGCTCTCTTTGGCTCTGGCGTGATTGCTGGTAATACTGGTTTCCTCCTAAACGATGAGATGGACGACTTTACGTCGAAGTCGGGAACACCTAACCTGTTTGGCTTAGTGCAGGGAAGTGAAAACGCTATTCAGCCTGGTAAGCGTCCTCAGAGTTCTATGAGTCCAACCATTGTCTTTAAAGATGGCAAAGTCTTTATGGTTACTGGCAGCCCTGGAGGTTCTAGGATTACCACGATTGTACTCAGTGTCATCACTAACGTGATCGACTATGGCTTCAATATCCAAGAAGCTGTAGATTCTCCTCGCTTCCATTACCAAGGTCTGCCCAATTCAATCTACCTCGAACGAGGTTCTTTATCACCTGACACCATACAGTCGCTGTCACAAACAGGATTCAAATTTGGTAGCGAAACCCTCAAATGGGGAGCCGCAGAGTCAATTTTGGTAGATCCGAGAACTGGTTTGTTATATGGTGCTAGCGATCAGCGTAGACCAGCAAGTGCAGCTGTTGCGTACTGAATACTCCACGCACTCTTGGCGTAAGCTTATCCCTGCTAATAGATGATTCAAATAGACGGTTCCTATGGAGAGGGAGGTGGGCAGATTCTTCGCTCCTCCCTGAGTTTGTCTGCCATTACTGGTAAACCTATTTGTATAAATAGTATCCGCGCCGGACGTAAGAAACCGGGATTAGCAGCACAACACTTAACAGCAGTTCGCGCTGCGGCAACAATTTGTAATGCTCAGATACAGGGAGATACGCTATCTTCAACGTCGCTGGAATTTATTCCGGGTACTTCTGTACAAGCGGGAAATTATACATTTGATGTCAGCGAAGCACGAGAAGGCAGTTCTGCGGGTGCCATCGCTTTGGTGTTACAGACTATTCTCTTACCTCTAGCCCTTTGCTCTGGTGACTCAGAAGTAACGCTACGAGGAGGAACTCATGTCAGTCATAGCCCTTCAATGACTTATATTGAGCAAGTCTACTTACCTACACTGTACCGCATGGGTGTGCGGGTTGAAGTGGAATTGAATGCTTGGGGATGGTATCCTCGCGGTGGGGGAGAAGTAAATTTGTTAATCAATGGTGGTAGCAAGCTTAGTGGCATTGATTTGGTAGAACGCGGTAACTTGCAGCAAGTGCGGGGACTAGCAGTCGTGACAGAACTACCTTCCCACATTCCGCAAAGAATGGTGAGTCGTGCCGAAAATTTGTTACGTAAAGCGGAATTAAAAGCTAATTTACAACCATTACGAGCAAAAGGTGTTGCACCAGGAGCTGGTTTGTTTATCACTGCTCAGTATGAAAATAGTTTGGCAGGGTTTGGGGCTGTGGGACGTCTCGGTTTACCTGCAGAAAAAGTAGCGCAAATAGCTTGTGAGGAACTGCTTAAGTTTCACGAAACTGGTGCAGCAGTAGATGAACACTTAGCAGATCAGTTACTGTTACCTGCTGCTTTGGCATCGCAGAAAAGTCAGTATCGAGTTGCTGATTTTAGTCAGCACTTGACAACAAACGCTTGGGTTATTGAGAAATTTGAAATAGCACGGGTATCGGTGGATATAGTTGATCAGCTGGTGACTGTAGAACCGTGAATTAGTAGTTAGTATAAATCTGCTGAAAGATTGCTTTAACAGTCCTAAATCAGTCGTGAGAAAATACTTAAGTTGATAATAGTGTTTTTTGTATTCAGTAAAAAATTGTGTTTATAACCTTAAGTTTTAAAAAATCGTCAAATACAATGGTAAAATATTAAACATTGAGTAAGCAAAAGAAATACCGTATTTTTTCATAAATCAATTAGGATTGATATAGAAGGAAATTAATCACTGAAGCAATGAAGCAGTGATGGCGATCGCTTTAATATGTATGAATTCTGGTGGATTAGTAAGGTGCTTTTCGCCATATCTTAAACAGCACCCTGTCTTAACATAAAGTTATGATAGCAATCGCCACTTCTGTCTGATCTCCCGCTCAACATATCTTAATTATTCCTGAGATCTTACCTCACCCAATTGACATGGGGTAGCAATACGCGTTACATCATGATTCAGCCGTCAAAATTAATTGTTCAGATGCAGAGTTTCCTGAATTGCCGACTTCATCAGTATAAGGAGGATTGGAAATGGATCTCAGCTTGATTATGTCTAATATCTTAAATCCGCCAGTCCTCTTTTTCTTTCTGGGGATGACTGCTGTTTTTGTCAAGTCCGATCTAGAAGTTCCTGCCCCAGTGCCCAAATTCCTATCGCTTTATCTGCTGTTCGCGATTGGTTTTAAAGGGGGGGTAGAACTGATTAAAAGCGGAATCACTCAGGAAGTCGTTATAACGCTCCTGGCAGCGGTATTAATGGCTTGTGTTGTCCCAATTTACACGTTTTTTATCCTGAAGCTGAAGCTGGATGTTTACGATGCTGCGGCGATCGCTGCAACCTACGGCTCGATTAGTGCTGTCACCTTCATCACTGCTAGCGCTTTTTTGAGTGAGCTGGGCATTCATTTTGATGGATACATGGTAGCTGCCCTTGCCTTGATGGAATCTCCAGCCATCATTGTAGGTCTCATTTTGGTGAATTTATTTACTATTAGTGAGAAGCGGGATTTTTCCTGGCGTGAAGTTTTGCAAGAGGCCTTTCTGAATAGTTCCGTCTTCCTGTTGGTTGGTAGCCTCATAATCGGTTTTTTGACAGGAGAACACGGTTGGCAGGTATTAAAACCCTTTACACAAGAAATGTTTTATGGGGTTCTTACCTTCTTTTTACTAGATATGGGACTGGTGGCAGCAAGAAGAATTAAAGACTTGCAAAAAACCGGATTTTTCCTCATTTTATTTGCCATACTAATTCCAATACTTAATGCAGGTATTGGGTTACTGATTGCCAAATTTATTAGTATGCCACAGGGAAATGCACTTTTGTTCTCCGTTCTGTGTGCTAGTGCGTCTTACATTGCTGTCCCAGCTGCTATGCGGTTAACTGTTCCAGAAGCTAACCCTAGCTTGTATGTTTCTACCGCTCTAGCAGTGACATTCCCATTCAATATTATTGTGGGAATTCCGTTATATCTGTATGTAATTAACCTTTTTTGGAGTTAATAATATGCACTTAGTTAAAAAAATCGAAATTATAGCCAATGCATTTGAACTTAGCAGAATTTTAGCCGGGTTAGATAAATCAGGTGTACATGGTCATGCTGTTATCCGTAATGTTGCGGGTAAAGGATTACGCGGAACGGCGGAAGATTTGGATATGACAATGCTCGATAATGTTTACATCATCGCGTTTTGTATGCCAGAGTATATCAAACCTGTAGTGGAAAACATCAAACCACTGCTCAACAAATTTGGGGGTACTTGTTACATCTCAGATGTGATGGAGATTAGCTCTATAAAATGTGTTGCGTCGTTATAAGCACGATGAGGTAAGTTGGTAAGCGGGAAAATTGGCTCGTAGTTGAGGACAGTACGTCCAAGTGTTTCCCAAGGGAAGAATCTGTCCGTGCGCTTTAGCGCTCTTAACAGCAACAAACCATTTTCGGTTTATTTCCACCCACCTACTTATCCAAACGAGGATTTCATGAAACGTCGCATCGTGACTCCGAAAGTTAGGAGTTACGGACGTTTGGCATGATAGTCACTGCTAACAGGCAAATTCAACTAGAGGGATGCTTCCTGCCTAAGCATTTTAACGCTGAAAAAATGCAGAACCAAGGTTCTGCATTTTATTTTGTCTCCATCCCTAAGTGCAAAACAATGGCTGACACACCCAAATTGCGTGTCGTACCTATCTATGTGCGTAAGTCCTAATAGCTTTAGCCCCGGAATTGAACCACAAACGATAGAATCGCAATAGTACTATATAACCTGTACGAAATTGTAATGAAAGCCGATCGCAAACCAACTCCTGAACCCATCTCATCCAACTTTCAGCGTCCAGAACTACTTGCCCCTGCCGGCAATTGGGATTGTGCCAAAGCTGCTGTAGAAAACGGTGCAGATGCGATCTATTTTGGTTTGGAGCGATTTAATGCGCGAATGCGGGCGCAAAACTTTACAGAAGCTGATTTACCAGAATTGATGGAATTTTTACACCGACGAGGTGTAAAAGGCTATATCACGCTGAATACATTAATATTTCCCCAAGAACTGAGAGAGGCGGAACAGTATCTCTGCACAATTATCACAGCCGGTGTAGATGCAGCGATCGTCCAAGATGTCGGGATATGTCGTCTCATTCGTCACCTGTCGCCAGATTTTCCCATCCATGCATCTACTCAGATGACGATAACTAGTGCTGCTGGGGTAGAATTTGCTAAGTCCCTCGGCTGTCAGTTAGTCGTTCTTGCCCGCGAATGCTCTCTTAAAGAAATTACTAAAATCCAGCGCCAGCTTGCGAAACTTGAAAGCTCACTCCCTTTGGAAGTTTTCGTTCATGGTGCTTTGTGCGTAGCTTATTCTGGCCAATGTTTGACAAGTGAATCACTAGGAGGACGCTCTGCTAACCGAGGCGAATGTGCCCAGGCTTGCCGAATGCCATACGAATTAATCGTTAATGGGGAAGTTGTGGATTTGGGAAGCCGTAAATACCTACTCAGTCCTCAAGACTTAGCAGGGATAGAAGTTCTACCAGAATTGGTGAAAACAGAAGTAAGTTGCTTAAAAATTGAAGGTCGCCTAAAAACTCCAGAGTATGTCGCCAATGTTACCCGTGTTTATCGAGAAGCCTTAGACCGTGTGATGGAAAAGATGCCCACTAGCCCTGCTTCAAAACGGGAAGGTACAGCCCCAATTCTTAAGGCGGGTTCAGGAGAGGGAGAACTCTACAACCTAGAGATGGCATTTTCTCGTGGACTTTATACAGGTTGGTTTCGCGGGATTAACAATCAGGAACTCGTTCATGCCCACTTTGGGAAGAAACGTGGCGTATATTTGGGTACAGTTACTCACATCCGCATTGAGCAGATAACAGTATTTTTACAAGCTCCTGTCAAGCCGGGAGACGGTGTTGTTTTTGACTGTGGTCACCCGGAAGCGCGGGAAGAAGGCGGTCGGGTATATAAAGTAGAACAACGTGGTCAAAAAGCAGTACTGACTTTTGGTAGGCACGATCTGAACCTGCGACAAATAAGTGTCGGAGATAAGATTTGGAAAACGAGCGATCCAGAACTAGATCGGCAAGTTCGTCAAAGTTTTGCAGGAGAAAACCCGCAATTTCAGCGTCCTATTCACTTAGAGATTTATGGAGAAGCTGAGCAAACACTAGTGGCGATCGCCCGTGACGACCAAGGTTATGTTGTGCATGTAGAGTCAGAAATGCCACTTGTCTTGGCACATACCAAACCCTTGAGTGGCGATCGCTTACTTGAACAGTTTGGTCGTCTCGGCAACACTCCTTTTTGTTTAGGAACCTTGACAAATCATCTGAATGGTGCCGTCATGGTTCCTGTAAGTGAGTTGAATCGTATGCGGCGGGAGATTGTAACGCAGTTGGAAGAGCTACGAACTCAGCCCAAACGCTGGCAATTGAACTCACATGCTTCCCTAAAAGACTTACTTCCTGCCCCCACTCCTGTACGGGCGGGTTTGACAGAAGATCGCCTGTACTCAAATGTTATCTGTATTAAACCCGCCCCTTCTCCATCTCTCATTGTGTTAGTGCGAAACTTGAAGCAACTACAAGCCGCATTGCAAGCAGGAATTGAAACACTATACTGTGAATTTGAAGACCCACGTGCTTATCGTCAAGCCGTGCAGATCGTGCATCAGCACTCCCCCATTCCCACTATTTGGGTAGCACCGCCTCGGATTACAAAACCAGATGAAAACTGGATTTTGCAGCAAGTGCGTTCTTGTGAAGCTGATGGTTATTTAGTGCGAAACTATGATCATCTCCAATTCTTTGCACAAGACCGTTGTATTGGTGATTTTTCCCTTAACGTCGCGAATCCTTTAACCGCAGATTACTTTCAGCATCGCTTTGGTTTAGAACGGTTGACAGCTTCTTATGATTTGAACATTACTCAACTAGAAGATCTGCTGAAAATTTATCCGCCGCAGGGTATTGAAGTAACAATTCATCAACATATGCCCATGTTCCATATGGAACATTGTGTATTCTGTGCGTTTCTATCTACAGGGAGTGATTATACAAACTGTGGACGCCCATGCGAAAAGCATGAGGTCAAATTGCGAGATAGAGTTGGCACAGAACACATTCTCCAAGCAGATACAGGCTGTCGAAATACTATATTTAATGGCACAGCCCAAACTGGCGCAGAATATGTTCAGCGCTTAATAGATATAGGCGTAAGACATTTCCGCATTGAGTTTGTCAATGAAACGCTTGATCAAGTAACTCAGACGATACATCTCTACCGCCAACTTCTGCTAGGAGAAATTACAGGTTCTCAACTTTGGCGGGAGTTGAAACTACAAAATCAGCTTGGTGTAACTCGAGGACCAATGGGATTATCTGCTAATGTGGCTGAAAAAGCAAGGAATTGATGATGCGCTGAATTCCCGAATCGTCTGTTTCGTATAATACCATAAAATGTTCAGAAGGCAGAAGTACGAAGGCAGAGGGCAGAAGGAACCCACGTTTAAAAACGTGGGATTGAAGCAAGGACGCTTTGTATCTTGCGCTACGCGTCTCGATACAATTCTTTTTTTTACTGGGCTTTATACCCAGAACTAAAGTTTTTATTAGTACTTCAAACCTTCAGCATAGCTGCCTTCTGCCCTCTGCCTTTCTTTGTAAAACTTCCACATGGATTAAGAAAATGTCTTGAAATCATAGTTCCTAGAGTTGGCAAGAAACCCCTAGTATAGTGGAAGCGGAAATAAACCAAGTATTCGATAGCCAATACTTTAGCCTTATATGTCCACTCAAGACGCTCCTCCGTGACAATAGGCTCTTTTTCTTAACTTGTGACCAATATAGCTTGTCTGCCAAACCAGAAATCGTTGTTCTAATGAACTGCTATCTGTAAATTTTCTAGGAGACCTGATATGACCCTGAACAGCCTGATTGTTCACCTTGCCTCAGCTGCCGCCTTCATTATCCTTGGTGGAGCAGCAGATCCAGTAGTAGCCACCTCCGTGAAGAACATCGTCTTGGTTCACGGTGCTTGGGTTGACGGTTCCGGTTGGAAACCAGTCTACGAAATTCTGACTAAGGACGGGTACAATGTTAGCGTCGTCCAGGAACCGTTGACTTCTCTGGAAGACGATGTTGCCGCAACCAAGCGTATCCTCGACCTCCAGCAAGGTCCTTGCATCCTAGTTGCTCACAGCTACGGTGGTACCGTCATCACCGAGGCTGGTACAGACCCACACGTCGTTGGACTGGTCTACATCGCAGCTCACGAGCCGGATACGGGTGAGACCGAGTCCACCAACGGTAAACGCTTTCCGAGCGCCACGAGTCAGACGAACGCAATCAAAAAGACAATAGACGGCTTCACCTATCTCGATCCGAACACCTTTGCCAAGGACTTCGCCGCTGACCTACCGCGTGAAATTGCCGAGTTCGAGGCGCACTCGCAGATGCTTACGGCGGCCAAAGTGTTCACGACCCCCGTCACCAATCCCACTTGGAAAGTGAAGCCGAGCTGGACCCTTGTCGCTACGGCAGATAAAATCATCAATCCCGACTTGGAACGGTTTTATGCCAAGCGCGCCCATAGTCATAAGGTTGAGGTGGAGGGTGCAAGCCACTCAGTCTACGAGTCACATCCTCAGGAGGTGGCAGCGCTGATTGAGGAAGCCGCACAGCACGCCCATAAGTAAACTCAAGCTCTACAAGAGCAGTGCTAAACGCTTTTGGATATGGAGAGAACGATGTAAGACTAGGTAGACTTGGGGGGAAAGTAGACCAATCAGAAGATTAAATCCTATGTATATATACTAACCTTTTGTCTGTTTTGAGTAAAAAAACTGCAAGGTCTACTTTCCTTCCTTGTCCTCCAAGTCTTGCCAACATCCAAAAGTAAAAAACCTACCCTTGAAAGCCCTCTCCCTCTCAATCTCTCATTGTGTTAGTGCGAAACTTGAAGTAACTACAAGTCGCATTGCAAGCAGGAATTGAAACACTATACTGTGCATTCGCAAGCTAGATTTTGGTACATGGCGATATTGCACAAAAAACTCTATTATCCTTTAAAGGCCATCTTCTTGGCGCGCTTTTTCGGGCTTATAAGAAGAACTCTTTGTTCCTTTATGCTGCTTGTCTTTTTTGATTAATTCCAAGTAGACATTAATCTCACTAACTTCTAAATCATGCTCAACTCTGGTTACTTTCCAGATATCTTTCTTTAAGTAAACTTCCTCTCCTATTCTGGGAACAAACTGTAGATCATAGAACTTTTTTATAAAATCTTTTTGGTTTTCTTCCCATAGGACTACTGTTACAGATTCAATGCTCATTGATTCAATAGTGTAAGGACATACATACTGGAGCAAGTTAATTTTAAGTAATTAATTTCTGAATTACTGTTTATCTCGAACCAACTTTTATAAACCCCCATGCGTACATAGAACTGTCACACTTTAGTCACAGTAATTCAATTTAACCTAATCAGTAGGGGTTTCAAGACAAACCCTGTATCTGTGTCAACCAATCATCGCTTCAAATTCTTCCAACGCCTGAACACTGCCTACTTGCCAAGAAAGTTCCACAATAATAGGGATAACTTCTACAATTTGTATCTCTGGGAAATTTGGGCTGATGTCTGATTTGATATATTTTCCATCTGTCAATAAATAAATACTGAGTTTGCGGTTACCATAAACCCATAGTTCTGGAACTCCAATAACTTCGTAAGCATCAAGAGTGGTTTTCGATGTTACATCAGTTTCAATTGCTAAATCTGGAGGAGGATCGTCAGAGTTGAGGCGACGACGACCAATCATGATTTGATAATTTTGGATATAAAAGCAAGCATCTGGTTCAACACCAGCTGCACCTTCTCGCTTGAAGGTTGTGGAAGCAAACGGTTGATATCGTTTCTTAGCTTGCTTGAGGAGAGTTTTTACAATATCGGATATTAAATCTTTGGGAATTTCGTGTTCTGGTAAAGGAGACATGATTTCTAAAGTACGATTGCTGTAGGCAACTCGCGCAGCTCTTTTTTCTCCCAGTTCTAATAAAATAGATTCAAATTCTTGCCAACTTACATTAGGTATGGTAATCGAGCTACCAGGAGCCAATTTTATCTGGCTAATAGGTTTGACAATGGGGATGGTTGTAGTCATATACGAAGAAAATTAGCTGATTTATTTATAATAAAGATGCCGAAAAGTCAAGGAAGATGTGGCACGTTATAGTGACACATCTGTATTTCCGTTTTCGCTGTTTGGGAGTCAGCTAAATGCAAGAAGATTATAGTGGTGGTAACTCTTCAAGAATCGTAAACCGAATGTGATTAATTGCTAATTCACCAATTGAGAGATCTTCTTTTGTGAGCCGTTCACCTTTAGTTGTCAAGGTTTCAAAAGAGATACCTTTGCCAATTTCAATGTGATACCAACATAAGCCCATAAAAAATCGAGTGGGATAAGGTCCTCCGTTGCCGATATCATCGGGATTAGATTCCATTGGCAACCAACCAAAACCTGGTAAGTAGAACTCCAGCCAAACATGATTGTAATCTGGTTGCAGGGGTACACGTTGGCGTTCGGCATGGGGAGGACATTTGTAGCGGCCAACAGTACGACACAGGATGCCATTCAAACGACACAAAGCAAGCAAGACGCCAACATACTCGCCACAGGAACCAACACCTCGTTCTAAAACAATGTCCGGTGTGTCAATATGAGGTTTTATACCATAAGATAGTTTGTCATACACGTAATTACGGATACTATACATTTTCCGCAGTAGATTGGTTTCAGTACCGATCGCTTCCCGTGCAGCACGGCGGACAATGACGGTATCCATTGAGAGATCGTCATTATCCACCAGATAGCGAGCTTGCAATTCTGGTGAGACTTCTGGGATGTCTTGTACATCTTGCGGAGTCAGGCGATATTTGACTCCTCTGACTTCCAAAATGGCTTTCCACCCAAATATATGGCGTTCGCCTGGGGTGAGGGCATCAAATTTAAACACTGCCACATGTTGTCCGTCTATGACTTCTTCAGTAAAAGGCAAACCAACGGGTTCGACGTGCCTCACCTTTTGACGCTCGGTTTCTGACGGAAGAGCAATCCGCCATTCGACTTCTGGTAAATAGATTTCTTCTAAAGGAGAAATTTCTTCTAGGTAAGACATTTCTAGAAGATACCCGTTAGACAGAGCGCAGCGTTTATCTGGATTGTAATGATAATCCAGTGGGTGAATAAACGTGCGCTCGCGGTAAGCTAGTTCATAGTTTGGATTAGCGTTTGGGTTATCCCGCAAATAAGCTTCCTCAGAGGCATAAGCAACATAAATTGTTTCCTTACCTGCATTTTTACGTACTGCTATGCCTGAAGGAGAATCAAACGGTGTGAGGACGCTAAATTGAACTTCTCCAGTCGCTCTGTCGATGCAATAAACTGTTTGTTCAGTGCGATCGCATACCCAGAGTGTTTCCTCACTGACTGCCAAATTTTCCACCCCAACTCCTGGTGCATAAAATTTGGTAATTTGTTTTCGTGTGTTGCGGTCGAAAATCAAAATACTTCCCAGCTTTTGACAACTGATATAGATCGTTGATTCCCAAATTGCAATGCCATCTGCCGTGTAAGGCAGAGTCACAAAATGTTCCAAACCTAATGAATTCAACTTACACACATAAACACTGTTACCCCGTGTCACCCAAAGATTATCTTCCCAAATCGCCAAACCCGTGACATTTAGAAACTCCGTCACTTGGTGAGGATTGATAATTTTGGTGTTTTCAGAGTCAGGATCGATTTGCAGCAGATGCCCTTTACTCGTATCAATAGCGAGCAGAGTATCTTGAACGAAGGCGATGCCACAGAGGATGGCAGCACTGAACGGTCGAATTGTCTTTTGCCCAAACATCTGGCTCACGGTCACACTGGGAAGTGTAATAGTCATATTAATAAACTTAATTACTCAATGGTTAAATCAACCTGAAAGTCCGAAAGTAGAATTTCTTACCTAAGTCAATTTCGGACTTCTGTTATCCAGGATTATCGATATTTTGTCTTAAAAAATACTGTTGAACTTGTAATAATACATATAGATTGCACACCAAAAATTGTAAACTAGGCAGGTTGAGCCAATAATAACGTCAATATGTAAACAAGTGTTGAAATGCGGTGAAACCCAATAACCATTAACAGATCCTCGCTTGCGTCCACAGATCTGTCGAAAGGAAACTTCGCCTCAATGTAAAGTTGTGTTGATTCACGCTAACTTGCTTATCATACATTCCACCTATCCATCATGTAACTTGACCATATCCTTAATGTAACTTTATTTGATGGTTTTCCAGCCTCCACTAAATTATGATCGAATTTTGTAATCATTCCCTGTAACCTAAACAATGTCTGCTAATTCTCTACCTGCTTCAGCCGCCGTTTGGCATAGTTTGGAAGTTGCTCGAGCAATAGAACTGTTAAAAAGCCATGCAGACAATGGCTTAACGCCTCAAGAAGTACAACAGCGTTTGCAAAAATATGGTGCCAACGAACTAGAGGAAACTGGCTCTCGGAGCGCCTGGGAAATCTTGGTAGATCAGTTTAAGAACATAATGTTGTTAATGCTGATTGCTGTAGCTGTAATTGCTGGGGTGATAGATCTGCTCGATTGGCGAGAAAAGCTGGCAAAAGGCGACATCCCCTTCAGAGACACGATCGCTATCTTAGCGGTTGTCATCCTCAACGGTGTCTTGGGCTACGTCCAAGAAAGTCGTGCAGAAAAAGCCCTAGCAGCCTTGAAAAAACTTGCCTCTCCCAACGTGCGAGTTATTCGTGGCGGCATGATGGAGATAGCAGCCAAAGAATTGGTGCCAGGAGACGTGATGCTACTGGAAACAGGGGTACATGTAGCGGCAGACGGACGCTTACTAGAGGCATCTAACTTGCAAGTCAGAGAGTCAGCACTCACAGGTGAAGCTGAAGCGGTTAACAAACTTCCAGAAATCCACTTGCCAGAAGAGACAGCATTAGGCGATCGCGTAAATTTAGTCTTTCAAGGCACTGAAGTTGTCAAAGGACGAGGTAAGGTTCTGGTAACCAGCACGGGAATGCATACGGAATTGGGGCAAATTGCTACCATGTTGCAAGCAGTCGAAAGTGAACCGACTCCCTTGCAGCAGCGGATGACTCAATTGGGTAACGTTCTGGTGATGGGTTCTCTGATTTTAGTCGGGATTGTTATTTTAGGTGGGGTGATTGAGGCAAGAGGTTTCAGCAATATCAAAGACCTCGTAGAAGTTTCCTTGAGTATAGCAGTAGCTGTCGTTCCAGAAAGCTTACCTGCAGTGATCACTGTTACCTTGGCACTGGGAACCCAACGCATGGTACGTCAAAATGCCTTGATCCGCAAATTGCCTGCCGTGGAAACTCTCGGTTCTGTAAACACCATATGTTCTGATAAAACTGGCACTCTGACTCAAAACAAGATGGTTGTCCAATCAGTTTTTAATTTAAACTCCCTCCTTAGCAATACTCAAGATGCCAAAAACCAGTTGTTTAGCGTGACAGGTTCCGGTTATATCCCCACAGGAGAATTTCAACTTCAAGGAAGTAGAATTGAAGCAGAAGATTATCCGGAACTCCAAGCATTATTCGTTGCTTGTAGCCTTTGTAATGATTCAGTTCTGCAACAGCAACATGGGGAATGGAGGATTTTAGGAGATCCTACAGAAGGTGCATTAATAGCGCTGGCGGCAAAAGGTGGAATTGAACAAGATCAATGGAAAAGTAAGCTGCCCCGGATTCGCGAATTCCCCTTTTCTTCAGAACGCAAGCGGATGAGTGTGATTTGTCAGGTGGAATTTGTAGACACGGGTGTCTCACCAATGACAGCAGTTGATCCTGTGATCAGTAACTTGTTGAAATTTGAAAGTTACTTGATGTTTACCAAAGGTTCACCAGAGTTAACCTTGACACGTTGCACTCATATTTATCTAGGCTTGCAAGCAGTCCCTTTGAGCGATTGGCAACGCCGTAAGATTCTAGAAGCAAATGAGCAAATGGCTAGTCTTGGGTTGCGGGTGCTGGGTTTTGCCTACAAACCTTTAAATGAAATCCCACATGAAGGATCAGAGGAAATATCTGAGCAAAACTTAGTATGGTTGGGATTGGTGGGAATGCTTGATGCACCACGCCCAGAGGTGAAAATGGCAGTGCAAGAGTGTCGAGAAGCGGGAATTCGACCGGTGATGATTACAGGCGATCATCAGTTAACGGCGAGGGCGATCGCAATCAATTTGGGTATTGCCCAAGAAGGAGATGTCGTCCTTACCGGGCAAGAGTTGCAACGCATGAGTGACCAAGAACTTGAGCAAGAGGTAGACAGGGTAAGCATTTATGCTAGAGTTGCGCCCGAACACAAATTGCGAATTGTCCAAGCATTGCAACGCCGAGGCAAATTTATCGCGATGACAGGAGATGGCGTCAATGATGCTCCCGCCCTCAAACAAGCAGATATTGGTATCGCCATGGGTATTACGGGTACTGATGTCAGCAAGGAAGCTAGTGATATGGTGCTTCTTGATGATAATTTTGCTTCTATTGTGGCCGCCACTAAAGAAGGTAGAGTTGTTTTCACCAACATCCGCCGTTTTATTAAATACATCCTTGGTAGTAATATTGGCGAAGTTCTCACCATTGCTGCTGCTCCCATTTTAGGATTGGGTGGCGTTCCCCTCACACCACTCCAAATTCTATGGATGAACCTTGTCACTGACGGGCTTCCAGCATTAGCATTGGCTGTTGAACCGGCTGAACCAAATGCGATGAAACGTCCGCCCTTCAGTCCTAGTGAAAGTATTTTTGCTAGGGGGCTGGGTTCTTATATAATTCGGATTGGTATTATCTTTGCCATTCTTTCCATTATTCTGATGGAGTGGGCTTATCATCACGCACAACTAATACAAGGTCCGGGACTCGATCCAAATCGTTGGCAGACAATGGTGTTTACTACCTTGTGTATTGCCCAAATGGGGCACGCTTTAGCAATTCGTTCTAATTCGCGACTGACAATCGAGTTAAATCCTTTCTCAAATCCCTTTGTGCTAGGGTCTGTTATTATAACAACAATTTTGCAGTTAATGCTCATTTATGTTCCTTTCTTGCGGACTTTCTTTGGCACCCACTGGCTGAGTCCTACAGAATTGGCAATCTGTTTCGGTTTCAGTGCTTTAATGTTTGTCTGGATTGAAATGGAGAAGTTATTTTTACGATTGACCGGTAAGCAGAGCGTTTGAGGAAGAATTCTGTACAGGAGTTATGAGCTTTTATTTTTAGCTTCTTCATTTATTCGTTACTCCTAAGTTTTCCCTATGTACCTCCAAACCCTCCTCCTCCGACAGTTTCGTAACTACAAAGAGCAGCAAGTTAACTTTACTGCACCCAAAACGATTTTGGTGGGCAATAATGCTCAGGGAAAGTCCAATTTGTTAGAGGCGGTGGAATTGCTGGCAACATTGAGATCGCACAGAATGGCACGCGATCGCGATTTCATTCGGGATGGGGAAGAAATCGCCACAATTCGTACTACCGTACAAAGACAAACGGGTGAAAGTGACTTAGTTTTAACTTTACGCCGTAATGGACGTCGTAGTGTTGCTATCAATGGTGAGAAGCTGCGGCGTCAAATGGACTTTCTCGGCGTCCTCAATGCAGTACAGTTTTCCAGCTTAGATTTGGATTTAGTCCGGGGTGGTCCTGAAGGTCGCCGCAATTGGCTAGATACACTCTTAATTCAACTCGAACCTGTTTATGCTCACATTTTACATCAGTACAACCAGGTATTGCGGCAACGCAATGCTTTTTTGAGAAGCACTCAGCAACGCTCCTCGCCTCAATGGGAACCCTCATACGGTGCTGACTTCTCAGCACTCAGCAATCAGCCAGAAGAATTAGCTGTATGGGATGCTCAATTAGCTACAGCAGGGACAAAAGTCATTAGACGACGCGATCGTGCTTTACAAAGACTTGCTCCTATTGCCACCGCTTGGCACAAAAGCATCAGTGGCAGTACAGAAATTTTACAAGTCCATTACTCGCCCAACGTTCCTTTGGAGCAAAACCAATCAGAAAAAGTACAACAAACTTTTTTAGAAAAAATCCAGCACCGGGCTATTGCTGAATTGCATCGAGGCACTACTCTTGTCGGTCCCCATCGTGATGAAGTAGAATTGACTATTAATCAAACACCGGCTCGTTTATATGGTTCTCAAGGTCAGCAACGCACTTTAGTACTAGCTCTGAAACTAGCAGAATTACAACTCATTGAAGAAGTCGTCGGAGAACCACCGCTCCTCTTACTTGATGATGTTTTAGCTGAGCTAGATCCATCTCGTCAAAATCAACTACTGGATGCTATTCAAGATCGCTTCCAGACTCTAATTACAACTACCCATCTGAGTTCTTTTGACTCCCAGTGGTTAAATTCCTCTCAAATTCTTTACATTAATGCTGGAGAAATCATATTAAAGTGATTAGGATATCCTGGTTTAAATAAGTTGGCGTGAATAAATACAACTTTGTCGGGGCGGGTTTAATCTCAGAAGTTGTCAGTAAAAACGAAAAATCTTGTCCAACCCTCCCTGACTAAATTTATCAGCATATAAA
>JAQYWO010000141.1 GCA_029379215.1 Rhizonema sp. PD37
TATTGAAACAAATATTGACATACAGGATCTAAAGCCACCAATAAGAAGCCTTACACATTTTGATTTAGAGTTAATCCAAGAATCCAAAAAGCTAGAATCAGAACTTCCTCAAAAGTTATCTCAACACTTAAACCACTCACAAGCTATTAATTCATCTTTAGACCAACAAAATAATAAAACTGTAAATAGACAAAATGGTCAAATGGTGCCTGAGACAAATATAGAAAAACTTATCGCTCAGCAGATTCAATTAATGTCTCAGCAGCTCCAACTATTGGGTAACAATCATGTACACACCCAGCACTCCCTCTCATCAGAAACAGAACCAACCCAATCTAAATCATCAGAGTCTTTATCTCAGCTAGCTCCTGTCACTAATACATCTCCCGTATGTTCATACAATGAATGGGACCCATTGGAGGAGGTGATTGTTGGTACTGTTGATGGCGCAATGATTGCCTCCTGGCATACAATCTATCGGGCTACAGTTCTTCCAGGTCAGGAAAAACAAATAGATAACCTAAGCAAGCGGACGCAGAAACAGCAGCTTCCTTATCCAGAGTGGCTTGTTCAGGAAGCAACTCAGTGCTTGGAAGAATTTATCCATATTCTCTCTTCAGAAGGCGTTGTTGTCCGTCGTCCGGATGTTGTCGATTACTCTGCTCCGTACAGCACACCTGCTTGGCAAGTCATGAATGGCTTTAGTGCAGCGAATCCACGGGATGCCTTCTTAGTGATTGGGAATGAAATTATTGAAGCCCCAATGGCTGATCGTGGTCGTTATTTCGAGACATGGGCTTATCGCTCCTTGCTCAAGGATTACTTAAAAGCAGGAGCGAAGTGGAGTGCTGCTCCCAAACCCCAACTTCTTGACAAACTTTATGATCCAGATTACAAAGTTTCTGAGCCTGATGAAGAGATGCGCTTCGTGATTACTGAGTTTGAGCCAACCTTCGATGCAGCAGACTTTGTGCGCTTTGGACGGGATATTTTCGTGCAGAAGAGCCATGTCACTAACAGCTTAGGTATCGAATGGTTACAGCGCCATTTAGGTGACACATACCGGATTCACATCATAGAATCGCGTTGTCCACAAGCCATGCATATTGACACCACCTTAGTCCCTCTTGCTCCAGGGAAAGTTTTAGTAAATCCAGTAAATATAGATGTCTTAAAACTTCCTGACTACTTTAAATCTTGGGATATTCTGATTGCACCCGAACCTGATAGAACTCCTATGACACTTTATGACACAAAGGTCATAAGCCGCTGGGTCAATATGAACGTCCTGAGTTTAGATGAAAAGCGAGTTATCGTCGAAAAATCTCAAAAATCAATGATTAAAGCCCTAGAAAACTGGGGATTTGAACCTATTCCCTGTAAATTTGAGAGTTATTATCCTTTCTTGGGTTCTTTTCATTGTGCAACGCTGGATGTTCGCCGCCGTGGCACATTACAGTCCTATTCTTGATAACTCTGTTGTAAAAACTTATTGAGGAAAAAAAATCGTTAAACTCAACGTTAATTTAAAAATAGTTACTCTATGGATCTAAATCAATTTCTCACCGAACTTGCCCAGCGAAATATACAATTGTCAGTTGAGAATGACCAACTGCGCTTTCATGTTCCACAAGGGGGAGTACTAACACCAGATTTGCGCGAGGTATTAGTATCACGTAAAGCCGAACTTATTTTATTACTGAAACAGAACAAGAAGAACGCAAACAAAACTGACTTACCTCTTGTAAGAATTGAGCGCACTCAGAGCTTTCCTCTGTCTTTTGCTCAAGAACGAATGTGGTTTTTAAATCAATTGGAGCCGAATAGCTCCTTTTACAACGAAATATTAACTTGGCAATTTCATGGTTCTCTAAACGTCGTTGCGCTTTCATTGAGCCTTAACAAGATTATCCAACGCCACTCAGCCTTACGTACCAACTTCGTAATTGTTGATGGACAGCCAGTACAGGTGATTGCCGCAAACTTAACCTTAAATGTAGCAATAATAGACCTGCAAGATGTACCTGAACAAGAGAAAAAAGTCCAACAATTAGCATCTGCCAAAGTCGAGGAACCTTTTGATATAGTTAGCTCTCCCTTAATCAGAGCCACTCTGGTTAAGCTAGCACAGACAGAACATGTGTTGCTGCTAACAATACATCATATTGTTTTTGATGGTTGGTCACGGGACATATTCTTACAGGAATTAGCAACTATCTACTCAGCTTTCTGTAATAACTTATCCCCAGAACTACCAGAGTTACCCATTGAATACGTTGACTTTTCTGTCTGGCAGCGTCAGTCTTTGCAACAAGAGATGCTCTTGTCCCAACTATCCTATTGGGAGCAGCAGCTCTCCGGTGCACCAGTTTTATTTGAACTGTCAACTGATCGAGTACGACAACCAACCCAGACATATAGGGGAGCGTGTTATAGATTTTCACTGTCAAAAGAGCTAACGCTGGCGTTAGTGAGTTTAAGTCAGCAGCAAAAAGTAACTCTGTTTATGACGATATATGCTGTGTTTCAAACATTGCTATACCGTTATACAGGACAGACCGATATTTGTGTGGGTACGCAGATTGTCAACCGCGATCACGCCGAAATTAAAGAATTGATTGGGTTGTTCGTTAATACGCTAGTGCTACGCACGGATATATCGGGGAACCCAAGTTTTAAAGCTTTACTAGATCGAGTCCGAAAAGTCACGCTAAAAGCATACGCTCATCGAGACTTACCATTTGAGAAATTAGTAGAGAAATTACGGCCAGAACGTTCTTTAAGCTACACACCACTGGTACAGGTCATGTTGGTACTGATGAATGCACTGCCTGGCATACACATGGAAGGCTTAACGGTCAGTAAACTACCGGTAAGAACCTCAACAGCAAAGTTTGATTTAGGTTTATTTTTAGAGAACACCGATCAGGGATTAACCGGGGATTGGGTATATAATACTGATCTATTTGAACCTACGACAATCGCTCTTATAGCTGAACATTTCCAGACATTATTAGAGGCTGTTATAGCTGATCCAGAAACGAGGATTTCTTCAATAGAGATGCTCACAAAGCGAGAGCAACACCAGCTACTGTGGGAGTGGAACAACACGCTTGCAGAGTATCCTAACCACAAAGATATCCAGCAGGTATTTGAGTCACAGGTGGAACGGTTACCGGATGCTGTAGCAGTGGTGTTTGAGCAGCAGCAATTGACATACCGTCAGTTGAACGCAAAAGCGAATCAGCTAGCCCACTTTTTGCAAAAATTGGGTGTTGTTAAAGAAAGACTGGTGGGTATTTGTGTCGAGGACTCGCTCTTAATGGCAGTGGCAGTTCTAGGAACGCTCAAAGCTGGGGGAGCTTTTGTGCCATTAGCTCCTGCGTATCCGCAGGAGCGTTTAGCTTATATGTTAGATGAGTCGCAGGCATTGGTACTGTTAACTGAGCAGCATTTAGTTGATTGCCTCCCGTCAAGCAATGTGAAGGTAGTTTGCCTAGACTCAGTAGAGGAAACAATTTCCCAAGAGAATGATTGCAACCCAATCAGCAACATTACATCTGAGAACCTTGCTTATGTGATTTTCACGTCCGGCTCTACAGGAAAACCCAAAGGCATTTTGATGACACATGAAGGTGTGGTTAGCCGGGTTAACCGAACACAAGAGATACATAAATTCACATCGGATGACCGGATCCTCCAATTAGGAAATACCAGTTTTGATCTCTTTATATGGGAATTTTTTATTCCTTTATTAACTGGAGCTAAGCTTGTTGCAAGTCATCCACAAAATATAGGCGATTTCGATGATTTAATACGCCTGATCAATCGCGAACAAATCACCATCGCTAGGTTTGTGCCTTCAATATTAAAAATGCTTCTTGAAAACGACAAATTTACTTCTTGCAACTCTATACGTCGCGTGATTACAGGAGGTGATAAACTAACAGTTGATTTGGTGGAAGCATTTATCAGTAATTTCGATATTGAACTGTATAATCAGTATGGTCCTAGTGAAAGACCTTCATCTATTACTTGGCGTTGCCAGAGAAGAGAAAAGCAAACCTCTATCCCTATTGGCAGACCACTGCCAAATACTGAAGTTTATATTCTCGATCAAATAGGAAATCTGACACCCATTGGTGTTGTCGGTGAACTCCATATTGGTGGTCCTGGTCTTGCTCGTGGTTATCTGAATAAACCAGATTTGACACTGCAAAAATTTATCCCGAATCCATTTAGCAAAAAACCAGGTTCTCGAATATACAAAACGGGAGATTTAGCCCGCTATCTACCTGATGGTAACCTGGAGTTTGTTGGTCGGGTCGATAACCAGGTAAAAATTCGCGGTTTCCGCATCGAACTCGAAGGAATCGAGGCAGTTCTGAGTCAACACCCAGAGGTGCAGCAGGTGCTAGTTATTTCTCGCGAAGACCAACAGGGTGATCCACGGTTAGTGGCTTATTTCGTTCCCATAAAGGAGCAAGTTCCCACTGTCAAGACACTACGTAGTTTCCTCAAACAGAAGCTGCCTGATTACATGATCCCGAGTGCCTTTGTCAGCCTGGAGGCAATACCCTTGAGCCCCAATGGTAAGGTTGACCGTCACGCCCTGCCCGCACCGGATACATCCAACTTCAGTCAGTCATTTGTTTTACCCCGTACTCCTACAGAGGAGATATTAGCTGCCATCTGGATTGAAGTCTTGGGATTGGAACAAGTTAGTATCCACGACAATTTTTTTGAAGTAGGGGGACATTCCTTATTAGCTACCCAAGTTGTTTCCCGATTACGTCAAGCCTTTAGTCTTGAGTTACCGTTACGCCATATGTTTGAATTACCTACTGTGGCTGAACTAGCACTTGAGATCGAAAAGACTAATTGGACACTAAAACACCTACAAAATTCTCCCAGTCTCATGCTAGATAACCGAGAGGAAATAGAATTATGAGAACAATTGAGTAATTTTTTCTGACTTTTGTAATTTTGATATCAAAACTTGAGTTGAAGGCTCTTGATGGCGAAAGGTAATTAAAGAAATAAAATTTTTAGGTATGTTGTACAAACCTCAATTTAAAAGTGTTTTTCGAGTGGAAATAGTCGAAGGTGAAGGTCTGATTATCGTATCCGAGAAAAATGCTTTTGTACTCAAGGGTAATTTAGCTCAAAAAATCGCCCCTTTGATTAATGCTCAGCACACAGTAGATGATATTATTACTCAACTTCAAAATGAATTTTCTCCAAATGAAATTTACGATATCCTGACGTTGATGGAGGAGAAAGGTTATCTGATTGAAGCTGAAGATATCTTACCTTCACCTACTACAGCTTTTTGGGAAACGCTGAATATCAATTCAAAATTATTGACCCACCGTAGTCAGACAACCAAAGTTGCGATTAAATGTGTTGGTTTTGATTCTCAAAATGTATTAATGTCTCAATTACATTCACAATTGGCTCATGCCTTAACATCTCTTCAAATTCAGGTTGTTGAGGAGGGCGATTTTGAGATCATCTGCACGGATGATTATCTATCAGGTGAACTAGAGCATTATAATCAAAGAAATTTGCAATCTCAAAAACCCTGGTTGCTAGTTAAGCCAGTGGGTACAACGTTATGGTTAGGTCCAATTTTTCAACCCAGTCAAACTGGTTGTTGGCAATGTCTGGCCCAACGGCTACGAGGTAATCGTCCCATTGAATCATTCATTCAGAGGCACAACAGTACCTTGATCTCTGGGACTGCCTCTCAGGCTTTTTTGCCTTCTACTTTACAGACTGCGGTGAGCATGATTGCGACTGCGATCGCACAATGGATAATTGAGGATGAATATCAACCACTTCTGGGAAAGATGGTTACCTTAGATAGTCAGTCATTGAACATCCAAAAACATCAACTGGTGAAACGTCCTCAGTGCCCTAGCTGCGGTTCACCAGAGTTTTACTCCAGTTCTAAACTGACTCCCATTGTTTTATCAAGTCATTATAAAACTTTTACAGCTGATGGTGGATATCGTTGTACTTATCCAGAATTAACCTTAAAAAATAATCAGCATCATATTAGTTCTCTGTTGGGAGTTGTGCGAGAACTTAGAGAAAATTCCATAGCTGATGACGGCGTCATTCACACTTATATTGCCCCCCATAATTTTGCTTCTTTTTATGATGACTTTTCTTCCCTAAAAAAGAATCTGAGGGGTATCAGTGCAGGTAAGGGCAGAACACCAAAGCAAGCTCAAGCCAGTGGATTCTGTGAAGCTGTTGAACGCTATTGCGGCGTTTTTCAGGGTGATGAACTCAGAATAACGGATAGTTTGCAGAAAATGGGTGATAAAGCAATTCACCCTAATGTTTGTATGCTATACAGCCAGGAACAGTATGCAAATCGTCAAATATTAAACAAAACTGCTGCAGCTAAGCAATGGATACCTGAACCCTTCAACCCTGAACGGGTTATTGAGTGGACGCCTGTCTGGTCATTAACAGAAGAAAAATTTAAATATTTGCCTACAGCCTATTGTTACTATGGGTATCGGAAACAAGATGACATTATTTGTGTTGCAGATTCTAATGGTTGTGCATCTGGGAATACATTAGAAGAAGCTATCCTACAAGGTTTTATGGAGGTTGTAGAGCGAGATTGCGTTGCCATGTGGTGGTACAATTGTATTCGCAAGCCAGGTGTGGATTTAACGAGTTTCCAAGAGCCGTATTTTTTAGAAATTAAAGACTATTACGCCAGACTCAACCGCGATCTCTGGGTATTAGATTTATCCAATGATCTCAAGATTCCCACTTTTGCAGCAGTATCTCGGAGAAATGATCAATCTACTGAAGAAATCATTTATGGTTTTGGATCGCATTTTGATCCCAAACTCGCGATTATGAGAGCCTTGACTGAAACTAATCAAATTCTCTCTAATCTCATATACAACAAAATTAGTAATAACACTCAACCTCCTAGTGATAACCTATTATTAAAATGGTTGAAAGAGGCAAAGGTATCTAATCAACTCTATTTAGCGGTTGATTCTAATCTTCCCCTTAAAGTTTCTACTGATTACCCCCAAAGACTTTTCAGTAATGACTTGCGTGATGATATTTTTATGTGCTTAGACATTCTCACTCAACATAACTTAGAAATGCTTGTTTTAGATCAAAGCAGACCCGATATTGACCTTAATGTAGTTAAAGTCATTGTTCCTGGTCTGCGTCATTTTTGGCAACGCTTTGCTCCTGGTAGGTTGTATGATATTCCAGTACAATTAGGCTGGTTGTCAGAAACGATTCCAGAGCATCAAATTAACCCTAACCCAATTGTTATATAAGCTTAACTGCATCTATTTAAGATTAAAAAAAAACCTGATCGCAGTCATGACTGAATAGCTTTATACGCCAATATCGCTATGAAATAAGAGTAAAAAGATAGGTAATCTTTGACTGGGTAAAAAGTAATTTGATAATCTACCTTAAGAAATATTTACAAATTTATTTAGAAAAAGTATTTTATTAAGAGTAGGTTATGCCATAATGAATTTGATTAATAGATAAAGTTCATTTGCGCTTGAAGAAAAATATTCTCATAAGCTTTCAATGATCTCTACATCCCATATCCTTTGAACTAAAAGTCATGCATCGCTGAAATACATGATACATAAAAGAAAAATTTCCCCAGCGTTAATTTAATAAGACAACAAATAATTAGTTATCTGAGACTTCAAAAAGTTTTGAAAATAGATGACTAACTTGTTAGAAAACTTACGAAGATGAAATATGTCCCTAAAAAACAGAATTCTGCCAGACCAAAGACGCAACTACCTAAAAACTCTCATAAATAGCGATCGCCAGATCAGAATTATTGAAGCCCATAACGGGCTATCTGCCTTAGTTGGTAGTACTGCATCTATTTCCGCCAAAGATAGTAAGATTATTGAATTTGACGGTCTTTGGGTTTCTAGCCTTACCTGTTCCGCTGCCAAGGGTCTTCCAGACACTGAACTTAGTAACTTAGAAAGACGTTTAGAAACAATAGATGAAATTCTTAGGGTTACTAATAAGCCGTTAATTGTAGATGGAGATACTGGTGGAGAGGCTGTAAATTTTGAGTACATGTGTAGTCGGCTTGAGTCGATGGGTGTGTCGGCTGTTATTATTGAGGACAAGAAATATCCGAAGCGCAATAGTCTTTCTGCAAATGCCTCTCACACTTTAGAAAACCCAAACGAGTTTGCTAATAAGATTAGACGCGGTCGAGAGGTTTTATTGTCAGACGACTTTATGATTTTTGCTCGATTAGAAAGTCTAGTTACAAATCAGGGCATAGAAGATGCTCTTCTACGAACACGGATGTATCTCTTAGCTGGTGCAGATGGAATTATGATCCACTCTAAAAAACGGACGACTGATGAGGTGTATTCATTCCTAGAAGGATACAAAGCTCTTTGCGATGAGCTTGGGTTCCGAAAGCCAATTATTTGCGTTCCTACTACTTATAATACTGTGACTAATGAAGAATTGTCTGGGCATGGTGTTGATATCGTTATCTATGCAAACCATCTCTTGCGAGCAGCTCAGGCTGCAATGCAAAAAGTTTGCGAAACTATTCTTGAAAAGAATCGAAGTTTAGAAGCAGAAGAACAGTGTACGTCTATATCAGAGCTATTTGAAATTGTAGGATTCAATGATGTCATCAAAAGAGATAGCTTTTTCCAAAACCCTGTTGTCAAACTAAAAGATGTCAGGAAAAGGAGAAAAGATGTCAGGGATCAGATAACTGAATTGTCTTAAAAGCCTTCCCGTACCGATTTTGTTGACAATTACGATATTTGATTTGTTCAACTCATGACTAATAAAAATTTCTCTATCAAAAATGGTACAGTGAAAAACTCCTTCCTCCGTTCTTAGTTCTTTAAAAAGCTCTCATGACAGGTTTTGCAATCATACTTGTTCTTGCCGCTGCATTCATCCATGCCACTTGGAATTTACTCGCTAAGCGGGCAGGTGGAGGAGTTGTTTTTATTTGGCTTTTTGCTGCGCTTTCGGCAGTCATTTATGCACCGATCGCAATTGCCATCATTATCCTACAGCGACCGCATATAGGTATTATTGAGTTCCTATTCATCTTTGGGAGCGCAATCCTTCACCTAATCTACTTCCTGTTATTGCAACGAGGCTACCACCAAGGTGATCTCTCCCTCCTCTATCCGCTTGCACGTGGTACTGGTCCGATGTTCTCTACTGTAGCCGCAATCGTATTTTTTGGCGAAAGACCCACCCCTATTGCTCTCATGGGTGCAGTTATAATTGCAATTAGCGTTTTTGTTTTGACTGGTGACCCAAGCAAACTTCAAAGTTCAGTAGCCCGCTCGACAATAATGTACGGTATTCTTACTGGTTTGACTATTGCTTCATACACTCTGTGGGATAAGCAGGCTGTAAGTAAATTACTTATCCCACCCTTATTACTGGATTATTGTTCTACCTTGAGTCGTGTAGCATTACTTGCCCCATTTGCATTACGTAATTGGCATCAAGTTATCACTGAATGGCGTTCTCACCGCCTGGAAGCGGTTGGTGTTGCTTGTCTGAACCCGCTTTCTTACATTCTCATTCTCACTGCACTAGTTTTAGCTCCTATAAGCTATGTGGCACCTGCTCGAGAAATTAGCGTTTTCATTGGGACTTTTATGGGAACACATTTGGTTAATGAAGGCAATGCTCCACGCCGTTTATTTGCCTCTGGTGGAATGGTGATAGGAATGATTGCAATTTCTGTTGGTTAATGGGAGCAACCCGTCTAAAAAATATCTTATGAACCGCCAAGACGCCAAGACACCAAGAAAAGAAAGAGGGAGAGAGCTTTTTCACAAATCATTTAAGACTGCTATAAGTAGATTTTAATAAATTTATTTATGAGAAAGGAGAAAGATTTAAAAGTAATTTTATTGAAGTTCAATTAAGAACAAATGCTCTGGATATCACAAATCTTTACAGGGGATATTAAACCTCTCACAATTAATAACAAAGGGTATAATCATGGCAGAAGAAACTTATTTCGTAAAATCGAAAGTAGCAAACAAGTATGATGTTTACATTGGTGATAATATTCCTTTCTACTGGCCTGCATTAAATTTTGTTGCAGATAGTTTATGTGAATATTTCTCTGAGGAGCAAGAACTAAATTGCCTAGAAATTGGTAGTGGTAGTGCAAACTTGTCAATAACAGTAAGCAAACACATCAAAATTAAAAGCTTACAACTGCTTGACCATAGTGCAGCTTTTTTAGAAGTCGCAAAACAAAAAATAGCAGAGACACCATCTTTACCAGTGCCAATGCTCAAACATGCTTCCTTTTTAAGTGATGATTGGCAAAATGATATTGAACCCAATAGTTTGGATGTCATTTTATCATCATTAACGCTTGACCATATTACTGAAGATGAAGAATTTTTGGTTTTGCTGAAAAAACTTTATGGCTTACTTAAAAAAGGTGGTTGCTTTGTAACGGCTGAGAAGTGCGCTAGTAGCGACTCAGCAACCCCTTCATGGCAGTCATTTGCGAAAATGATTCACATTCGTGGTGAAAACAATTTGAAAAATAATTTTAAAACCCCTACCGAAATTGAAGCATGGAAACAGCATAATTTTCATGAAGATATTTTAAGACCCTTCGCCGATGTTTGGACACTTGCTGAAAAAGCCGGGTTTACAGTCGAGTATGCTGGTGGTGCTCCATTACCAGAACCGGAAAATCTCAACTACGAAACCTTTTACCAACTGAATAAAATAAAGTTATTTGAAAGGCAGGAAGTTTTTTCCTCAGATCAGGCATATGGTGTGGGAATACTAATTTGTAAAAAATAAGGTGTTTTTACAGGTTGTAATTTTACATGCTAAATGAGCAAGTTGTGAATTATAGCATGTTCAAAAATGTCACTTAAACTAAAAAGTGACTATTTTATAACCAGAAAGTGACCGCCGTCCAAAATTTAAGGTGCAGTATATTTAATTTAGGACTTACGCAAAAGTTGCCAAAAAGCTTAATTTATTAAACCGCCAAGACAAGGACAGTTCGCAGGAGGGTTTCCCTCCGTAAGAATCTGTCCGCGCCAAGAAAGCCAAGAATGAGTAAAGTTTGCGTAAGTCCTATAATTACACGAAAAAATAAGCCTTATAGCTTCTTTGGAGCGGTCATTTTATTCTTTGAACGACAGATATAGTTGTGACCATTTGGTCAAACTGTGATTCAAATCACTCGAGTTTATTCTGAGCGAGTTATTCCGGTAAAATCCTCTTTTTACTTAATTTGGAGATAAAATGATCAGAGATGACATTATTCTTGAAGATACAACTCTTAGAGACGGCGAACAAGCTCCTGGTGTCGCTTTTTCTAAATCTACTAAGCTAGCTATCCACGATCATCTTGTCGCTGCTGGGGTGCGTTGGATCGAAGCGGGTATTCCAGCAATGGGTGGTGAAGAGCTAGATACCTTAAAAGCGATGATTGCCCGTGGTAGTGACGCCACTCTCGTTGCTTGGAACCGAGGTGTCCGAAAAGATATAGAACTTTCATTGGATATAGGATTTAAGGCTGTTCATATAGGTCTTCCTACTTCCAATATCCACTTAAAAAACAGTATAGGCAAAGACCGCAATTGGTTGCTAGAAACAGCCGCCGATTTAATTAAGTTTGCGAAAGATCGAGGCGCTTTTGTGTCAATTAGCGCTGAGGATGTAGGCAGAACTGAAATTCCATTTTTGCAAGAATACGCCTGTGCGGTAACTTCAGCAGGCGCTGACCGCCTGCGCCTTTCTGATACCATTGGTATCTTAACACCTGAAGCTTATGCCGAACGTGTCCAAAGCATCGTTAAAGTTTCTTCCATAGATTTGCAATGCCATACTCACAATGATTTTGGCCTTGCTGTTGCTAATACCCTAGCAGGTTTATGTGCTGGCGCTCGCTATTTTCATGTCACTGTCAATGCAATAGGCGAACGTGCGGGAATGCCGGACTTTGCACAAACTACGCTAGCGCTGAAAAAGCTTTACGGGAAGGATTTAGGTATTGATACTTCACGTTTGTACCAGATCAGTCAAATAGTGGCCTCAGCTAGCAAACAAAAAATCGCTCCTTGGCAACCAATAGTTGGTGAGAATGTTTTTGCTCATGAGTCGGGTATACATACGAAGGGTATGTTGAAAAACGACAAAACTTTTGAGCCTTTCTCACCAGAAGAAGTGGGAGGACAGCGTAAATACAATATAGGTAAGCATTCTGGTCGTGCAGGCTTACATCATACCTTGACGGAACAAGGTATCGCAGTTGATGAAACTAAGTTGGGACTTTGTTTAGATCAAGTGCGTGCTTTAGCAATCCAACAAGGTGGTTCTGTTAGCCCCGAACAACTACAGCATATTTACTTTCGGATCTTAGAGGAACGGGTAGCGTAAGCGACCCCGGTCTAAAGACACGGGGCTTCAGCCCAGATCAAGCGCGCCGAACAAAGTCATTTGACCTTGTAGCTGGCACGTCATCCCCGGACTTCCAGGCACGCTTACGGGGTGCCCCAAAGCAGCAATATTCTTAGCCGCGTTAACATCAGCATCATGTTCAAACCCGCAGTGCCCACATTTAAATTGCTTTCCGTTCCGATACGATTTCTTTTTGTCGGTTTGCGGATGGACATGCCCACATCGAGAACAAGTCTTGGATGTGTAAGCGGGTGGTACGAAGATAACCGGAACTCCAGCAATCAAGGCTTTGTACTGCACAAACAACCGAAGTTGATAAAAAGCGCAAAACTCGCCGGAGAGAGTACTCTCTCCGGCAGATTTTGCCCAGTTGTTTGTTCTGCGTCGCTCGGTTTTGCTTCTTGGTTGCTCATTGAGGCTTTCTCGAATGCGAGTAAGATCCTCAAATGCCAACACAGCGTTAACCTCCAAAGCCTCCTTGACCAATTGTTTACTGATGTTGTGATTCAACCATTTTTGAAATCGTTGTTCTCTGCCAGAGAGCTGTCTCAGAAGTCGTCTAGAATTCCGAGTGCGTTTGCGTTGAACATTAGCTCTAACCCTACTGTAGCGGTCACGAGTTGCTTGAATTTTCTCTCCGCTCCAAGATCTCTCAGTACTTGTAGTGGCAATGTCGCTTCTTCCCAAATCAACGCCAATTACCTTGGGTGTTTTACCTGGCGGTTGAGTCGGAATATCAACACAGATATTGATGTAGTAGTCGCCCCGTTTAGTTTTGTTGAGTGTAGCAGCAGTTGGACTTTGCCCTTTAAGCAGCCCCAACTGGTAATTGCCAATGCTCAGCTTAAACTTTCTACGACCACTCATCAACGTCACGCCAACGGCAAGCAATTCTTCGATGTACTGAAAAGTCCGAACATCCAAATTGATAGATGTTGGTCTAAACCTGTGAACTTGCTTAACTGCCTTAGCATTACCAATCACACGACGAATTGCTTGACAGACATGATTTGCTTTCAATCCAGTCGCCTCACGCACTGGTTTGTATACCTTATGGTGAAGCTTGGTTGTGTTCCAACAATTCTCACGTTTAGCAACTTCGTATATCTGATTGCAAGCATCAGCAAATCCCTGCAAAGTGCAGTCAATTTCATTCCGCAACTCTATAGGGACTTGAAATTTGCATTTTACAGATATCGTTTGCATTTGACTAGGTTGATAACTCATCTCAGTTTAGCACAAAATATTGACGGGACGAAGACAGCATCCCGTGTCGCCTTTCCTCCCAGGTCGCTCATACACTGGGTTTCCATGCTCCCGCGAGGTTTTTATGACTTTAGCACAAAAAATTATTGCAGCACATGCCAATCGCGATCGTGTTGAACCTGGTGAACTTGTAACGGTTCCAGTAGATCGTGTTTACCTTCAAGATGGCAATTCACCAACAATCCGTAATCTTTTTGCAGAACATGGCTTCACTAACGTCTTTGATTCATCACGGATTGGCGTGTTTTTCGACCATTCTGTTTTAGCGCCTGATGTCAAGATTGCCGATCGCCTGCGTGAAGCAGAAGAATTCGCTGAAAAATTTGGTTTGTGTATTTTCAAAGCTGGTACTGGCATTAGTCACGTTGTCGCTTTGGAAAAAGGATGGTTTGAGCCAGAAACTATTGTGGTTGGTTCCGATTCTCACACTTGTACCGGAGGCGCTGTACAATGTCTGGCACTGGGGATGGGAGCATCCGATGTCGTCGCCGCGATGGTAACCGGAAAGACTTGGTTGCGGGTGCCTGAAACTGCATGGATTGAAGTCTGTGGCGTACCCCAACAGTTTACCCGCACGAAAGATATAATGCTTTATACCCTGGCAAAGCTAGGACAAAAACCGTTTCTTTACAAATCTGTTGAATGGAGTGGCAAATGGTTTGACACCCTTAGCCTTGATGGGGCAGCAACCATTGCGAATATGGCTGTGGAACTGGGTGCAAAATGCTCATTTTTACCTGAAGTTAAAGACAAACCATATAATCTCCTCCCGATTGAGTTACCTAGCGAGGGAGATCCAAGAAGATTCCGTCTTGACATTGATGGCTTACCACCGTTTATTGCGAAACCACATTCGCCATCGAATGCTGTACCTTTAGACGAATGTTACGGTCAAAAAATTAACTATGTTTTTATTGGGAGCTGTACCAACAGCCGTTTGGAAGACATCGCTGAAGTGGCTAGGGTATTAGCAGAGGAAAAAGTTCATCCTAAAGTCCATTGTTTGGTAACTCCTGGTTCCGAAGCTATATATCTTGAGGCTCTTCATCTTGGATATATAGAAACTATCATGCGTGCTGGTGGTATAATCACCCCTCCAGGATGTGGTGCGTGCCTGGGTACTCAGGGAACGATACCAGCAACAGGCGATCGCGTTTTGTCTACTATGAATCGAAATTTTCTTGGTCGTATGGGCAATCCGAAGGCAGATATTTGGCTTGCATCTCCTTTGATTGCTGCCCATACAGCAATCAGAGGAGAAATACCCGGTACAGGAGATTTGTCATGAATAACCTCAATACCTTGCGCGTGCGGAAAATCAATGGTGTCGTGTCTACCGATGATATTATTCCGGGGCGGTACAAGCATATGTTTACCGACAAAAACATTCTTGCCAAACATGTGTTTGAGAACGCTTTACCAGGGTTTGCCGCAACCTTAAAACCAGGTGACGCAATTTACTGTAATGATACTTTCGGAATTGGCAGTTCGCGGGAACAAGCTGTCAGTTCGTTACTAGCATCTGGCATTGTTGCAGTTTTTGCCCCAAGATTTGGACGAATATTTTTTCGCAATTCTTGGAATCTTGGACTTTTGCCGATTGAAATCGATTATTTACCCGCTCAAGAGGGAGAAATGATTCAAGTAGACTTGAGTCAAGGATTGGTAAAAGGACAATCCGGTGTTGCTGAGTTTATCTGTCCTCCGCCTGAGATGCTCGAGATGGTAAGGCAGGGTGGTTTACTTGCTCAAATTAGCAAACAGCTATAGCAATTCTACTTGAGATCCAAACTGCTCCACTGGAAATGTTTAACAACCGAGAGAAAGTAGAGCTATGAAACCCATTAAAGAGTTTTTGTCTTACCTTTGCAGTTTGGATGTCAAGATTTGGGCTGAGGGCGATCGCCTACGCTGTAATGCCCCTAAGGGAAAACTTACACTAGATTTGCAAGATCAGCTAGTAAAACGCAAAGTAGAAATTCTCACGTTTCTAAACCAAACTAATCTAGCCTTCCATACGACTGTAGAACCTATCGGGCCCATTGCTAGAGATGGCCCAATTCCCCTGTCTTTTGCTCAACAACGACTGTGGTTTTTGGACAAATTAGAAGGGGAGAGCGCTACCTACAACATCCCAATCGCCCTGCACCTGATTGGCGAGCTTCAGGTAGCCGCTCTAGAAATGGCGATCCTAGAAATTGTGCAGCGTCACGAAGTTCTACGCACCACCTTCAAGATGGTGAATGGCATCCCAGTACAGCTAATTGCTCCTACCGCAACTTTCACCATGCCAATAGTAGACTTGCAGGGATTGCCAAAAGAAGAACAGTCAGCTGTTGTACAACTGTTGGCTACCCAGTTCGAGCAGCAACCCTTTGATCTAGACAATGGTCCTTTATTGCGAGCTACTCTACTGGTACTCTGTCGAGAATTAAATGTACTTTTGATTACTATACACCATATAGTTTTTGATGGTTGGTCAACAGGGATATTGTTCCAAGAACTATCTCTACTCTATAAAGCCTTCTGTACTGGAAAATCTTCCCCCTTACCTAAGTTACCCTTACAATATGCAGACTTCGCTTCTTGGCAACGGCAATGGCTGAGTCGGGGGACACTGGATACTCAACTTCAGTACTGGCAGCAGCAGTTGGCAGGAATTCCGCCAGTTTTAGAATTGCCTACAGACTATTTGCGTCCTCCAGTACAGACTTTCCGTGGTAACACTGAGACATTTATACTTAATCAAAAGTTGACGCAGCAACTGAAGAGTTTAAGCCAAAAGTCAGGAACAACCTTGTTTATGACTTTGTTGGCAGCCTTTGTTACCTTACTTTACCGCTATAGTGGTCAAGAAGATATTGTTGTTGGCTCCCCGATTGCTAACCGCCCCCGCCATGAAATAGAGTCTCTAATTGGTTTCTTCGTCAATACCCTGGTGGTGCGTACCCAGTTGAAAGGGAATCCAAGTTTTGAAGAATTACTGGCTCGGGTGCGACAGGTAGCTCTAGATGCCTATGCTCATCAGGATGTGCCCTTTGAGCAAGTGGTAGAAGCTTTGCAGCCAGAGCGTTCTGTCAGCCATAGTCCCCTTTTTCAGGTGGTATTCGTCTTCCAAAATATGCCTCCTAAAAAATTGGAACTGCCTGGTTTGACCATCACTTCTTTAGAGAGCAAAGGTGTTACAGCTAAGTTTGATTTGACACTCTCAATGTCAGAAACAGAGGAGGGATTATTGGGAGTGTGGGAATATAACAGTTACCTGTTTGATGCTATCACTATGAAGCGGATGGTAAAACAGTTTCAGACAATGTTTGCAGCAATTGTTACTAATCCACAACAACGACTTACAGAATTACCCTTACTAACTGAAGCTGAACGATACCAATTACTGGTGGAGTGGAACAACACTCAAACAAATTATCCTCAAGACAAGTGTATTCATCAACTGTTTGAAGAACAGGTGGAACAAACCCCGGATGCGGTGGCGGTCGTATTTGAAGGAGAACAACTAACTTATCAAGAATTAAATTGCCGCGCCAACCAAATAGCTCACTACTTGCGTTCAGTGGGTGTAGGAGCCGATGAGTTAGTGGGTATTTGCTTGGAGCGATCGCCGTTGATGGTTATAGGACTTCTTGGTATTCTCAAAGCAGGTGGAGCTTATGTGCCGCTTGACCCTGAGTATCCGCAAGAACGCTTGGCGTATACGGTGGCGGATGCCTGTGCCTCGGTACTAATCACCCAACAGGAGTTGACAAATGTGCTTTCTTTGGGTGCAAGCAAACTGGTGTGTCTGGATACTGATTGGTCAGAAATTGCCCACCACAGCCAGGACAATCCAGTGAACGAGGTGAAGGCGGACAACTTAGCCTACGTAATTTACACCTCCGGCTCCACCGGACGACCCAAGGGGGTGGCAATCCAACATCAAAGCCCAGTTGCCCTAGTGGAATGGGCTTCAACAGTGTTTACAATCTCTGAGCTTGCAGGCGTTCTGTTCTCTACCTCGATTTGCTTCGACTTGTCAGTCTTCGAGCTATTTGTGCCTCTGAGTTGCGGTGGTAAGGTCATCTTAGCTGAGAACGCATTGCATCTCCCTCAACTGCCAGAAGTTAACAATGTGACTCTGATTAATGCAGTACCCTCGGCAATTGCGGAGTTATTGAGAATGAATGGTGTCCCCGCCTCGGTAAGCACGGTGAACCTGGCAGGTGAAGCACTGGCAAATCAACTTGTGCAACAAATTTATCAGCACAATCACATCCAAAAAGTCTTCAATCTTTACGGTCCAACGGAAGACACCACCTACTCCACGTTTGCACTGGCACTGAAGGGTCATTCCAACGCGCCACCAATCGGTCGTCCAATTGCGAATACACAGATTTATATTTTAGACACCGATGCACAACCTGTGCCGATTGGAGTCTCTGGGGAGTTGCATATTAGCGGTGTGGGATTAGCACGGGGCTATCTCAACCAACCCGAGTTAACTGCTGTACGCTTCATCCCCAACCCTTTCAACCCAAATCCACGCTCTCGCCTGTACAAAACAGGTGACTTAGCCCGTTATCTGCCAGATGGTAATATTGAATATCTTGGACGCTTGGACCACCAAGTCAAGGTGCGGGGCTTCCGGATTGAACTAGGAGAAATTGAATCCCGAATCGCTCAACACCCAAATGTCCGACAAACAGTCGTCGTTGCCCGTGCTGAGGAGACAGGTGCTCAACGTTTGGTTGCATACATTGTCCCCAAAGCTCAACCAGTGCCCAGTATCAGTGAATGGCGCAGCTTCCTGATTCAACAGCTACCCGAGTACATGCTGCCGTCGGCTTTCGTCATCCTGGATGCTCTGCCACTCACACCCAATGGCAAAGTAGACCGTCGCGCTTTAAGAAAACCTGACATACTCGAAAGTTTAGAAACTAGCTTTGTTGCACCCCGTGACTTACTGGAATTGCAACTGGCGAAAATTTGGGAAAATGTGTTGAATGTCTCTCCAATCGGAGTTCGTAGTAACTTTTTTGAACTAGGAGGTCATTCCCTTTTGGCTATCCGTCTAATAGCTCAGATTGAGCAACAGTGTAGAAAAACTCTGCCCCTAGCTACACTTTTGCAAAGCCCAACGATTGAGGATCTGGCAAGTATTCTTCGCGGCTCACTAGATTCTCAACCAACTTCATGTTTAGTTGCAATTCAACCTGTCGGGAAAAAAGCTCCTTTCTTCTGTATTCACCCAGTCGGTGGTCATGTCTTCTGCTATGCTAATTTAGCTCATCATTTAGGCTTGGAACAACCTTTTTACGGCTTGCAATCGTTAGGTCTCAATGATGAACAGGAACCTTTTACCCGAATTGAGGACACGGCTACCCACTACATAGAGGTATTGCAGACAATTCAGCCTCAAGGCCCCTACTATCTCGGAGGTTGGTCTTTAGGCGGTGCGATCGCTTTTGAGATGGCGAGGAAGTTGCAGACTTTAGGACATGAAGTAGCTTTACTGGCATTAATAGATAGCTATGCACCCAAAGCCATGAACAAACCTAAGGAGATTGATGAGGCTACGCTACTAGCCTTTATTGGCAGCGATCTGGGTGGTCTTTTTGGTAAAAAACTGTCTATCTGTGTCGATGAACTACAACAACTTCATCCAAAAGAGCAATTGAACCACATTTTAGAACAAGCAAAAATGCTTGATATCTTACCACCAGAAGTCGGCATACAGCAGATGCATCGAGTATTAAAGGTTTTCAAAGCCAACCTCCAAGCCTTGTATCACTATACACCCCAACCTTATTCAGGTCGAATTATCCTATTTCGTGCTTGCGAGCAAGTTGTGGAAGTAACCCCACACCCAACCCGAGGCTGGGGCGAATTAGCAGCTGGTGGTATAGAAACTCATAATATTCCCGGCGATCATTATGCTATTGTTCAAGAACCTCATGTCCAGATTTTAGCCGAAGTATTAAAAGCTCACCTTTAAATACAATCCAACAAAATAAAAATTCTTTTTACTTTGTTGCTGGACGACTTTGCAACAGTATAAAGATTATCTAAATAAAAATGGTTATTTCAGTATATCGAAAATCACAATGGTTGTTTCTAAGTAGCCAGTTAATTACTGGAATCGGCGATCAACTCTATAATATTGCAGTAGCAATTCTCGTTTATCAAAAAACTAGTTCCTCGTTGCTACTAGCTATAACTTTCTCTACTTCATACATTGGCGTATTAATTGGATATTTCATAACTCCATACTTAAAGAAAAGGTCTTCTCATACCCATATTATGAGAATGACTGATTTGATAAGTGCGCCGCTAGTTTCTTTAATTCCTTTTGTTCCGATAGTTAGCATTTTTTTACTAATATTCTTTTTGGGAATTTTGAGAGGTATTAATCGACCTCTCAGCCAAGAATTAATTCCGAAAATTTCTAAGAATACAGAGGAAATAAAAAAGCTTAACGCAGATTTTACGACGTTCCAAACTTTAAGTATGCTCGGAGGCGTAATTTTAAGCGGATTCTTTGTTGCTGCTGAACAACTGAAACCAATTTTGATTATCGATGGGATAAGCTTTGTTATATGTTCTTGGATGACTAGCAATATTAATTTGATTAATAAAAATCAAGAAGAGAACATTTTTATATTGAATGCAAAAAATGAGCCATTTAAATCATATATAAAAATTATTTTACATCCTATTAATAGTTTTCAGCAAGAAACAATATTGTTTTGTTTGTTAATTCCTAATTCTTTAACTTTCGGTTTAATTAGTAGTTATCAAAGTCAGTTATTTCCACTATTGAGTAG
>JAQYWO010000142.1 GCA_029379215.1 Rhizonema sp. PD37
GTGGGGCGGGAACTGCTTTAGTCGGAGATCCCGATACCGTTGCCGCCCGAATGTTGGAATATGCCGACTTGGGGATCGATAGTTTCATCCTCTCTGGTTATCCGCACTTAGAAGAGGCTTATCGAGTTGCAGAACTACTTTTTCCTCGGTTGCCATTGGAGATCCCAACAGAGGAGCAACAGCAGGTATTGAGTCCTTTTGGGGAAATTGTTGCCAATCAAGATTTCCCCAAGCAACAGAAAGCGAAAACAGCAGCCACCGTAGATTAACACAAACATAACTTGCATTCAACGAATGCTGAATGTTGACCAAATATCACAATAAGGATAAAAAAAGATGGCTTATATTTTGGCGATCGCTGGCAGTCCTTCCCATCCTTCCAGAACCTACGCTCTTCTGGAATATGCTAAAAAGATTTTACAGCAAGACAGCTTCCAAACCGATATCATCTCTGTCCGCGATTTACCTGCTGAAGATTTGGTGTTTGGACGATACGATAGCCCTGCTTTGGAACAGCCAAAAGCCCTTTTAGAGAAGGCTGATGGTGTGATTATTTCCACCCCCATTTACAAAGCAGCATACACCGGAGTCTTGAAAACGTTTTTAGACTTGTTATCGCAAAGAGCTTTGTCGGGAAAAGTGGTGCTGCCCATTGCCACTGGTGGAACAATTGCTCATTTGTTGGCCATTGAATATGCCCTGAAGCCTGTCTTGTCTGAATTGAGAGCAAGGCATCTGTTGGGTGGTGTTTACGCAATAGACAAACAAATCCAAGTACAGGAAGATGGCAGTCTTCAGCTTGATGAAGAAATTGACCAAAGATTAAAAGATGCTTTACGTGAGTTTGTCCAATCTGTCAATCTTTTTCAACCAGTCGCTAAAGAATTGGCTCACACAAATTAATCACAACGTTCTCCTACACAATGTCAGTAGCAGGTGATTAGCTCCTTGTCCATCTGCTACTTTCCTCTTAATGTGTTGTAAATAAAATTATTTAGTATAAATAGTACCAATGAATCAGGCTTCTGATTTTCTCTCTAATCTACATGATTTTCTCTATCCTCACAGTCCTAATTATGATCAGTTCAAGCCAGAGGATCTAGTTTTTAACGCCAATTTACAAGAGTTTTCCCAACGAGTAAGTTACATCTGTAACCTGCAAACCAGTGGTAAACTTTCCCCACAAGAGGCATACAACCAAATTCAAATTCTCTGGAAACAATTGAAGGGTGCTAAAAAAGAACTCAACCGGGAAGCAGAGTTAAAAAATTAGAAAAGCTTAAATCGCAGACTGTCTAGCAATTCTGAATGATATGAAAAAGATAATTACAGCGGTTCTCATACTAAGTATATTATATGTAAAAAACACACAATCGTGTTTAAGTATTTAGGAGGCAGCAATGTTGTTTAAACAGATAGAAAGAGAGTTGATGGATGGTGAACCTTGGGCGGCTCATCCAATTGCGCGAATTGAGTATTGTTACCAGATGCGGGATTTGTGGGAAATAGAGAACAAGCAAAGACATACTTTCAGACAAAGACTTTGGCGTGCCTGGTTATCTTGGAAGTTGTCCTGATTGAAGTAAAGCATATTACATATAGCAATTTTATATGAGTCAAAGTCTTAGATCCCCGACTTCTGCGAAGTCGGGGATTTCGTTGTTCAGGTTGCTTACCTTGACGTTTATTAGCAAAACATTACAAATTCTTGTTTTTTGATACTGTTACTATGATAGTATGTTAACTAATTACGGTTGCTCACTCAAAGAAACGTATTTTCCTGGTATAATGAACAGATAGGAGATATATATAGTAAAGATCTTAGAGGCACTGAGATGAAGGAGTAGATTTTTGCTCGTTTTCAAGTAACTAATGGTTGAACGACTTAATGCTGGCTCTTGGAATGCACTTATTTAACCCATAGGTGTACAGCTTGCTTAGCTGTTCAATGGTAGAAAAAGTTCCTCTAACAGGTATAAAGCAAGTTTTTGTTTTTATTATTTCAGTATCTAATTTTTACAGAGAGTGATATAAGTCATGTTTGATAAAATTGTACACTCATTTCCACCAACTTGTCTAGTCTAAGCAGGTCTGGTTTAAAATCGTATTCTTTAAATCTTAATTCTTGAAGATTGATATTAGTAAAGTAGTCAAAATTAATGAAATCACTATTTTTTATTCGAGCGAACAGTCATTTTTTACAAGCATTACTAATGTTTGTGGCTTTGGGGATCACGTCTTGTAGCGGTGCCGAGGAACAGAAGCGACAAATAAGTATTGATGGTGGAACCGTTGGTTATCCACTTCATCAAGCCGTTGCTGAAGAATATAAAAAGGTGAAACAAGATGCCCAAATTAGCGTTGCTTTTAGCGGTACTGGCGGTGGCATGAGCAAGTTTTGTTCCGGGCTAATTGATATTGCTGGTGCTTCACGCGCTATTAAAAAAGAAGAAATTGCTAAGTGCAAAACTAAGGGAATTAATTTTGTAGAGTTACCTGTGGCTCTAGATGGTATTGCTGTCATCACTAATAAGAAAAACGATTTTGTGAAATGCTTATCGATTCCAGAGCTTAGTAAAATGTGGAGTCCAAAATCTACTAATAAAATAAAAAACTGGAATCAAGTTAATGCGAAGTTCCCCAACCAAAAGTTGACGCTTTATGCGCCTTCTTCAGATACGGGAACATTTGACTACTTCACACAAGCTATTAATAAAAAATCCAAAGCCGGTCGGACAGATTACACTTCAACTCAAAATCAAAACGTCCTTGTTCAAGGAATTGCTGGTGATGAGAACGCAATAGGTTACGTGGGTATTTCTTACTACTTAGCGAAGAAAGATCAGCTACAACTCGTTGCAGTGCAAACTCCGAAAGGAAATTGTGAAACACCAGATCCGTCATCCAAAGTTGCTACCAACACCTACACACCTTTGTCTCGTCCTCTATTTATATATGTTAGTCAAAAATCCCTGGACAGTAAACCAGTTGTCAAGGATTTTGTGAATTTCTATTTAGACAATTCTAAGAAGTGGGTTCAACAGTCTGGCTACGTTGCACTCACTGATGAGACTTATGGCAAGGTGAAACAAAGGTTTACTACTGATACAACAGGTTCCAAATTCCTAAAAGCAAAACCAGGTGATCCGATTGCGAAGTATCTTTAGGAAAATTGGGTAAGGCTATTAGCTAATGGAATGTAATTAGCAATCCAAAATTTAAAATTTAAAATCCAGAATTGTTAAGTTATGCAGAACGCAAATCATTGGGAAGATGACAAATCGCTAGAGAAAAGTGCATCTGACGATATTCAAGAAAAAATTGTCGAGGTACTATTATTTTGCTGCGGATTGGTTTCTATTCTCACGACTGTTGGCATTATCGCAATTATTTTACAAGTGGCGTTGGAGTTTTTCCAAAAGGTTCCCTTTACTAAGTTCATTTTTGATACCCAGTGGACACCGCTGTTTGCAGAGCAACATTTTGGTATTTGGCCTTTGATTAATGGTACTTTACTGACAACTGCGATCGCTATGTTGGTTGCCATTCCTCTTGGTTTATCTTCTGCTATCTATCTAAGTGAGTATGCTCAACCTAAAGTAGCAGCAATTTTACGCCCAGCCGTAGAACTACTAGCGGGAATACCGACTGTTGTTAACGGCTACTTTGCGCTGTTGTTTTTAACACCCTTGCTGCGGAATTTTCTGCCCCTAGAAATATTTAATGCCACAAGTGCTGGAATTATGATGGGAGTTATGATTATTCCCACGGTTGGTTCCATCAGTTTAGACGCCATTAGAGCTGTTCCTCGATCTTTACGAGAAGGAGCTTATGGGTTAGGGCTGACTAAGCTAGAATCTATATTTAAAATTGTTCTTCCTGCTGCTCTTTCGGGTATTATTGCCTCAATTATTCTCGGTATTTCTCGAGCTGTGGGTGAAACAATGACTGTCCTCATTGCTGCGGGGCAACAACCAAAGTTGACTGCGAATCCAATGGAATCCATAGAAACAATGACAGCTTATATGGCTCAAATTTCCGGTGGGGATAGTCCCAGGAACAGCATCAACTACGATACCTTATATGCAGTAGGAGCGGTTTTGTTCTTGATAACTTTGGCATTAAACATTTTCAGTCATTGGTTTTCTAACCGCTTTAAGGAAAAATACGATTAATCAGAGCGAAAAGTTGCATAGACGCTTCAAAACAGCTTGTTAAGATAAATTCGCCTTCTGTACAGACGCCACAAAGTAGCACGTTTGTATATTTCCAGACTCTTTCAATAGTAATAGATATGACTACTTCAACTTCAGAAGATTCTCAAGAATTTACTCCAAATATAGAGAAGAGAGAAGCGATCGGCAAGATATTTGAATATATATTTTTGCTCGGGTTACTCATTGGTTTATTTGTTCTGGCTCTTTTGATTTTTGATATTGGCAAAGATGGATTAGCCAGATTTTTGACACCAGGATTTTTAACTGAAACGCCTTCTCGGTTCCCTAATCAAGGAGGTGTCCTTCCGGCAATTGTTAGCAGTCTTCTTTTAGGACTCATCGTGATTTTAGTTGCAGTCCCAATTGGCGTGGGAGCCGCTTTGTATCTCGAAGAATATGCACCGAAAACCTGGTGGAGTACTCTTATTGAGATTAACATTAGCAACTTAGCAGGAGTTCCCTCAATTGTTTATGGATTGCTGGGTTTAGGTGTTTTTAACTATCTTTTGGGATTTGGACCGGCTTTGATTTCTGGCGCACTCACTTTGTCGTTGTTGTCTTTACCAGTCATTATTGTGACATCTCGAGAAGCTATTCGAGCAGTTCCAGATTCTCTTAGACATGCTTCTTATGGATTAGGCATAACTAAATGGCAAACTGTTAGCAATCATGTCTTACCATATGCTGTTCCAGGTATCTTAACGGGAGTAATTATTTCTGTCTCCCGCGCCATTGGAGATGCCGCATGTCTGATTGTTGTGGGGGCTGTCAGTTTCCTGACATTCAACCCTGGTTTATTCCAAAGATTTATGGCATTGCCCATCCAAATATACAGTTACATCACTCGTCCTGAGCCTGGTTTTGCTAACGCCGCAGCAGCAACAATCATTGTTTTACTACTGGTGATTTTAGCTTTGAATGGCATCGCAATATATATTCGGCAACGCTACTCGGTGCTGAATTAGTATAGTGGGAAATAGGTAATATGTAAGAAAAATACAATTAACAAAATACCAATTTCCAACTATAAAGAACACTCTTCTATAAAAGATTTTATACAACCATAAAGAGCGGGAAAGAAAGATGACTTACGGCAATAGTAGAAGCACAGTAGATAACGTAGTAGAAGTTGATCAGAAAAATATAATTTTTGATATTGAAGGGGTTAAGGTTTATTACAGTGGCTTGATGGCACTTCAGTCAGTCCATATGAAAATTCCAGAGAAACAGATAGTCGCTTTTATTGGACCTTCAGGATGTGGTAAAAGTACTCTATTACGTTGCTTCAACCGCATGAACGATCTTATCCCTGGCGCGACGGTTGAAGGAAGGCTCAATTACCGCGATAAAAATATTTACGCTCCCAAAGTTAATTCAGTAAAACTACGGCGTCAAGTAGGAATGGTTTTCCAAAGGCCAAATCCTTTTCCCAAGTCAATTTATGAAAATATTGCCTTTGCACCGCGCACTAATGGTTATAAAGGCAATTTAGATGAATTGGTGGAACAATCGCTGAGACGGGCAGCGATTTGGGATGAAGTCAAAGACAAACTCAAATCGAAGGGCACAGCCTTATCAGGCGGACAACAGCAACGACTTTGCATTGCACGGGCGATCGCCATGAAGCCAGATGTTTTGTTGATGGATGAACCTTGTTCTGCTCTAGATCCGATTTCAACTCGTCAAGTTGAAGAACTTTGCCTTGAACTCAAGGAACAATACACCATTATTATGGTAACTCACAACATGCAGCAAGCCTCGCGGACAGCAGATTGGACTGCTTTTTTCAACACCGAAACAGACGAACATGGCAAACGCAGAGGAAGATTAGTCGAGTTTAGTTCTACTGATACAATGTTCAGTTCTCCTACGACTCAGGAAGCTGAGGAATATATCAGTGGACGTTTCGGATGAACTACCCAAACCTACTTCGTAGAGGTCTGGGTTTCTGAATCCAGACCAATAGATTTGGATTTTTGACGCTTCTTTGCCCCCAGTTGCCTCATACTTCCCGCAGTTTTACGAGTGATGGAGGTAGAGCTAGGCGACTCTGCGTCTATGAGGCTCGTTCCAAGCCCCATCAGATTTCCTGTTGCCCAATAAAGCATGACTTCGGCAGCAGCAATATCACGGTCTTGAACATATCCACAGATACTACACTCGTGAACACGAATATCGAGTGTTTTTTTGTGTTGATATCCACACTTAGGACAAGTTTGACTAGGCTTTACTCGTTTAGTTGGAACCTCAATAAATACACCACCAATTTGTTCAACCTTATATTTGATAGTGCTTTTGAGCATTCCAAAACCAACATCAAGTATTGATTTGTTCAAACCAGCCTTTTGCTTTTTACGCTTGCCTTTTTTCGCTTTACGGGTCATCTTGGTAACTTCTAGTTTTTCGGTAGCAACGAAGCTATTACTGCTGACAATTTCTGTTGCAACTTGATGTACCCAATTCAGACGCTGATTAGCAACTTTACGAGTTAGCTTGCTAACCTTGGCATCCGCTCTCTTCCATCTTCTAGAAGCTTTTATCTTCTTTTTTCTGTTTGGTGCAATTTTGCGTCTTTTCTTTTTAGACGCTTGCTTTATCTTATGCTCAGCATTCCTCAAAAATTTAGGAGTTTCAATTTGTTGGTGGTTTTCTCCATCAGTAATAGATAACGCCGACTTACAACCTAAGTCAATACCAATAGCACCAGTCGGTAAAACTTTAGGCTGAAAAACTTGAGCTAAAACTTCAACAGTGATAGATGCGTACCATTGACTATTGCGATAAACAATGGTGCAAGTAGTGGGAGTTCCCCAATATTTCGCTTTGCCACGCATCTGAATTCGTCCAATCTTGGACAGAACAAGATATCCATTTTCACCATTAGAATCAACAGAATAACCAGTTTTAGCCGGGTAAGTCCATCCTGAATAATGACGAATCGATTTGAACTTAGGACGTTTTCCTAATCCCTTAAACCAACGCTCAAACGCAAAATCAACACGTTTTAGGGTAGCTTGTAAAGCTTGAGAGCTAATTTCTTTATATTCTATCCAAACTTCTTTAAACGCTGGCAAACTATTCTGTTGCTCAAAATATGAAATCGAATGATTAAACTTTTGATATTGCGTAAATCTGTTGTAAACAGCAGCATTATAAAGGTCTTTGTGGAGCTTTCGGTGATACCGCAAAGACTGCTCTGTTTGCCTATTTGGATACAACCGAAAAGTCATCCGCCTCGTTGCCACCTTATAGTTATCTCCTTAATTACAATTGCTATACTGCTTATATTATATTTGACATGGAGGTAGGTCAAGTGATTCCCAGAAAGGGTTCTCATTCTGTTTTTTCGGTTCACCTGCATTTCGTGTTTGTCACCAAATACCGACGAAAAGCAATAACTGCTCCTATGCTAGAACGGCTACGAGAAATATTTGCCAATGTGTGTATCAAGACTAAATGCCGACTAATTGAATTTTCAGGAGAATCAGACCATATTCACTTGCTGATTGATTTTCATCCTGACAACAATCTTTCTGTTCTTGTGGGGAGTTTTAAATCAGCTTCCAGTAGAATTATTCAAAAAGAATTTTCCGAACATTTAGCAACTATATATATAAAATCAGTACTATGGTCTAGTTCTTATTATGTTGCTTCAACTCGTGGAGCACCTATTGAAAGAATTAAGCAATACATTCAATCGCAAGAAACACCAGATGATTGATTTGGCTACTCCTCATACATCTTTTCCCTCAATAGCCTTAGGCTATTCTTAGTCCTAGATGCAATCGTCGTAGCCCACTATTCATCCCCACCTTGCCTTCGGCTGAAGGTGGGGACTTTCGCTAATTGTTAAGCTTTGAACGCATCCCAGCTAAATCAGAGATTATAGCTGGGGATTCATTTGCTAGACAGCCCTTTCAATTTTAATTTAAGGTAGCATATGGCACCCGAACAAAAAAGAGTGCGGCAAGTATCTAAGTGATCGCGCGAAATTTCGCTCTTATTGGTTGTCGTTTTCTCAGGAGAGGTTTGATGCGAGTCAGTCTTATCGGTTATTATTAACTTAAATTCCGGATTGCCGGATTACGGTTACTTTAAATTATGGAAGTCATCAAGCTAGGAAAAAAAGGTCAAGTCTCTATTCCCAAAGTAATTCTCAATCATCTAGGGTTGGAGGGGGAAACTATGCTACTGGTAGAAACTACTGCGGAGGGTGGAATTTTACTACGTCCTGCAGGAGTGTATCCAATTGAGATATATACAGAGGAACGAATTGAGGAGTTTAAGATAGGCGATCACTTAACTGACGAAGAAACCAAACAGCTTCAGCGTCAGCTGAAAAAGAGCAAATAGGGAATATAAATGCGTCTATTCTTGGATGCCAATGTGATTTTTGCCGCCGCTATCAGTCCTGAAGGTCGTTGTAGTGCTTTGTTTAAGTTAGCTTCTGCCGGGTATTGTGCTTTGCTAACCTCGCCTTACGCTTTGGAAGAAACGCGGCGTAACGTGACGGCTAAGTATCCCGAAGCTTTGACACGATTGGAGCGAGATTTAATCTCCCAACTAAGTATAGTTGGAGAAGCACCACTTACACGAATCAATTGGGCAATGGAGATGGGACTACCTTTGAAAGATGCTCCAATTTTAGCGACAGCAATAGAGAATAGAGTAGACCTTTTGGTAACGGGTGATAAAACGCATTTTGGTTCGTTTTATGGTCACGTATTAGAGGGAGTCGAGGTGGTAGATGTGCGAGAGGCGATTGCCCGACTTCTGCACCAAGAATAACGAGAACGGGATCGCCCGACTTCTACACTAAGATAAACTCACCAAAGCGATCTCACGAACAAATCCTCTCTATTAAATTCTTCCGCTATGCTCTTGGCACATTATCGCCACTCACCCAAAAATGTAAAAGCTGCCCAATAATTAGGATTACGCCATTTTTCAGAAAGCCACATTTTCAACTGTGTCGCCCGTAATGCTTCATTTGCTGGCTTGCCTGAATGCAACATTTGTATGTAAAATTCTTGCATAAATTCTGCTGTCCCTTGATCATCAACCTGCCACAGCGACACTACCAGCCGCTCTGCACCAGCATACATTAGTCCTCTTGTCAATCCCACCAATCCTTCACCTTGGATTTCCTTACCTAATCCAGTTTCGCAGGCACTTAGAACAATTAAATCGGCGGGATAATCAAGGTTAAAGGTTTTTTTCCCTGCTGATGAACGAGTGGCGAGTTCTTGACGTTGGATGGCAATGGTTGAAGCAGAAGGGAGATTGACTATTTCATGGTTGATAAATAATGGTTGGTAATTAAATTTGTTCTGTGGCGAGTCATTGTCTTGACAAATACGAATACTTCCAGTGTTTGTACAGGAATTATCTTTCTGTTTTGGTGGAGAATTTTTGCTATTAGTTGAAGATTGTGAATGCTGAGCGGGAGAATAATTCAAATCAGCTAACGCGGCAAAGGGAATGTATTGCAAAGCACCATCGGCGACGATCACTAAGCGTTTTTTCGCCAATTTATCTTTTACGGGTGCAAGGACAAGTTTACTCAATTCCTCTGCGGCTTTGTCAATTCTCAGATTTTTGATGTCTGCACAAGGGTTTTCTTTATTTGTCGCCGAAGGTGGTTTAGAACTGTTTTGGCTGATTAAACAAAATAAATTAATGGCGCTTTTATCTATCTCTGACTTTTTGGGAAGTTGGTAGGTGTTAAGGGAATTGGGAGAAACTACCCATAAAAAGCTGCGATGTAACCGTTCAGGGGGGTGCGGCGCACCTCCCAATAATTCATTCGTAAAAGCACGCTCATAAAAAATAGTGACCACAATCTGGTAGTCTATGATTTATGGAACAAGAACGTCCCAGCTATTTAGAACAGGTATCCCAAGAAGATTGGGAAAAAACTCCAGCCAGTGTCAAAAAATTGGTGGAGTCAATGGTTGGAGGCATTGAAAAATTAGAGCGACAGGTAACGGAATTACTTGAAGTCCAACAGCACCTATCAGAAAAAGTTAATAAAACATCTTTGAACTCATCATCACCACCGTCAAGCGACCCACCTGGATTTGGAGAGAAATTACAAAAGAAAAAAAGCGGTAAAAAAAGGGGAGGTCAACCGGGTCATGAAGGTAAAAGTAGGGATTTATATCCAGTTGAAAAATGTAGCGAGTCATACGACCACCATCCACCAACATGTGCTTGTTGTGGGGAAACCTTAAGCGGAGAAGATGCAGACCCCTATCGCCACCAAATAGTTGAGATTCCGCCAATTGAACCCATAGTTATAGAACATCGCTGACACCAATTGACTTGTTCTCAATGTGGAACACAAACTCGTGCAACATTACCCTTGGACATAAACAAGAGTGGATACGGTGTCAGAGTTGTTGCAACAGTTGCAATGTTTACGTGCGGTATACCGCAACAGTCACCGGATGGTACAAAGCGCCTTAGCAGAATTATTTGACATCTCGATGTCGTTGGGAACAGTCAGCAAACTTAGGCTGGAAGCAAGCAATGCAATTACTTGCTGTGTAGATGAAGCCAAACACTATATTCAGCAATCAAGGGTAGTAGGAGCAGATGAGACAAGCTTTAGGCAAGGTAATATAGACGGTTGCAACCCGAAAGAAAATCAAGCTTGGCTTTGGGTTGCGGTTACGCCCTTAGTCACATTTTTTCAGATCGCTCTGACCCGTTGTACCCAAGCGGCTCAGAACCTTCTGGGTGAGAACTTTACAGGTATTTTAAATTCAGACAGATATGCAGCCTATAACTGGGTTAACTTGGAACGCAGACAATTGTGTTGGGCGCATTTGAAACGTGAGTTTACCAAAATCTCGGAACGGACTGGGGTGTCCAAAGAATTAGGGACTGCACTGGTTAAACAACAAGAGAAATTATTTGATCTGTGGTGAGACAGCGCTGCAGGAGGGTTTCCCTCCGTAGGCGACTGCGAACCCGAAGGGCTTTTTGTGACGATGGAGGGTGTGGAGCCAACAAATAATGCCGCAGAAAGAGCTATTCGTCCGGCAGTCCGAAAAGCGGCGTACCAGTTTTGGTTCTCAAACAAAGGCTGGTAGCACTTTTGTGGCGCAAATGCTCACTGTGGTTACGACTCTCAAATCTCAGCAACGTAATGTCTTGGAGTTTATGACACAAGCAGTTGCTGATGCACACCAAAGCAAGAAAGGAGCTTCTTTGCTTCCAGAGATAATCAATGAGTAACGAAGAGCAAAAATGAACGCAATGCAATTGTCACTTCCTTCGTTCCTTAGTGAGGATAAGCAGTTCTGGGTTCTGAGAGTGTTGACTATATGCATGGGTTCACCTAGGTCTACGATCGCCTTAGTCAATATCCCGGAATCGACATCGGTTCCAATACTGCATAGGTTTTGCCCTTTTTGGTCATCATAGACAACCATATTTGAAGAGTTTCAGCCTACTTGATTTCCAAAACCTACGCGGTATTGACATCGGTTCAACTAAGGGGATCTGGGAATTCAGACGCGGCAACATCTGAGAAAGGTGATGGTTTTTGCCACAACACGCTCATTGTTTATTCCAGGGTAGATGTTGTCAGGCGGCTCTTAGCGAAGCGCTTCCCAGATCCCCGCCGCCGCTCCACGCAGATTTTTACTTGCTACACATTAAAGGGCCTCTCCATGAATTTTTGCTGCTTCCACCTTCACTTGATACCTTAGTTGGGGCAGTTTTTATCCATGCCTCATAATCTATCATCTCTATGTACCTATTTTTTGCGGTAGCGTTTGGAAACCCTGTGAACGGTTACGGTTAGCCAGCCAACAGTATCCCCTTGTTTTGACCAAGGTACTTCCTCAAGGATTACTTTTCTATCTTCTAATTTGAATAAAAATAATCTATCTTCCTCCTGCTCAAAATTTGGTTCCCAAGAAGCAAGAATAAGCGGAGAATGGGTAGTTATTAAAGCCTGTACTTTAATGGATGCCTGCAAGGAAGTAACTACGGTTAAAATTGCTGGTAAAATTATCCTCTGCCAACTCGGATGGAGGTGAGATTCAATTTCATCAATTAACAAAACTATCTGCTTTACAGGCTCTTGCTGTCGTAATTCTGAAGCTAAAGTATGTTCGTACCAAGTCCATACTAATAAATAAGCAAGTCCTAAAATCCGCTTCATTCCTGCCGAAACTTGAGTAACCGGAACACTACCATAAGGAAGATTAATTGTTGGAATCTCCCGTACATCTTCCACAGAAACTCGCGTTGTTTCTCCCATGGATATCCATTCGTCGGGATGTGGTGCAAGTTTTTTAATCACACTAGAAAAAAGTTGAAATGGATATTTGTTAGGTTGATTCTGCCATGTTACCCAATCTTGAATTAAACCATTACAAAGCACTTTATCGTTTGATTTTAAACCATTCCACAGAGAAGAAGAAGTAAAATTCTAGGCATTATCGCGTTTGCGTACTGGGTTGTAAACAGAGAAACCTCCATCAACCCGAACATAAATTACTACTGAAGAAACGGCATGATGGTTTTGTTCTCTACCTGTGGGTGAAATTTCCTCCACAGAGCTTGAGTGTAAATTACACCATTGTTGTGAAGAAAAATCAAATAAACTCTGATATTCTCTATTAATTTCTCCTTGGACATTATTAACTAACGCTGTAATTTGAGGATGTTTATCTCTTCCCCGTTGTGCATAAGCTGCCTGTTCTACCCAATTATTTGTAAGAACCCACCAAGTAATATCAAGTAAAAAACTTTTACCCAGACCGTTATCACCCGTAAATAAATTCAGCCTCGAAGCAAATTCAATATTAAAATGCTCAGATGGACCTACTTGTTGAAGGTGAAGTTCTTTTAACATCCGAATATTCCTGTAGTATTAACCGATTATTTCACCGGATGGTATTTCCCATCTGTACTGTGCAGCTTTAGCAGTGCTTTTCTTTTTTCAAGTAATTGGATGAATAAATTTGGTAAGAATTAAGGCAGATATTAGGTGGGTGAGGTAGATCGTCACTGATTGCTTCTCACTTCATTTTCCGTCAGGCGATTGAGGTATCTTTCGATTAAGAGAATGGCGACAATGTCATCTATTGGTCGTGGTGGTTGTCGCATACCTTGTGGCAACAACTTCCTTAGTCCTTTTGGGGGGTACATTTGCCAATAGCGATCGCGTGCTTCTAAGCTAGAGTAACGCTCATCTACTAAAACAATATTTAGTCGGTCTGTTAGTTTCTGATGGAGTTGCTGTTTCCATTGCTTGGCTGTGGTTTGATCCCCCATTACAAGTAGAGAAATAGGAAACCTTTGACGCAGTGTGATGATAGTGGCGATCGCCTCAGATGCTGATACAACTTGGTGATAATGCAATCGCCGATCCACTCCCATGATCGCTAAACCACATTTATCTCGACCTGGATCAAAGCCTAAAATCACTGGTTGTGTTGGCGAAAATTCACGGAGTGTCATTCGATTTTGGATTTTGGGATTTTGGATTGATAAGAGCAGTTTATACCGTCCGCATGAGAATGCACAGATTTTATATTTATGATATTGAATAACTCAAGTTGATATCACCAGTATATGTGATAGGTTTATAACCCAGCACGCTCATGAGTGTCCCCCGCGTCCTGGTAAAGAGCGAACCTCAAAGAGTTATTAGGTCATGAGGAAAGCGAAAATAGGGAATCGGGAATATATTCTTGCTCGTTTAAGTCACATACACATTGTTCTCACAATCCGAAGCTCAGAAACTTATTCTCCCAAGTTATGAGAAAGCAAAATTGTATGAGAGACAAGTGAGAAATAATATAATTTTTTACCCATTCCTTACTACCGATTTCATTACCAGCCTGCGTCCTTCCAACTATAGCCGTTCTCAATCAAATCCCATACACTCTCGCCCTCTCCCCCTTAAGAGGAAACCAAGATTGGGAGAGGGGTGCCCGTTAGGGAGTGAAGCTCTCTTGACGCGAAATCTGCCGGAGAGAGTACTCTCAAGGCGCGAGTTTCGCGCGAAGCTCTGGGGACGGAAGCTTCCGCCCCCAAGACTTCGCGGTTGCAGACGCCCCCAAGACTTCGCGCTCTTGAGGGCGTATGGGATGTGACTGAAACGAGAATCGCTATAATTTGCGAGACGTTAATATCTTTAATCATATGACGTAGTCAGGGCTAATGGTAAAAAAGGCATTCTTCCTTAGCCATTAGTTGTCGCTTTTCTGATCGTTTGACGTACTAAAAATTATTCGTCCATTTTGGATTGCGACTAGTTTAACTCTAAGAGGTCCGGCTGTGTAAGTTTCTTCTGCTGCCAGAGCTTTGATATCTAGAGGTTGCTCATACTGTTTCAACTGGGCGATAAAGCGAATAAAGGCACCGTCTATCTGAATATTTTCGACAATTCCGGCATTACGAGCACGAAATTGAGAAGCAGCAATCAGCTGTTCGAGCCGCTGCTGCAACTGATAAGCTGTCATGGTTTTCGGATCTGCTGTCGTTGAAGCTATCACCTCGCCTGCGGAAAAAACCACTTGATTGCGTGCGACATCAGCAAAAAATTCTATTCGCTTTTCTCCCCTAACATAATTACCTGCGGAGAAAATTCGTACCACATATTCTTTACCATCACTAATCTGCTTGCTCAATTGTTCAACTTGCTGCTTACTATAATCCAGGATTTGCTCGTTTACTGGATTTGTCCCAGGCTCAGTGAGTTCGGTAATCGCTGTGTGATTGGCTTCAAGTAAAATTGAGGACACCACTTGACCTGCAGAGGAAGCTTCTTGAAGATGAACGATCCCAGAAGTAAGAATCTGACCGCGTACCAATGCCAGTTTACCCAAACGCAGGTCACGATAAGACTGGTAAAATTTTTCCAGCTTTGCAACTTCCCGTTCTAAATAATCCTGTTGTGCTTCCAATTCTTTGAGGCGAGACTCTCTCTGGGCAAGCATTTGCTCTCGCCCTGTAATTTCTAGATTGCGCTTTTGAATCAGTCGATCCAATTGAGAGATTTTTTGATCGCGCAGTTCTATGCCAATCTGACGATGGGCAAGTTCGCGATCACGTCTTTGAATAGCTGCTCTAGCATCATCTATCGCTTTTTTGGCTTCGCTGTACAGTCGCTGACGTTCTATCTTACGTAGTTCAATTTCTACAAGCAGCCTTTTTTTCTCATTGTTCAGGTTTTTAAGTTGTGCTATGGCTTGGTTATATTGAGTCACAACTTGATTCAACTCAGTCTGAGTTTGCTGGAGTTGCGCTTGAGTTTGATTTTGTTGAGCAATCGTGCGGTTTAATTGGGCTTGCGTGACTTGTTGTTTGGCGATCGCTGCCAGTAACGACTGATTAATAAAGCGCAAGTTTTCCTGAGCTTTTGCTTGCTCAAGTCTTGCTTGGTTTAGCTCACTTTCTACCTGGCTTTTCTGGGTTTCTGTCGTTTTTAGCTGTTCGCGCTTGTGCCTGAGGTCTTTCTGAATATCTTCTAATTGAAATACCCCTTTACGCAATCCTTCATCTGCAGCAAACAAAATTGCCAAGGTTGATGCTGAAATCAAGCTTCCTGTAAAAAGAGTTACCAGTATAGCAGTGTTTTTTGGGCGTAGGTTGAATAGTGAGAGGCGCTTTTTGCCAACACGTGTGCCAATGCGATCGCCCACGGTGGCAATAAAGCCTCCCAGAATCAGAATTGCTGCTATGAGGATGTAGCCAGTGGTCATCTTCAGCTACCGACGAAATCCCTCCAGATACAGCCTACTACTTCCAGCCCTTGTCTGTGGGGAATGGGAGATTGGCAATATCTGAAAAGACTTAATACTCTTAGTTGATTTCTAGTTGTGGAGTGTGTGCTATATCTAAAAAACACGGACATGCCTCATAGAGAAAGGGGAGACAAGGAATTCGGTTTGGCAGGCAAGAGAGAAGGACAGAGGGAGGCATTCGGTTAAGGGAGAGAAGAACCGCTTCCTTGTCCCCGTTGTCTGCCTGATCTTCCATATCTTCCTTGTCGTGCAAATATTCCTTGTCAATTGTTACTCAGCTTACCGTTATGTGTCGTTTCTCTACATTCAAGTTCCTATACAACCAAGCCTGTTTTTAGGTAAACTGCCGACTTAAAGTCACAGGCTTATGAACAGTAATTTTTTTCTTGTGAATTGAAATCATCTTTTTTTCGCGTAAATCGCCCAGTAACCTGGTTACAGTAACGCGAGTAGAGCCAATTGCCTCTGCGATCGCTTGATGAGACAGCTTCAGATCAATTGTGATTCCATCTGCACAAGGTAAGCCAAAATCACGACAAAGAATTAATAAAAAACTTACTAACCTCGAACCCATGTCTCGGTGGGCAAGCGTTTCAATCATCATCTCTGTCTGTAAAATCCGCGAAGATAAACCCCGCAGCATTAACATCGACAACTCTGGATTTTCCTTGAGTGCTTGTTCTACCTGTTCAATCGGTGCTGATAGCAGTTCCGCAGGCGTAAAAGCAACCGCATGGTAAAACCGATCTGATTTGTTTCCTGTCAGGAGGGACAAAACGCCAAAAACACTATTTTCCCGCAATAGCGCCACTGTTATTTCTTCTCCTGCCTCGTACACCCTGGAGAGTTTTACAGCACCTTTCAAAAGAAAATAAACTCGTTCAGCTGGATCGCCAGGAAAAAAGATCGTTTTGTTACGCTCAAACGTTTCCACAACTGGCGGAAACGCTCCGGTCGCCATCTGACGAAAAACATTTGCGAGGGCTTTATCTTGTGTCACGATCATCTCCCTTCCCCTACCCAATGCCGGAAAACTAAAATAGATTACCTAAGAATACACCACTAAAATCAATAAGACATGGTCAACCTTTCGGTACTTTCCTATACTTAACCTCTTTACCTCATTTTCATTTGTTGGTGATGTTACACAATTTTTCATTTTTTCAATTTACTACTATTTCATAGTTACTTGAAAGGTTGTAACTAAAAAGTTTTATGAAGAGAAAAATTAGACAAATTGGCAACATCTTAAGAAATTAACAAGAATTGACTAGGATAAACAGCCAAAATATTAATCATGTTTGTAAATCTACCTAAAAATAAAGACAAACTGAGTCTCAGATTCTAGTATGCTCCTAATGAGCGATCGCATGAAGAATTTATTTGTATGCTAGACCTGACTGGAAAAAACGCCCTTGTAACAGGCATTGCTAATAACCGCTCCATTGCTTGGGGTATCGCCCAACAACTGCATAAAGCAGGAGCTAACTTAGGTATTACTTACTTGCCTGATGAACGAGGCAAAATGGAAAAAAAAGTCGCAGAGTTGGTAGAACCCCTCAACCCCAGTCTTTTTCTTCCTTGTAATGTAGAGCTAGACGAGCAAATTCAATCTACCTTTGAGGTGATCCGCGATAAGTGGGGCAAGCTGGATATCCTCATACATTGTCTTGCGTTTGCAAACAAAGAAGATTTAAGCGGAGACTTTAGTCAAACGTCACGTTCTGGCTTCAATCAAGCTTTAGAAATAAGTACATATTCACTGGTAAAACTGAGTGGTATAGCTAAACCTTTGATGATAGAAGGAGGAAGTATACTTACTCTTACATATTTAGGTGGTGTCAGAGCAATTCCTAACTACAATGTAATGGGAGTTGCCAAAGCAGGGCTGGAAACGAGTGTACGATACTTGGCAGCTGAACTCGGTCCACACAATATTCGAGTCAATGCCATCTCCGCAGGTCCCATCCGCACTTTGGCTTCTAGTGCCGTAGGCGGTATTTTAGACATGATCCACCATGTAGAACAAGTCGCACCACTTCGCCGCACTGTCACTCAGCTTGAAGTTGGCAATGCAGCTACTTTCTTATGTAGTGACATGTCTAGTGGAATCACAGGGCAAATCCTGTATGTGGATGCAGGGTACGAAATTATGGGAATGTAAAATGATGGATAGTTGTTAGTTGAAAAATAAAGATTCACAACTGTCCGCCATAAACATTCCATTCCCTATTTTTTATGCAAACAAGCGAGCGCAAAATTCTCTCTATCTCTCCTCGGATAGCTTCTGTTCACCGCACTACAGGCGAAACGGATGTACATGTGACAATCGATCTCGATGGTACAGGGAGTTGCAAGGCGGCAACCGGCATTCCCTTTCTAGATCACATGTTGCACCAAATCGCCTCTCATGGCTTGATTGATTTGGATGTACGATGTCAGGGAGACTTGCACATCGACGACCATCACTCTAACGAAGATGTGGGGATCACCTTAGGGCAAGCTTTCAGCAAAGCACTCGGTGATCGCAAAGGAATTGTGCGCTTTGGTCATTTTGTCGCACCTTTGGATGAAGCCTTAATTCAGGTGGCGCTTGACTTCTCCGGACGTCCTCACATCAGCTATGGTTTGCAAATTCCCACACAACGAGTCGGAACCTACGACACCCAACTGGTGCGGGAATTTTTTGTAGCATTAGTAAACCACAGCCACATGACACTGCATATTCGTCAGCTTGATGGCATAAATTCTCATCACATTATTGAGGCGACGTTTAAAGCGTTTGCACGGGCAATGCGGATAGCAACAGAGATCGATCCTCGTCGTGCTGGCATGATTCCAAGTTCTAAGGGAATATTATGACCCCGGTTGACCAAACAAAGGTAGAGGCCTCGTCTGATTTTTACATCTATTGATAATGTTGTTGAAAAAACGGGTAACCTTTAGATAACCGTATATTTGCTGTTGCCCCTATTACAAAATGAAGTCTGTCGCAGACGTCTCGAATTCTCAAATCAATACCCCAGACACTCCGCCAGTGGTGGTTACTTCTGAGTTGTGCAAAGTGTACCGCACTGGCTTCTTTTTGAATCAAAAAGTCGTATCTCTTAAAAGCTGTTCACTGACAGTTTATCAAGGCGAAACTTTTGGGTTACTGGGACAAAACGGAGCGGGGAAAACCACGCTGTTAAAATTATTGCTCGGAATCATCCGTCCCACCTCAGGAAGAGGATTGTTGTTAGGCAAGCCACTAGGCGATCGCAGTGTCAAACAACGCATTGGCTACTTGCCTGAAAATCCCTATTTATATGACTTCCTCACTGGCTGGGAATTTTTACAGTTTGCGGCTGGATTATTTCAAATCAAGCGGAGTGTAACCCGTCAACGCATCCCTCAACTACTGGAATTGGTGGGATTATCTCAAGCTGATGCTCGTCGTAAGCAGATGCGTCGATACTCTAAAGGAATGTTACAGCGTGTCGGTGTGGCACAAGCACTCATTAACGATCCAGAATTGGTGTTTCTTGATGAACCAATGTCTGGTCTCGATCCGATAGGACGCTACCAAATACGCGAAACTATCTTGACACTTAAAGCTGCTGGTAAGACAATTTTTTTCAACAGTCATATTCTGAGTGAGGTGGAGCAAATTTGTGATCGCGTTGCCATCCTCGACCGAGGTGAATTAGTTTGCTCTGGTTCACTCGACCAACTGTTAGGAATCAGTACCACGTATCAAGTCCAAGGTCAAGGGGGTAACTGGGAGATTCTCAAAAAGTGGGTTCCCAATCTAGACTATTTACCCGATGGTTCTTGGCAAGGTACACTTCAAGGCGATTCCTATGATTTTTTAGCCAGTCTTCGTTTAATGGGAGCAAGAGTCAAGACTATAAAATTGTTCCGTCCTTCCTTAGAAGAGTTTTTTATGCAGCAGATTCAGCCAATACAAAAGAGATAATCAGCAATGATTTTGCAACGTCAATCGACTTAACAGCTAATAGAAACAACCAATACTGTTCACTATTGACAAAACAGCACCAATAGGCGAAAGAAAATTTACTGTTCTGGAGTTGAGATCAGTTCCATGAAAGTTGCTAGCAAAGCTCCCAAATTATTAAAAAACTAAAAATTAAAAAGCTTGAAACAATTAGTTGTTGATTGTTTGGGATGGTAAGTAGATTTTCGATAGAATTAACTGGTTTTTGTACTTAACCCATATAAACTTTAAATTAACTTCATTAAAAATTTAAGTTGACTAGACAGTTTTTTTCGGAAAAATAGGGTTGGCGTTGAAAGAAAAAATATTAGGGAACTAGAATGTTTGGGAATA
>JAQYWO010000143.1 GCA_029379215.1 Rhizonema sp. PD37
ATTTTATGGTATCGAGTTATGAAAAGAAAGAAAGATTAAAAGATGCTTTTCTTCAATGTCAATCATTAGACTGGCAAGCGCATGATTTTGATTTAGCCAATAATCCTTTTTGTTTAGAAAAAGACATTGACTCGATATCTAACTATATCTTCAACCAACTTGCTGAGCAAAGAAAAGAGATAGGGATAACAGAAATAAACTGTATCTCTGCAATACCTCTTATTAATGTTAGTGAAACTGCATTGAAGAATCTGACTAATGACGATGCGTTAACAAAAGAATTTAAAAATAAAAATAAGATAGATTATACTAAACTACAGCATCTCCTTAGTGAGGAGAAGTGGAAAGAAGCTGACATTGAAACCACTAAATTAATGCTAAAAGTTATAGGTAAGAGTTATTGGAATGAAGTGTATAAGGAAGATATTAATAATTTTTCTTGTGAAGACATCCAGATCATCAATCAACTGTGGGAAGAATACAGTCATGGTTATTTCGGCTTTAGTGTTCAGCAAAGTATTTGGAGCGAAATGGGTGGTAAAGTAGACTATGAGACAGAAAAGAAGCTCGGCGATCGCCTCGGTTGGCGAAAAGAGGGAAACTGGTTAAACTATGAGCAATTAACTTTCAAATTGTCACCCATGACACCAATGGGACATCTACCAGCAGAATGGTTACATTATGATCAACATCGCTTTGACTTATTTCCGAACGCATCTGCAGAACATCTTTCAATGGGAGCATGGCGGGTGGAGTCTTGGTTAATTTGGCAGATGCATTTATTTTTTTCTCGTGTAAAAATTTGTAACGTAACCTGAATACTTTGACACGTTTAAAAGACTAATATGAGTAATCTTAATCTTTCGGATACAGACATAGAAATTCTACTTTTCGGAAAATGGCGTTTTGATAAGTCTGGAGAAAAAGTATCCATATTATTTAAAGATGATATGACTTTTGAGGAAACTATAATTCAGACATTCCTTTTCTCTAAACCAAAGGAACTTTTAACAGGTAATAAGTTTAATGGCACATGGTACGTAAGTAATAGAAAATTAAATTTAAATATTAGAAGTATTCCCAAATCTGTTTTCAATTTTCAGATACCACTATTTTTTAAAATCTCTCTTGCAGATATAATAGCTAGTGTAGGTTCTATATTTGTAACACAAAACTATGAAATCGTTGAAATTAATAGTTCTAAATTTTTAGTGAAGGATGTAGATCAATCCATCATTGGTACAAAAATAAATTATGCTTCGAGGTCGCAGAGCTTTTGACCAGCCCTTTGGGCAAGGCAGCTATGCTGCCTTCTTAAACTTCAGTCAGGAATTGGCACAGTTCCTGTGTTGTGAAAAGCGGCAATCTGCCAGGTGTTATCCTTGCAGGTTATTACTGCTGTCCAGACACCTGTATTTTGTATTAGAGTTACTCCATCAGGACTCTTCTGTCCAGTAGTTTCCCAAGTGGTATGTGCGACTGCCACATCCGGGGTAAGGAATTTAATTTGGGTGTCAGTAATAGTCATCTGGTTATCGCGTAAGAATGACGCTAACGCCTGCGCGTGTGCTTGTTTCATCTCGGTTCGCCCTTTAAACCAATGACCTAAGACGTCCACGAAATCGCTATCCTCGGCAAACAACGTCGCCAAGTGTTCCGCATCTTTAGCGTTCCACGCCTCGGAAAAGGTTATCATCATTGCTTTGATTACCGCTTCATCCTTTGCACTGGTTTCTGTTGTAGACATACTGGTTGTTCTCACTCTTCGTTTCCTGTGTATTTAACATCTCCCAGTATGATTAATCAATTTATATAGATAAAGGTAGTTTTTATGGATTGATTGTTTGTAATATTGAACAATGCGCGACGTGCAGATACTCTCATCGCAGTAAGTGCAGGTTATGGACGATTTGAACGCTGTTTTAGTATTTCTCAAAGTCGCGGAACTGGGAGGATTTATTGCCGCCGCGCGATCGCTGGACTTGCCTAAATCTACTGTCAGTTTGAAAGTCCATAAGCTAGAGCAACAGTTAGGAGTCAGATTATTTCATCGCACGACGCGGCGGGTTTCTCTAACTGAAGAAGGACGACTGTATTACGAAAACTGTTTACCGATTCTTGATGCGTTACATGATGGTGATAATGCGATCGCTAACGTGCAGGGGCATCCGCAAGGCACTGTGCGAGTGACAGCCACCATGTTATTTGTGCAGTCTGTTCTCGCACCCAATTTGCCGGAGTTTCTGCTTCTCTACCCTGATATTCGAGTGATTCTCAATGCGGCGACTGAATACAAAGATATTGTGAAGGAAGGGTATGATCTAGCGATTCGGATTGGGGAATTGGAAGATTCAACCCTGATCATGCGACGGATTAGCACGGCTCGTCAGAAACTCTTTGCCAGCACAACTTATCTCAAAATCGCCGGCGAACCAAGAGCAATTGCTGATTTGACCAGTCATACGCTGCTTTGTATGGCTCATCATCAGAACGAAGTGACCTGGACATTGCATAATAAACAGGATCAAACAGTAACGCTCTCTTTTCATCCACGACTACTCAGCAATGACGTTGCCCCCATTTATCAAGCAATCGTTGCTGGAGTAGGGATTGGGCTGCTACCGGAATTTCTGTTTCAGCAGGAGTTACAGGGTGGGGATATAGTAAACGTCTTACCCCAGTGGTCATCAGCTCCGGTCCCGATTAACGCACTTTACCCCAGTCGAAAATATGTCCCAATGAAAGTCAAAGTCTTTCTGGAGTTCCTTGAGCAAAAGATGCGTTAAAACTTACATGTTGAGAGCGGGTGACCAAAGAAAGGCAGAATACTCTATTTTTCTTTTCTATTTTGTTTAAGTCCCGCTAATAGAAATTTTCTTATTTATCTCTGGTAAACTTTCCAACAAAATAGCACTTATGTACTAAATAGCTCAGTCTCATCGTAGTGTGATTCAGAGTGAGGAATATGGGGAATAAGATTCTAAAAATATTTCCAGCAACAAAGTTTCTATCGCTTCTGCCTCATCGATAAAACCAATTTTAAGCCAGTAGATGATCCGCGTGCGTCAAGAAACAGCACTTGGCTCGTACAGAACATTTTCATACAATGCGATCGCTCTTTACGCTACTGCACATCTTTTGGCAGATGTTTATCGTTGAATTGCAATCAATAGTGAAGTATTATGCATAATGCATGTGTTGGAGTTGAGTCAGTCGCGGAAATGATTGCACGTTTAGTTTGTGAATTTGAAGCGCGACAAGTATCCAAAGGAAAAAAGGCACATGAGCTTGCTAAATCCGCAACCTTAAACAGAACTTGATATTAGACATCTCCAGAAATTAATTATGCGTTCGTTCTTATCCTTGGTCCAAGGCTATTATCATCATCTAGATAGGTAATTAATTCTCCTGTAGCTACCTCAAGACCAGCGTTACGTGCGTGGTATAGCCCAAAACCAGAGGATAAATGTTTAATTTCCACATACAAGAGTGAAAAGTTGGTTTTGAGATTGCTTATAATCTTTCTAGTTTCAGGATTTTCACCGTCGTTGACGGCAATCCACTCAAAATTGTCATCAGTTTGGTTGATGAGACTAGGGATTGCGTTTGTATTCAATTTTTCGGGTCGATTGTATGTGGCAGTAATGATAGATAGTTTCATTAATTCTTGACTTTCAAAGACAGGTGTGATATTGTTACTATTAAAGTAAGTCGTTCTGCCTCGTTCTTAAAGTTGATGATGGCAGTTTTCTGTTGATATATACTAGTTTTGAGGTAATAGGTTCATTGGTAGATGGAAACCTTACCGAATTCATCTGGTGTTTTACCAGTGTATCCTGTGTTATCATGCTATCAAATAAAGCAGAAATTTAAGCACTCGCTATTTGTATCAGACTCTTGAAAATGCGAAGCACATCATATAATTCATTACCTGGATTACGCATTAAAAATCCTTTTGACAAAGCGTAACGAGGTGGATTTTCTTTAACTAATTTAATGAAAGTAAACTCACTACCTGTAGCAATTAGACCAAAACAAGGTTGTTCTGAAACAGGACTACCTAACATATAAGCCAGAATTTGTGCAAGTCCTTCTTCGATAGAGAAAGAAGCTTTTTTTGACTCAATAATCATGACCCATAATTTGTCTTTAAAAACTACTATATCAATTCGACCTTTAATAATTACATCTTCGTCAAGTACGGCAATATCTAAAGATTCTTCTGATTTTACATAGAAAGGATTTAGGTAAAAATCTCCAATAAATAGTATTGGATCGATAATTGCCATCCTCACAACATCTTCCAGTAAAGGAGGATAGTTAAGCAAATTAAAATAACCTGCTTTGACTTTATCTAAAAGTTGTTTATCTAAATCTGAAATTGCTGGTAAATCATCTTGCCATTCGCGAAAAAATTGCTCGTCTAAAACTACTGGAGTTTGGACTAATCCAGTTTCGACCAGCAATGAAGAAAATGGGCAGGACATAGGGACTCAACTTCAAGTTTGAAACTGAGTCAAGCTGAATCATGAGGAAGTTAACCGAAACTAAGCAGCAGTGGAGTCGGCTTTATTCAGTGATTCTTCGGACTTAGCTTTTTTAGATGCGTGTTTTTTAACAGTAGGATAAGTAGGACGTGGGGGTGGTTGATGTCCAGGAGCGCGACCAGGGGATTTTCCTCGGCTTTTTGGTGGTTGAGCGGGAGTACCAATAGCGGCTAAAATAAGGGGAAACGTTTGTGCTACGCGCCCTGGAGATAGTGTATCCTGAGTTGATTGCCAAGGCAATGGGGAGTCGATGCAAGCTTCTCTCGCTAACCATAATTGCCAAGTTAACAGCGGCATCAAGTCACTCCATCGCTCTGCGGCCTGGGTTGAACTTAATTGAGGCTGTGTCCAATGTAACCTTTGTTTCAAAAAACGATACCAATGTTCCAGAGCAAAGCGACGTAAGTATTTATGCCAGAAATTCTCTAATGGGGGCATTGTCTGACCAAGCCAAGCTAACCATAAGGGTTTGAATTTCCGCTTCCGTCCTATGGGTTGAATCACCTCGACACGGATGATCTCCATGTCTCGGTTGGGGGATTCCAAAAAATGATATCTACTCCAATGCATCAGTTTGACCTGACCCACCTTTGGGTCTGAAACTGTTAAAGTCTCATCTGCTTCTGGCCAGGTTGTCGGGTCATTCAGTTTAAACTTATGACCATGCTTACGTGGTGCGCCCCGACCTTTTTTTACATCGGGTTTACCCCAAAGGCATCGATTGGATGCTAACCTGAGTAATAAGTCTGCTTCTATACCAACAGTAGCTGTTACAAATTTGGCGTTGCCATAGCCTCTATCATAAGCAACAAGTGGTCTAGTTCCTAACTGCCGAGTTACAAGCTTGAGTTGAAACGCTGCCTTACTCGTTGGGGTTTCAAAGCTGGTAATCCTTTCGTGCCTTAACGGTAATGCCCAACTCCCATTTGACTCTGGTATCCACGCCAAGGTACTGTAACTTTGTCCTACACTGACACCAACTCCTTTCCCCCCACTAAAAGTCCTTTCCTTGAGCGTCAAGGCATCTGGTCTGGCCCAAAAGGTTTGATCTCCTGCGAGAAATGGTTGGTCTTCCGTTCTTACCTTCCTTACCAGCAGATTCATCAGTTTTCTTCTATGAGGACGACTGTCATGCAGTGCGGCATAAATACTCGGCCAAGACCGCCTAAACACTGGACTTTGGGATAGGCTGACAAATGATGGAATCGTTGGGCTGGTCAACACTGCATCCATCAGATCAAACACTGCGTCTCTCGCTTTACCTAGACAATCGTAGATTGCTTGCCGGAATTCTTCTAGTTGTGTCAGGATAATCACGTCAATGATTTATCGATTACATTCATTGACTCTACAGCAGTCAGTGTTACTACTGATTGCTTTTCTTTTAACCCTTTAGTCTTCAGTTCAATACTATTGTCTATTTTTTATCTTTAATTCTCTAAGTACTTTTTTCTGAGCCTGAGCTTTTAGTCCAAACTCCAGAAACTAACTGAATGCCAAAATTATCAATTAAATAACGTAAGTCAATATCTTTCGCTTGTATCATTTGGGTCAGAATTTTTGGAAAATTTGCTTAGATTCCCGACTTCTTCAAGAAGTCGGGAATCTTAAATTCGCAGCCTGACTTCTACCACTTTCCCTTCATCTACAATTGCACACATGATACATTCCCGCAGAAGACGTTTTTTATCGACAGGATTCTGTATACCTTTCCAAAAATCCCTATTGCTGAATGCAGCTATAATCCTTTCTCGGCTGATGAGCATAGCTTGGTTGGTTCTTTCTCCATCAGAGAGCAACTCAGCAATTTGTAGGCGCAGCCCTTGTTTGGCAGTCTCGATCGCAGGGTTGTTACCCAGAATGGATTCAAGAGCTTGGAGCTGCGATCGCAACTGCTGTAATTCTTGACTTTCTATGACAGGTGTGCTAGTTTGTTCCCCAAGCACAGAAAGACGTTCTGCTTCCTTGACAAGAAACTCCACAATTTGATTTTCCAGCTCAACGTTGGTAATAGCAGTTTTATGCTGGCACATACCAGTTTTGAGGTAATATGTGCATTGGTAATATGATTTTAAAGAGCTATCTCGCCTACATTGGTAGGTGGAAACCTTGACGAATTTAGCATTGCATTTTGCACAGAATATCAATCCTTGAAAGATATTCAGTTTTTGTGGATCGCGATCGCCCTGAGATGCCCATGAATTCTTGCGGTTACCACGGATAATGGTTTTAATTTCTTGATGCTGTGGAAATGTAATTAAAACTTGGTCGTCGTGCGTGTTCCAAAAAACGCTAATCTCATCAAAAGACTTTTTGTTCCCATTTTCCTTAACCGTGCCATAAGGAGTACCACCAGCCAGTACTGGATTCGTTAACCAATCGCGAATGCCAGTTGTCGTCCATCTCAGTCCCGAATATGGGTAACGCAGCCCAGCATTCGACTTTTCGTCTACTTTTTTCTTTAATGTTTTTTGGCTGAGCGTATCATCTTTATCAATCGCGTAATCTCCTGATTTCCTGACATATTTTTCCGAACATTTTAAACCGATACCAAAGAACTCATTCAATCTCTTCGCGGTTTGCGTGCAGCTACCAACTTGATAAAAGGTTTTCAATATGAGTTGTGCAACTTCAACGACTGATAACTCTTGCTGGTTATCAATAAGACAAATACATGGATCATGATTAAAAACGTATTTGTCATTTTCAATTTTGTAACCAAACGGAGCGTAAAAATTACTTTTCTTTTGTTGACGCCGAAGTTCACGCTCTTTACGAATTCGCAAACCCAGCATCTTCACCTCATGCTTGGCTACGTCTAAGCGAATATCAACTGTAAGTTCTCCCCCAACTGAATCCAAGTCGAACGGATCGTCAAGAGCAATTGGTTTAATCTTTTTCTTTTGCAGCTCGCCGAGCAACTTATAAAAGATGACTTGTGATGCCGCGACTCTATCCAATCGCGTAAATTTTAAGAATTTGATATTGTGATTAACTGGGAGTTCCTGAAGTGCTTTGATTAAGTTCAGCAAACCTTTGCGATCATGCTTGGTACGTTTGTCGATATCAAAGAAGATTTTATCGGCACCTGCATCCCGTAGCCGTTGCATTTGCTTAAGAAGCGCGTCTTTGTCTTGCGCTTGCTCGTCCGTCGATACCCTTGCATAGCCCCAAGACTCTAAATCCGCAGAACCCATACAAAGCAATCTGTGTCATCACTACAAAACTTACTTTACACTATAAACGTGGCTTGTACCAGATTTTCTAGAAATTGAAGTGCAACTTTAGATGCTAAGACGGTAGCTCTAGGAGCTAATTGCAAAACGTCTTCCACTAAGCCGCTATGATCTGGCTCTGTGTGACTGACAATGATGTAATCAATCGCCTTGGGGTTAACAAGGCTTTTAAGGGCTTCTAAATATTGTTCGCGAAACTTTGTGTGGGCGGTGTCAACTAACGCGATTCTGTCACCCTTAATTAAGTAAGAGTTATAGGTTGTACCGTTTTGCAATCCAAATTCAATGTCGAAGCGATCGCGATCCCAATCAAGACAGCGAATTGCTGTTGTGTTATCAGCAATCTCTACAGTTTGTATAGTTAGCCGTTTCTGGGCGTTCTCTGTGAGCGCTACCATCAGTTATCTCCAGGCACATAATATCGTTCCTCTTTATTCTGCTCACAAATAGTTTTGTAAAGTTGTTAAAGATTTTATTTTTTTTAAAATTCATTTTGTAGCAACTATTTCCATTTTTTCTCATTATTTTTAACATTCAAATTGTTATTGGAAATCCTTTTATTCGACATATATTTTAGCAAACAAAATTCAGATGTTTCATGATAAGTCGTTTAATTCATGTAACAAAAATAATATTTTACTCATCTATGAGAAATAAGCTCAAATTTTGTAAAGGATTTTACCTAGAGGAATTCTAAATCATTTGTGAAAAACGAGATCCCTGACTTCTTCAAGAAGTCGGGGATCTAAAACTTTCATTTTCACAACTCATGTAGGATTGCTATATAGGAATCCGGTTTGATTTTTGAACTTCCGCTCTTATCTTGTAGAGTGCTTTCTTACGGAGTCGTAACTCACTATTCTTACGGGGATTTGGTGCCTAATCTACAGCAATCGAGCTTTTGGGTATAATTAGGTGAGGTCGATACCCTTGAAATAGAAGATATATGCCACGGTGTTCACCGCTGTTGTCGGTTGAGTTGACTAAAGGAATCTAATTTTGTCCGACTACTTATGAACTACCGAGATTACATCACGATTGAACCGAATAAACGTAGCGGCAAGCCTTACGTAGGCGGTTTGCGTCTAACAGTGCTTGAGTACCTAGCGCTCTTTTATGACAGAAGCAGAGAGTTAAGGAGTAGGAGTGACAGAAGAGAGCCAACCTGATGACTTTAAAAAATCGGACGGTGAAAACTGGGATTGGCAAACAGAAAACTTGAGAGTGGTCTTCAGCCGTAACTGAACTTGCCTGCTTTTCCCTCGCTAGGATGAAAGGCTTGGATTTAATCGAAATCATTGATACCAAACGCGGAATACTTAGATACGTTTGTATTTTTAGGGATAAAAATAATGACTGAAGCGCAATTAACCGCAACCAAAATCCCTGTAAACAACCTAATAGATATGCTTGCTGCTATTGGAAACCGTGACTATTCCAGGTTCCTAGAATTAGAACAAGTTTTTGTGTCTCAATACGGGGAAGAAGTTTGGCAGGAAGTCTTTAACTTTCGCGTCTTACCAGCACTTGACAAGCCAACTAGCCAGTGGTTATTAGCAAAGTGGATGAGCCACGGAATCAACGGCATCAAGAAAATCGCATGAGTAGAAGTGGGTGGCAACTTCCCTCGTAACTTACACGGCTAGATCGCTCGAGAAACCGAGAGGAACCCTAACCACATGTGAAAATCGACTGTCACGGCAAAGCAAAGAAGTCGAAAACCTGCTTAGGAACACCTGAATAAAGATAAATGTTAAAGTTAAGAGCTTAACGATAGCGAAAAGGTAAATAAAACATGGCTGATCAAAAAGATAAGGCTCAAGAAAAAAACCGCCTTGAACAGCTCCAGGAAGAACAAGGCAACACAGATTCCAAACATACTGGCGGTGCTGGCGGTTCTGGCGGCAACTCCGGTGCTGGTAAATCTGGTTCATCAAAACTTTCTGAGAGTGGTAAAACTGACGATATCGAAAAGGTTGATGAGAAATAAAGCTGACGACAAATTAAGCTTTAACTGCGTCGGCTTTCATAGAGAACACTTCTCGTTTAAGTCACATACATAATCCCTTCACCCTATTATCATGTACCCCTCTCCCAAGTTTGGGAGAGGGGCTGGGGGTGAGGGCAAAAATCTATGACACACAACTGAGAATAGTTGAAACAATTTGAGCAGGAGCGCAGTATGAGCTACATTACCACAGGTGAACGCATTGGTTATGAGCGTGGACAGCAGAAACTTGTTCTACGGCAATTACAAAAACGGGTAGGAGAGATACCAGAAGAAGTTACAAAGCAAATACAGACTCTGTCACTAAAACAGTTAGAAGCACTGGGCGAAGCTTTATTAGATTTTACAGCGATTGATGATTTACTCAACTGGTTACAAGCACATCCCAATGAAACCGAAAATGAGTTCTCGCAGTTCGCTGACTAACCTGTTCCATTTCTTGACAAGTCATGGCGATCGCTTTTGAAGCAAATACGGTATAAAAAGCATAGGAACCTGATAACGTTGCTGCTAAAGCTGTTAAACAGACAATTGCTCCGATTGCAGCTTGTTTATCGACTTCTGTCTGGCAATCTCTTCTATTTAATATCTGCTGATTTGCACCTGCAGAATACAAGAGAAAATATAAACTTCGATTGCGTCTATCGTGTCGCATCGGACTCTTGCTTAACTAGACAATTACATAATTGCACCTGCTTAATTGAGTTCAGCTTTGAGTAATTTGCGTTGCTTCAATTTTATATCTGACTTTTTCTCTTGATCGCACGATTCCTGACAAATACATTGCGGTTCAATTTTCATCCTTGTTCTTTACAACGCCGATTTCTCTTCTCCCCCTCCCTCATTTACCTGGACACAACTTTTTCCGCAACTCATCACGGGTAGCGAGATATTCTTTTAGATAGTTGCAACCCCGTGCTAGTAAATCATCTAAATCTAAACTCCACAATTTGATGGTTTTGTCCCAACTTGCAGACGCTAAAGTTTTGCCATCCGGACTAAATACCACGCTATAGACAGTATTTTCATGCCCACTCAAGGTAAAAATTTCTTTGCTTGTGGCGACATTCCACAATTTGATGGTATTGTCCCAACTTGCAGAAGCTAAAGTTTTGCCATCCGGACTAAATACCACGCTATAGACAGAACTTTTATGCCCACTCAAGGTAGAAATTTCTTTGCCTGTGGCGACATTCCACAATTTGACGGTTTTGTCTGTACTTGCAGAAGCTAAAGTTTTGCCATCTGGACTAAATGCCACGCTAATGACAGAATTTTTATGCCCACTTAAGGTAGAAATTTCTTTGCCTGTGGCGACATTCCACAATTTGATGATACTGTCAGCACTTGCAGACGCTAAAGTTTTGCCATCTGGACTAAATGCCACACTGTTGACCGAACTGTGATGCCTACTCCAGGTAGAAATTTCTTTGCCTGTAGCGACATTCCATAATTTGATGGTTTTGTCATCACTTGCAGAAGCCAAAGTGTTGCCATCTAGACTAAATGCCACGCTATTGACCGAACTGTGATGCCCACTTAAGGTAGAAATTTCTTTACCTGTGGCGACATTCCACAATTTGATAGTTTTGTCCCAACTTGCAGAAGCTAAAGTGTTGCCATTAGGACTAAATGCCACACTATTGACCAAACTTTTATGCCCACTCCAGGTAGAAATTTCTTTGCCTGTAGCGACATTCCACAATTTGATGGTTTTGTCATCACTTGCAGAAGCCAAAGTGTTGCCATCTAGACTAAATGCCACGCTATTGACCGAACTGTGATGCCCACTTAAGGTAGAAATTTCTTTACCTGTGGCGACATTCCACAATTTGATAGTTTTGTCCCAACTTGCAGAAGCTAAAGTGTTGCCATTAGGACTAAATGCCACACTATTGACCAAACTTTTATGCCCACTCCAGGTAGAAATTTCTTTGCCTGTAGCGACATTCCACAATTTGATGGTTTTGTCATCACTTGCAGAAGCCAAAGTGTTGCCATCTAGACTAAATGCCACGCTATTGACAGAATCTTTATGCCCACTCAAGGTAGAAATTTCTTTGCCTGTGGCGACATTCCACAATTTTATGGTGCCCTCCCCACTTGCAGAAGCTAAAGTTTTGCCATCTGGACTAAATGTCACGCTACTGACATAACTTTGATGCCCACTCAAGGTAGAAATTTCTTTGCCTGTGGCGACATTCCACAATTTGATAGTTTTGTCTGCACTTGCAGAAGCTAAAGTTTTGCTATCCGGACCAAATGCCACGCTATAGACAGAACTTTTATGCCCACTCCAGGTAGAAATTTCTTTGCCTGTGGCGACATTCCACAATTTGACGGTTTTGTCTGCACTTGCAGAAGCGAAAGTTTTGCCATCCGGACTAAATGCCACGCTATTGACAGAATCTTTATGCCCACTCAAGGTAGAAATTTCTTTGCCTGTGGCGACATTCCACAATTTTATGGTACCGTCCCTACTCGCAGAATCTAAAGTTTTGCCATCCGGACTAAATGCCACGCTATTGACAAAACTGTGATACTCTAACTGATTACGTTCCCTAATGTTTAACAATATAGATTGTAAGTTAAACATAGGACTGTAGGCAGGATAATCTGCTAAAGATTGTTTATCTTTCACTAAACTTTTCAAATCCTGTCCAGTCCCTATAGCCTCCAATAGACCCTCAATTTCTCCTTTTGCAAACGGATCTCGTGATAAAACTATTCCATTTTGTTCCAATTGCGCCGCTTTTTGTGCAGTGTAAAGTTCTTGTTGAGCATTACCAGCAAACACCGAAGCAACAATTGCTGCCACAAGACACACAGCCAGAATTGCAGAACCAAATCTAATCCGTTGATTAGCTTTCTTTATCTTTAAGTTGGCTTTCTTTTGGGCTGTCGTTAATGTCTCGTTTGCTTCTGATAATATCCGACTTTCTTCTTCTTTAACTGCTAAAGCTTTTTTTGTTTCCCTTTGTTCTAATTCCCGACTAGCATTTAAAAATTGATTATCCTCAGTACTTAAACTCTTATCATTTGCCCAAATCAATGCATCTCGCAACGCTTGTCCGCGCAGCAACCGCGACTCATCCTGAAAGTGACTATCCTTCCAAGCCTTAAAACTTTCAGCATAAGGGCGTAAATTTGCTAACTGCTTTTCTACCCAATTTAAATTAAAAATAGATGAATAAATTTGATTATAAACTCTCAACTTTTCTTGCTGTTCTACCACCAATCCAGTCAAGCGCAATTTCATCTGTTTGGGGCTATTATCATAAGTGAGTGAAGAATTAGACGCATCAGCTAGTAAAACTTGCTGATACAATCCTAAAAGCAAACTTGTATCCTCTCCACCACCCCGCAAAATCCGATCACGAATTGTCTTTAAATGTTCTTGTTCATCCTGTGCTTCCCAGTTGGAAATTATCTTGCCTTGCACTAACTTCTCTACCCACTGTGCAATCTCACCTTCAGGAATTGGCAAATCAGTATGAAAAATCAGTTTACAAACTTTTTGCGTTAAAAAAGGTTGCCCCCCTGTCCAGTTTAATACTGCTGACATCACAGCCATCGGATTGCTGGTTTTAGTCGCCAAACCTGGTAAAAGAGGTTGAGTTTCCTCTAACTTAAAACCAGCCAGTTGAATTGCTTTACCTATATTAAAAGGTGTACGTCGTTCATCTTGAATTAAATCTGAGGGTGTAGCGACTCCAACTAAAGCAAAGGTTAACCGATGAAAATCTGGGTTGAAGTTGCGTTTTTCATAACAGCTTCTAATCAAAGCGAAAAAATCATCGGTGAGGAAATCTAAGCTAAGTATACTATCAATTTCATCAATAAAAATAATAATTTTCTTGTTGATGTTGGGTAACATAATCTCTTCAATAAATTTCCCCAAACGTTGCACGGGGGAAATTCTGATGCGTTCATCCCACCAAGCAAACAATTCCCCCACATCAATAATATTCAGTTCAGTGACTAAACTATAAACAATACCCGAATACCACTGTTCTAAATTGACTTCTTGGCTACCTTGTCCAGAAACATCGATTGTGACACAGGCGAAACCTTCAGCTTCCAACCGTTTCATCACACGAACTAGCAAGCTTGTCTTACCCATTTGCCGCGAGTTAAAAAGATAACAAAACTCACCAGCCTTTAACCAGCGATAAAGCTCAGAATCTGTTTGCCGAACCACGTAACTAGGAGCTTTTTCCCCTAAACTTCCACCAACTTTATACTCGTGGTTTTTCGTCATGATTTAGTCATCCATAGAACAACATACAACTACTTGCATGGAAACATGACTCAAAGTGAGTTGGGTTTGGAGAAATTTGAGTTCACATCAACTTGTATTTGACTATACTATACTATATAAATACATACTTAGTAAAGTTTTTATTATTTACTATGGGAAGGTCAGTAAGAGTACGTAGCGAGTATATTCCCATAATCAAAGAAGCTCTGAGACGAAATGGCTTTTTCCGTCAAATAGATTTAGCTGAAAGAGTGGAGCTTTCTCAAGCAACGGTACACAGTTTCTTAAATGGCAAGCCTGTTGATTATCTGAATTTTCTAGAAATATGTAAAGTATTGGGGTTTGAACTCCTAGATATAGCAGATACAGAAGAACCCACTTACAAGTCTCAGCCAGAAAATGAAAAACCACAAAAAGACGAACAACAAGATATAACTTTCTCTGATGATGAATACCCAACAGGAGAAGTACCGCTAAATTCTCACTTTTACATTCAACGTTCTCCCATTGAACAACGCTGTTACGAGGAAATTTCCAAACCTGGTTCCCTAATTCGTATCAAAGCATCCCAGCAAACAGGTAAATCTTCACTCCTAGCACGAATTCTCCACCAAGGCAAAAGCCAAGGTGATACGATTGTGACTGTAGACTTGGGGCTTGCAGAGTCAGAGTTTTTTACCAATTTAAGTAAATTTTTGCGTTGGTTCTGCGATAATGTCATCCTAGAACTCACAACAGAAAATCAAGAACTACAAACAAAGTTAGTTAATAAGTTAGATGAACACTGGAAATTAGCCGAACGTATTGGCAGCATGAAAACATGCAAAGATTACTTCGAGCGATATATATTTCCGGAAATCAGCCAACCTCTAACCTTGGCTTTAGAAGAAGTCGATAAAGTCTTTGAATATCCTAAAATCTACAAGGACTTTTTTGGCTTATTACGTTCTCTCCACGAAGAGGCAAAGCGACGAGATGTCTGGAAAAAACTGCGTCTAGTAATAGTACACTCAACTGAAGCTTACGTTCCTTTGGATATTAATCAATCACCATTTAATGTTGGCTTGGCAGTGGAACTACCTGATTTTACTGACAATCAAGTAAAGGATTTAGCGCAACGATATAAAGTAGATTTGAGTCAACAAGAAGTAGAAAGCTTAATGACAATGCTAGGAGGGCAGCCATTTCTAGTCCGTTTAGCCTTGTATAAAATTGCTAATGCAGAGATAACTCTAGCTGAACTTTTACAAACTTCCTCTACCTCAGATGGAATTTACAAAAGTCATTTGCAGCGAATAGAGTCAATTTTGGCACAGCATCCTGAATTAGAAGCAGGGATGAAAGAGGCGATTGCAACTACATCCCAGGTTGAATTAGATAAAAAGACTCACTCGAAATTAAATGCCCTTGGGTTAGTGAAAATACAAGATGGAAAAGTTGTATTTAGCTGCGAGTTATATCGGCAATATTTCTCGAAATAATATCTAGAGTTCCAAAACCCTTGCACAGTTGTTGGGGCGATCGCCATTTAGGGAGAGAGGTAGAAGAAATATTACTGAAGAAAAGTGCCTGAAAACTGCTAGGGTCGAGGCTTCCACCCTACTCATCATGTTGTATGATCAAGGAATTCTTATAGATACAGCCTAAAAATTAGGAGTCAGCATATGCAAGCGATCCTTTTAAGCCGTGAAGAAGTTGCTCAACGTGCAGAACAATTATACGAAAGCAAAATCCGCCAAGAAGTAGAAATCGAAGAAAATGTCGGCAAAATGGTCATCATTGACATTGAGACAGGTGACTATAAGGTTGATAAAAATAGCTTACGCGCTGCTGACTACCTAAGTGAGAAACATCCCAATGCTCGCCTCTTTGGAATCAAAATCGGGTACAACGTCGGTGCAGCTTTTGGTGGTGGTGTCATGGAGCGTGTGGTTTAGTGATCTCGGGTATTGTAGATGATGGACACGCGATTATTACTATCCCATTTCGGATTCCCAATCGCGCTGACTTCTCGATTGAGTTTGTGGTAGACACAGGATTTACAGATGAGCTTTGTCTACCGCCAGAAGCAGTTGCTTTACTGAATCTTCCTTTCCAACATGACATGCGTGCAAATTTGGCAGATAATAGCCGAGTTATATTGCCAGTTCACAAAGCGATTATTTCTTGGAACGAACAGGAGCGAGAAGCTCGTGTATTGGCGACAGGACAGCGACCTTTAGTTGGAACTGCTTTGTTAGATAATTATGAGCTTGTGATCCAGTTTACCGAAGGTGGATTAGTAACGATTGATGAGTTGTAGTTCTCAGCATCGGTGCAGACGCAGGCTAACAAGTTGATGAAGCGGACGAACAAGAGACAAACGAGCGCAACTCTCACAAGCGATCGCCAGCCAGTGCTAGGACTTACGCACACTCTACTAATACAAGAGCGCTCTTGGCGTCTTGGTGAACCAGCGCTGCAGGCGGGTTTCCCGCCGTAGGCGACTGGAGAACCCGAAGGGCGGTTCAACAAATTAAGCTTTGTGGCAATTTTTGCCTAAGTCCGGATATAGACACTGATAAAACAAGGCGAATACACTATCACTCAAAAAAAACACATCCATAGACTTGTAACAGTTCTTGATGGATGTGCTTTTTTTAATTATGGAGCTTATGGGAATTGAACCCATGTCCAGTCTGGGTATTGACTCCCCGCTCGTTCACAGGTTTAGCCTATCTTACCCTCAAGGCGGGAATCGTCCTTTATCCCGAACGGTAGGATGCTCCGATTTAATCTTTTCCAGCAAGCCAACCAGAGAATTCTTGCTAGAGCATCCGTTGGGGTTGGTCTATAGTCCTTAACGGAGTCAAACTATAGACAAGCGTACCTGTAAGAGGTTATTATGCAGCTACGGCTACACGCTTGAATGCTACGATGTTGTTCGCATTTACAATTGTTTGAGCCTTTGATTTTCGAGAGGAGACTCACTCTCGACCTGTATCACAGAGCAGCTTTCGCCAACCTGTCGAAACCATTAAAGCCCCATGAGCCTTATTATTTTGATTATAGTACGCGGTTTTGAAATACGCCACTATTAATTTCAAATTTTAGCTTCAGCTAAAATCCATCTGGGAAACTTTGCCACGGAGGGAAACCAATGCGATTGATGCTTCTGTTGGAACCATTATTCGCACTGGCTCCTCGGTGACAACTTTCCGCAAAGTCTGCCGGACGGAAACTTCCGCAAAGCTCGCCGGAGAGAGTACTCTCTCCGGCAGACTTTGCGTCCGGCGAGCTTTGAACAAAATCCAAAATTATGTCAGTGCTTCAGCACCACCAACAACCTCGAGAATTTGTTGGGTAATTGCAGCTTGCCGCGCTTTATTATATGAGAGTGTCAGGCTGCCAATGAGGTCAGCAGCGTTATCACTGGCGTTACTCATAGCCGTCATCCGTGCCGCGAGTTCGCTAGCAGCAGATTCTTGGAGCGCTCTCAAGAGTTGATTACTCAGATACAGAGGAAGTAGAGAATCGAGAATCTGTACTGGATCTTGCTCAAAAATCATGTCGCGGGGTAAAGCGCGGACTTGAGAGGTCACTTTCTCACGTTCAACTTGAAATTGACCGCCACGAGTCGTCAAGCGGAAAATTTCATCATCTGCGGCTTCTAAACCTTGAGCATCAAGGGGAAGCAGTGTTTGTACTACCGGACGAGAACTGACCAAGGAGACAAACTTGGTGTAAACTAACTCAATACGGTCTACACTGTCCGATAAGAACAGTGAAAGGAGTTGGTCAGCAATTTGAGTTGCTTCTGCTGCGGTGGGAATTTGCTCCAAGCCAGTAAAAGTGCCCTCAATCGGCTGGTCGCGACGTTGAAAGTACTGAATGGCTTTGCGTCCTACCAGTACGAACTTATAGTCTACACCTTCTGCCTTGAGTTCCTTGGCGCGATTTTCCGCACGACGGATGACGTTAGTATTGTAACCACCGCACAAACCGCGATCGCCTGATATCACTAACAACCCAACCGAGCGCACTTGCCGTTTTTTCAGCAGTGGTAAGTCTACATCTTCAAACCGCAAACGGGTTTGCAAACTGTATAGCACTTGTGCCAAGCGATCAGCAAAGGGGCGAGTTAATAGCACCTGTTCTTGGGCACGACGTACTCTCGCTGCAGCCACCAGCCGCATCGCTTCTGTAATTTTCTTCGTATTTTTGACCGACTGTATGCGATCGCGTATTGCTTTGAGATTTGCCATCTTATCTAAGTCCTGAGTATTGAAGTATTGAAGTCCTGAGTCGTGAGTTTTGAGTGCTAAAAGCCAATAAGGAGTGCGATTAATTGAAGATTCTTTTCCTACTCTTTCTCAGCACTCAGCACTGATTCATGCCAGGAGTTACACAATGGTATCCCTCAAAGAGTGCCCCTCTCCCAAGTTTGGGAGAAGGGTGGACGCCCTTGTATTTTGTCTGTGACTCAAATCGATAACTGCTATAGTTACTGATTCTTCTCCTGTTTTTCCTCAGCAACGCCAGTCGCCTCAACGGGAGCCAGTGCTGTTCGCGAAGCGTCTCCGTAAGGAGAAGACGGGTTTCCCGTCGCAGGCATCTGGCGTTGGGGAACCCCCCGAAGTTCGCCCGGAGGGAAACCCTCCTTACGACTTCTCTCCGCACGGCGCTGGCTCCTCAACCCTCATGACTCAGGACTGATTTACGCTGTTGCCAAGAAGGTTTTCTTGTATTCGTTAATTGCTTCCTTCAATGCTGCTTCTTCTGCATCTCCAAGTGCTTTCTTTGTCTGCACTGACTCAGTATATTGAGGCTTGCTGGTTTTCAGGTACTCTCTGAATCCCTGAGTGAAAGAGGTCACTTTGTCTGCAGGGACTTCATCTAAGTAACCATTAATACCAGCATACAGAATAGCGACTTGCTCGGATACTGAGAGCGGTGCGTTTTGAGGTTGCTTGAGCAATTCTCGCAAACGCGCACCTCGTGATAACTGGTCTTGAGTCGTTTTATCTAGGTCAGAGGCAAACTGAGCGAAGGCTTGCAAATCATCAAATTGTGCGAGTTCCAGCTTTAACTTACCTGCAACTTTTTTCATTGCCTTGGTTTGAGCAGCAGAACCTACGCGCGAGACGGAAATACCGGGGTTTACTGCTGGACGAACACCAGAGTTAAACAAGTCAGAAGACAGGAATATTTGACCGTCGGTAATCGAAATCACGTTGGTGGGGATATACGCTGACACGTCACCTGCTTGAGTTTCGATAATTGGCAGTGCCGTCATGCTACCTGCACCCAATTCATCACTCAGTTTAGCAGCCCGTTCCAACAAACGAGAGTGGAGGTAGAATACGTCTCCGGGGTAAGCTTCCCGTCCGGGTGGACGACGTAGCAGCAGGGACATTTGCCGATAAGCTGCAGCTTGCTTAGAAAGGTCGTCGTAGATGATTAAGGTAGCTTTGCCTTTGTACATGAAGTACTCAGCTATACTTGCTCCAGTATAAGGAGCCAAGAATTGTAGGGTAGCTGGATCACTGGCATTGGCAGCAACGACGACTGTATAGTCCATCGCGCCTTTGTCTTGCAATGTCTGCACAACACTCGCCACGGTGGAAGCTTTTTGTCCCACAGCAACGTACACGCAAACTACATCTTCTTTTGCTTGGTTGATGATCGTGTCAATCGCGATCGCAGTTTTTCCTGTTTGGCGATCGCCAATAATCAACTCCCTTTGGCCACGACCTACAGGAATCATCGCGTCGATAGCTGTGATACCCGTTTGCATTGGTTCGTGTACGGACCGACGTGATACAATACCTGGTGCTGGAGATTCAATCAAACGGGTTTCTGAGGTATTTAGGTCTCCTTTACCATCAATTGGACGACCGAGAGCATCAACAACTCGTCCAACTAGGGTATCTCCCACCGGTACTTGAGCAATTTTACCAGTAGCAGTTACGGAACTACCTTCTTGAATTTCCCGACCGTCACCCATCAGCACCACACCCACATTGTCTTCTTCCAAATTGAGGGCGATGCCGACTGTGCCATCTTCAAACTCTACGAGTTCACCCGCCATGACCTTATCCAGACCATAGATCCGGGCAATACCGTCACCCACTTGGAG
>JAQYWO010000144.1 GCA_029379215.1 Rhizonema sp. PD37
CAATAAGAGTGTATTGCTCTCTAAGTCGAAAAACACCTTTTTACGCTGCTAATAGCTAATATCTAGTCGAAAACTGGGAATAACAATTAGGAGTTAGCTGTAAACAATGAGTCACTAAATATTTTAGAGCGCGAGTCATCTAGCCTTGCTATACCATATAGCTGATAGTTTCTATTTGTAAGTATACTTTTGATTGAGGAGTAGCACTAGTAATTATACATTTGGTGCCATTCTGCACAGCACAACATTGAAGCGCGTTTCCAGTATTTATGGACAAAATATACCGTTTTGAAACCTGAATGTAACAGATGGTTAACTTGAGGCCATGCTTTAAAGAGGCTTTTCAAATCCATCTAGGACAGTTGGGCGTACCAGAAGTTGTAAGTATAAGGTCACACTCTCAGACTTACCAGTGTTTTTGTGATTACAGTTAAATGTAACAAATGATTAAGGAAAAACACCCGCAGAGTTAATATACATCCTAAAGTAGTTGTATGTGGGAATGCCATTTTTGCTAGGCACTTGGTTAGCTAAATCCTATCTTAGTAATATAGGAAGAGTAACACCGTGTATTGCAAGCAACAGTGGGTGCAAAGCTTCAGCAGTATGCTGTTAGGCAAATGTTACAAAGGACGAATAGCGAACAATTCCCCCCCAATCAAGGCGATAGGGGGGTGCAAGCTTTATTTCAAAAGTCTTAAGAACACTTTCATCACTTTTAGTTGCCAAGATTGCTTTTATCTCAAAATATATCTCTATGACGACACTTCCTATTGGTAGATATAGGTTTTTCCAGAAACTACAGCCACTTGCTTTACTGACTAAAATAACTAGTCAGCCTACTACTGGCTGTTTGCAGGTTTTTAGTGCTTCAGCTTCTTGGTCATTCTATTTAGAAAACACTAAACTGATTTATGCCTGCCAAACGAATAGAACATTTGATCTACTTTATAAAACCTTGCTGCGATTGAGTAAGCAAATTCCCACTTTACATAATGGAGTTTATCAGCAGTTACAGGCAATATTTGAAACTGGTATTGAGAATCAAGCAATATCGAATCCAGATTATCTAGCTATTTGCTGGTTAGTGAGTCAGAAGTACATTAGTATAGCCCAAGCAGGAATACTGATAGAGCAATTGGCACTAGAAGTCTTACAGTCATTTCTAAATTTAAAAGAGGGAAGTTATGAATTTACCTCTGAAAGTCTTTTGGACGATTTACCAAAGTTTTGTCATTTGGATTTACACTTGCTTGTTGAGCATTGTCAAAAGCGATCGCGAAATCCAGGAAACGCCCAGTCACCAGATCAACAGAAACCCCACCCCTTCTCCAAACAACTGAGACAACCTTACTCCAAACCCCACCAAGCATTTTCACAACAAAAAGAGCATAAAACTGCCGATTATCCTCAGAGTTTGAACACGACTCATATTAACCGTCGCCAAACATACCCGCAGATTGTTAATAGAATGTACAAAATATTTTGTATTGATGATAGTCCTATTGTACTGACAACTATCAGAAGTTTTTTAGATGAGCAAATCTTTTGTGTTAAAGGAGTCAACGACCCCTTAAATGCTCTAATGCAAGTTCTGCGTGTTAAACCAGATATGATTTTGCTTGATATTGAAATGCCAAGATTAAACGGTTATGAATTATGTTCATTACTACGCAAGCATTCTTATTTTGAAAACATACCTGTGATTATGCTTACAGGAAGAACAGGACTTATAGATCGGGTGAGGGCAAAGATTGTCAGATCTTCAGGATATTTAACAAAGCCTTTTACACAAGTAGACTTATTAAAAATTGTGTTTCAACATCTGGAGTAAGCTATTGCACTTATAAATTTTCTTCTACAGCGTTAAGAAACTGGACGACAAATAGATAGAGTACTGTGCATATTTACTACCCTACCGATAACAACGATTGCTGGCGCTCCAAACTCAGTCACTTCAACTTGCAGAGCAATAGTTCCCAACGTGCCTATTAGTTCTTCTTGATCGGGTCGTGTACCCCAACGTATTAATGCAATAGGCGTTTCTAAACTTAAACCCGCATTTGTTAACTGTTCTACGATATAAAGCAAATTGTGAATTCCCATGTAAATGACAATCGTTTCTGAACCGTGAGCGATCGCATTCCAATTTACTGTAGGGCAATATTTACCTGACGATTCATGACCCGTCACAAAAGTTACTGATGAACTATAAAGTCGATGCGTCAAGGGAATACCAGCATACGCCGGAGCTGCAATTCCCGATGTAATTCCCGGTACAACTTCCACTGAGATTCCGGCTTTGAGTAATTCTTCCATCTCCTCGCCACCGCGACCAAATATAAATGGATCGCCTCCCTTTAAGCGGACTACTATTGCATGATCCTGCGCTTTATCAATCAAGATCTGTGTTGTTTCGTCCTGCATCATTGAATGACGCCCCCGCCGCTTACCCGCGTTAATCTTTTCTGCTTGAGGATTAATCATCAAGAGAATAGCCGGACTCACTAAAGCATCATAAATAACGACATTAGCACACTCTAACAATCCCTTACCTTTGAGAGTCATCAACCCCGGATCTCCAGGTCCTGCACCGACTAAATACACCTTTCCCAAAGGTTTATTCCTTTCTTCTATCTGGTCAGCATCTTGTCCATCATCTGCTTGACAGTTCATGATTCCATCAACTCCCAAATCAGATCGGCTAATTCGGTATTAACACCCAAAGGCTCTGCTAGTTGAAAACTGACCTCAGGGAATTGTAATTTTAACTCTTCAAGCTTGTGCGCGATCGCATCAACAATTCCACCTGTAAATAAAAAGTATGGCAATACAGCGATCTGCTTACAACCTGCAGTAACTAACTCTTGCACTCGCGATTCCAAACTAGGAGACATAGCCCAGTAAGCAGCGATTGCTCCTAAAGATACAGCCATTGCTTCCACTGGATTATGGGAAAGAGGACGACGACTGCCATGAGCTAGAAGAATTCTTGCTTCTGCTTTTGTTGTAGACCTTTGTGACAGCAAACTTCCTAACTTTGGGTGACTACCTAAGTATGGTTGCAAATTTATCATCATGTCTTGACTGAGAAATTGTTTAGCCAATGCCACTTCCGATGGAATATCCTGCATTACATGTACCCCTGGGAGGAGAAATAGAGGTAAAATTTTCAGGTAATTGCATCCAAAATGAGTAGCATTCTTACCAAATGTGACGATCTGCTCGTGCAATGGTTCGGGACTCAGTTCCAAATATGCTGTTCCTACCAGAGTTTCACACCTTAGTCGAGATGCCACAACATTAGAGACAGTTAAGTTACTTTGCAGTTTTTGACATACTAACTCTGCCAATTGCTGCATGGCAGTGATCGGGCGCGGATCGCGACTACCATGAGATACCAGCAGATACGCAAATGGCATGGAATTAGCTTGAGTGTGACGCATTAATATAAGGATAACTTAAAAAGTAGGTGGTATAAGATAAGGAGTTCCTCCCTTTTACCACCTGCTTTTTGAGCGACGTGTTAAAAACCCCTTTAGAACAACTGAATTTCTCTATGGATTTTTCTTACACCCCTATTTGTCTACATATGGCTTGTAGAGCGGCGATCGCTTCTATATGTAGAGCTTCAAGTCATAGATTTTTCCTTTATTGTGATACTAGTCACCTGTTAAACAGACGCAAATCAATGCGCTTGCACTCGTTTTTCGGAATCATCCAATGTGATACGTTACAGCCCAGCCCCATTTTATATGGGGCTTTTTTTTACTTTATCTGTTGATTGAGCCAAGCCACTCATTTTTTATTTAAAATTCCTTAAAGACTTAGAGGGTAGATGATAACCTAATATCTCTCAAACATAAAAATATGGTGTAGACAAAACCTACAACATATCTTATAAATTTATACTTTTTCAATATCGCCGCAAATCTTTACAAAAATGTCTGATTTAGTCGTCAGCTATCAGCTATAAACCTGAAATTATCAATCTAGTAACCAGGAGACAGCATACCGACGAATACTTGAATGGTGAAAAGTTTAAAGGGTTTTCCAATACGCGTTCATGATTTTGCCCATATCGACTCCCTATTGTTGTTCGGAGTTATATGTATAGAATTTGTCAAATGCTCCTATAGTCTCAATTTTGTAAGAAGGTAGCAAGGAATTCAATTTTAAATTCGTAATGTAAATACTAACAATAATTAAATCTTGCCTTTGCGTACTAGCAGTAATAATTCCTCGCATTTGCGGTTGAGAGGAATCTACAAATTTATTACAATTAAAATGTATTAGACTTTCTAATATACTAGGAGTTTTCTTGCAAAAATCGGTTTTTAAATATTTTGTCAGCTTTTGCACTGCATATTCTTCATATTCAGCCTGAGTGGGATTCGTCTTTGCCATGACTATCCCCAAGGCAGCTAATACTGCGACTCCCACAGATGCTACAATAGTTGACGCTTTCATTTTTTCCAACTGTGATTTGCTGTAGTTCTTAAGACTCTAGATTAACCGAGTCCGTTCCAAGGAACAGAAGCAAGCAGCGCAGTTCTGATTTGTGTTGGTATAAAAAAATTAAAAGGCAGCCATTAACCGCATACTAGAAGGTTATTCTCAAGTCCCACAGGTAGGTTTGAGGATTAGGCAAAAGACTTTTAATGTTTGGTGATCTACTGATATTATAAGAATTGCTTATTAGACGAAGTGGAATGGCTCATACATATGTGGGCATCAGTATGATATAATGTCTAGGAAGAAAACTATTCTCTGTAAAATGTGTATCAAGAAGCTAAAAATTTCATCTTAATAGAGATGTGGAAGTTTCAACAGAGATGTGTTATACTGATTGAATAAATGGCGAGCGTAGCCAAGTGGTTAAGGCAGAGGATTGTGATTCCTCCACTCGTGGGTTCAAGTCCCATCGTTCGCCCTTATATATTTTGATGCCGAGTACAATAAAAATCGATCAACCATAAGGGTTACCAGTTGACAAATGACTGTTATCTGTAAATATTTTCTGGTAATCCTTCAAAATAAAAATAGGCTAATGGAAGTGTGACTATGTCATCTTTTCAAGATATAGTTTTCCGGAAAGCGAGTGTACGGTCGGCGAGTATCAAATGGTTCATTTTGCAAAGTAAGTAGTAGAGAGTGGAGAATCGAAAATCCCGACTCCAAACAACGATCAACAAACTGCTTATTTCGTTAATTCGTACCAAGTCCTTTGACCTACAACTCCATCTGCTGCTAAATTTCGACGATTTTGAAAGGCACTGACAGCAATTTCTGTTAATGCACCAAAAGTTCCATCTACTCGAACCCTGTAACCATTGGATAGCAACAGCCGTTGCAATACTCTTACAGCAACGCCTGAGTCATTAAAATGGAGAGTCGGCATAGGTGGAATATCACGTTTTACATTACTTGTATCGTCTCTACTTTGATTGCTTGTGGAGATTGATCCATCTGCTATGTAAATTGCTGTTCTGAAGTGATAACGATGAGAATTCTCTGTATCTTTATTTTGGATTTTGGACTCAGCTAAACTGGAAAGACTTTCGTGCTGAGTCTTATTTACTTTTAAAGGTGCCAGTGCTGATGAAGTCGTGGCGAGAATTTTTTCTGAGTGTATAAATTCTGGTGGTGTTATTTGTGCAGTAAAATTTAATTGAGATAACTGACTCCATGCTGACTTTTCTATACCATAGTGTAGCTTTAACGTTAGCTGCTCTAGTAAATGGCACGGCGATAGTTGTTTTGTTTTTAACACACTAGTCATCAGCAGGGCAATATCACTCATTGTGTTTCATTTTACTAAAACCCATATTTCCCTTGACAGACAAAATTGTACCTATTCCGGAATAGTGCGTACTAACAAATAAAAAAATGTAGTAATTTTTTCCTAAAAGTTCACGTTCAGTATAAAGCTATACATTTATTGCGGATATTTGTAGGGAATTGGGAATGGGCAAAAACCAATAACCCATTACCCATTACCTATTTCAAAACTATACTGTCAATTCACGCCAAGTCCTTTGACCAACGATTCCATCCGTTGTTAAATTCCGTCGGCTTTGAAAGGCTTTGACAGCAGACTCTGTCAGCGCACCGAATGATCCATCAAATGGAACGTTATAGCCATTAGATACTAACAGCCGCTGCAAAACTCTGACTGCATCACCTGAATCACCAAAACGCAGGCTAGGAAGATTCAGGGGATTAACACCCATCGTTACACGTTTTTGTTGATTTGCATATTGTTCCATAGGAAATCCTTATTTAAACTGTTTTCCTAATTTTCAACTTTATCTAGTTTGCCAAACAATTACATCTGTATATGCATTATGAAAGAGTGACTTCCTCCTTTGTATATAGCAATCGTATTCGATAGGCTAAACACTTCTTCAGCTGTCTGTTAAGCGTTAACAGTTGCCTGTCAAAACGTGAATCTTCTGTTGGAAATTAATTTTGTAGTAGTATTTTTAGGTGGAAGAAGAACTGTTGAGATTATTTAAGCTTTCATTAAGAAGAAACTACTGATAAACAGAAATTACATATTAAGTATAGTTTTAACGATAAAGTTTTGGAGTAACTAACTTTACCTTAAAACTTTCAAGCTGACGCTGCGATGCCAAAAGCCACTGCGGTATCGCCCCCATCGCGCTGCACTCTATCCCCTTCAATCAATTCTCTCTAACTTCCTCATATTGCTATAATCTGCCAATGTGTTTATCTCAGGCTATTACGAAGTCGTTTGTGTCTGGAGTCAAGTTGATATCAAACGAAGAGTTTTTGTAATAATTAATACAAGTATAATCAGAAAAGAAGCCCACTGCCCTCTGATCCCTTCACCCTGAGCAAAAACTTTTATTATCCCAACACATCTGAGTGATCCCGCAATGGTGCAAACTCTGCTCCTTTCGCGCTGCCTCCTTCCCCAATAGTTCTGAGATTTCACTATTGGCATTCTTGAAGTTTGTTTGTAAAATAAGATTGCAGTCTGTATCGCATTTGCAATCTTATTTTACAAAAATTTCAATGCGATAGGGAATCTTACACTAAAAATAAGGTTAAATATATTAAGAGACCATTAATTTTTTGTTGATTCCCACGCCAAAATCCATTGAGGGTTTTTTGAATGGCTGATTCCCTAAGGTAAAAAGCTGCTTGACAACGCAGATTAGCCGCGATAGTAGGACTGATCTTTTGAGTATTTTGTAAATCTCATACTTTTTTCCGACTTTTATTGAATCTCCTTGTAAAAGGATCTATACACTTTGTCTTCGGCGCAACTGCAAGTTTATCTACAATTTGGAATACTGCATGACTTCTGCTGCTGAACGGCCAGCTAGTACTGGCACTAATTTTGTATTACAACAAAATAACTCCAACACCAAGATGACCGATCCCCTGAGAACGGCTACGGGTGTTTATGTAACAGTGCATGGGCATTTTTACCAGCCACCAAGGGAAAACCCTTATCTGGATGCGATTGAACGTCAATCAGGTGCAGCGCCTTTCCATGATTGGAATGAGCGCATTCACTCAGAATGTTATCGCCCAAATGCTTTTGCCAGAGTCTTAAATGACCGAGACGAAGTGGTGGAGATCGTCAATAACTACGAGTATTTGAGCTTTAATATTGGACCAACGCTAATGTCATGGTTGGAACGCCATGACATGGAAGTGTATCAGCGGATTTTGGAAGGGGATCGCAATAGTTGCGATCGCTTGAACGGTCATGGCAATGCGATCGCGCAAGTATACAATCATATCATCATGCCGCTTGCCAACGAACGTGACAAGTACACTCAGATCCGGTGGGGCAAAGAAGACTTCCGCTCCCGCTTCGGACGCGATCCCGAAGGCATGTGGCTGGCAGAAACGGCTGTAGACTATGCGACGCTGGAAGCCTTAGTTAAAGAAGGCATTCGCTTTATTATTCTCGCCCCTTCTCAAGCACAGCGTTGCCGTCCCCTGCCCACTCAAGATGATCCCAAGCCCGAATGGCATGAAGTTGGCGGCAATCAGATTGATCCCACACGCCCCTATCGTTGCTATTTGCAAAATAGTCATTCGTCACATAAAGAACAAAGAACAAAGAACACACCATATATCGACATCTTCTTCTACGACGGTCCGATCTCGCGGGACATGGGTTACAGTGATGTCGTTTACAGTTCTAATCACTTTGCAGGACGCATTGGTTCGGCAGTGCGTGGGGATCATCGTCCGGCACAATTAATTTCTGTAGCGACGGATGGAGAAACCTTTGGACATCACAAGCGAGGAACCGAGAAAACTATAGCCTACGCCTTGACACAAGAGTTTCCTAGTTGGGGTTGGACAGTGACAAACTTTGCTCACTACCTCAGCTTAAATTCTCCTACTTGGGAAGTGGAACTGAAGCCAGTCACGGCATGGAGTTGTGCCCATGGTGTAGACAGATGGCAGGATGATTGCGGTTGCGGTGGTGGCGGAGGATGGCATCAGCAATGGCGTCGTCCTTTACGAGATGCCTTGAACTGGCTGCGGGATCGCTTGATAGAGGTGTATGAGGAACATGGCACTCAGTTTTTCCTTGATCCCTGGCAGGCACGAGATGAGTACGTTAAAGTCATACGCGATCGCTCTCCAGACAATGTTAGCCGCTTCCTCAACCGCCACCAAACTCATGAACTGACAGATTCCGAACAAGTAGACGCTTTACGTTTATTGGAAATGCAGCGTCAAGCTTTGCTGATGTTTACTAGTTGTGGGTGGTTTTTTGAAGAAATCTCGCGTCCGGAAGGAACGCAAATTCTACGCTATGCCGCCCGTGCATTGGAACTGGCAGGAGATGTGGCAGGCGTGCAGTTGGAACACAGCTTCATTGAACGCCTAACTTATGCCCCTAGTAATGTCGATTCATTCAAACACGGTGGAGAAATCTACCGCCAATTGGTGCTGACGGCTCAAGTAAGTTTCAAGCAAGTCGCAGTTCATTACGCCATTACTTCGCTGTTTGCCAACTACAAATCATTAGAGACATCACATTCAACGTCTCTACAAAGCTGTTCTCTCAATCATCATCCCTACCAAAAGCGAGTTTATTGTTACACAGCTGATGAGCTAGATTACCAACTGCAAAGGTTGGGATCGCTGACTTTGGTTGTAGGACACTTGAAGTTGGTATCAGAAATCACCAGGGAAAGTGAAAACTTGATGTTTGCTGTTCTCCATCTTGGAGGTTGGGATTTCCACTGCGGTATTCAACCTTTTGAAGGACGGCGGAATTACACTGAATTAAAGGAAAAGCTGTTTGCCTCCCTGCAACAAGCGAGTGCGGCTCACACGATCATAGTAATGACGCAGTTATTTGGAGAAGAATCTTACAGCTGGCAGAATCTCTTTGCTGAAGAACGCCATCAGCTTATGGCACTGCTGACTCAAGAAACACTGGCACGACTCGACCAACTTTATACTCAGACATATCGTGATAATTACGGTGTGTTAATGGCGTTCCACCGAGATGAACTAGCCGCACCACAAGAATTGCAGGTTGCAGCAGATATTGCTTTGGGGCTTCGAGGTATGACAACTTTACGATTACTCGAGCAAGATATCAGCGACCCGCTTTTGAGTGGAAACCACATGGTAGAGTTGGAGGCGATCGCCACAGAAGCGAATCATCTGCGCTGTCGGCTAAATATTCCCGCAGGTAAGAAGATACTCGAGCAGTTGATTTTGCGATCGCTGTGGCAATTGTTGCACGATCCCAATGGTACAACTGAAGCAGATATTCAACGTTTAGAGCGCTTGATTGATGTGGGTTATCAGCTAAATCTTGGCATCTCCCTTGAGCGATCCCAGGAACTCTACTTTAGCTGTCTGCACACTCAACTTATCCCGCAGTATGTTGGCACGCTTGCCAATAATCAGGATACGACACAGTGTCATCAACTATTAAAGTTGGGGCAAAAATTAAAAGTTGAAGTCAATCCTTGGTTGAGTCAGCTAGTTTAAAATCGCCCAAAGACTCGATCCCCGCTAGTAGTCTGTCAACCTAAAATTGACAGGTTAGGGCAAGCAGGGGAAGCAGGGGAAGCAGGGGAAGCAGGGGGGAAAGAGATTTTTCTTGGTGCTGTTAACGGGAGCAAAATTGACTTGACCGACGCCCTAGCTCCCCTTTTTTAGGTATGCTGGTGGGGATCAGTAAGCTCTAGACTTTGCTAATGGTTTTGATAGATATAAGGAGAAAGGGAGAATTAGAAAAAAATCTCTGAAACTCACTTTCAAAAAAACATGCTTTAAACATCTTTTCAACCTAGCCTCATTTAGCTACGATTGAGGCTGGGTTATTTTTATTATTAAATATTACGCACCCTAAATAATCATAGGAAAAACAGTGTTGGTAGTAGGATAGAAACATCTACCCTTTGATAGATTTTTTAGACATCCAAGGAGTAACTTTGTGAGTGACACAACCAGAGGTAAAAATCAAAGTCAAATGCCAGCAACCCCATCACCGCAGTCCAACTCAGTGCCCTTGAAAACCTGGATTGGTGTGATGGGAGCCATGTTGGGAGCCTTTATGGCGGTGTTGGATATTCAGATTACAAACTCCTCACTTCAACAGATTGACGGAGCGATCGGTGCGACTCAGGAGGAAGGTTCCTGGATCTCAACAAGTTATCTCGTGGCGGAAATTGTCACCATTCCTCTGACAGGCTGGCTATCGCAAGTGTTTTCCGTGCGGAGGTATCTGGTAGTTAATTCCATCTTGTTTCTGTTTTTTTCCATCTGCTGTGCCTGGGCTGCAGATCTGGGTCAGATGGTTGTGTTTCGAGCTGGGCAAGGCTTTACTGGTGGTGTGCTGATCCCCATGTCCTTGACAATTGTGCTGAGAACTTTACCAAAAGCTAAACAGCCGATTGGACTGGCAATGTTTTCGATGACAGCTACCTTTGCGCCATCAATTGGTCCGACAATTGGGGGTTGGTTGACCGATAACTTGGGATGGCAGTACAACTTCTACTTAAATATAGTTCCAGGGCTTCTACTTATTGGCATCGTTTTATACGCCATTGACCCTCAGCCACTACAACTAGACAAATTGAAGGAAGGCGACTGGTGGGGTATCCTCAGCATGGCGCTTGGTCTTGGGGCACTGGAAGTTGTTTTAGAACAAGGGCAAGAGTACGACTGGTTTGGTTCCAAAGCTATTCAGTATTTAACTGTCGTGGCAGTCGTTTTCATCAGCTTATTTATCTGGATTGAACTGACTCGCAAAAAGCCGTTGATCAATTTGGGCTTGTTAAAGCGCCGCAATTTTGGGATCAGTAGCGTGGCTGGGTTGACACTTGGTCTCGGTCTCTACGGCTCGGTGTATATTTTGCCACTGTATCTTGGTTTAATTAAAGATTACAGCCCCTTACAAATTGGTGAAGTGATTGCTTGGTCGGGAGTGCCGCAGTTATTCTTAATTCCATTAGTGCCGAAACTTACACAACGTTTTGATATTCGCTATGTCGCAGCAGCAGGGTTTTGTCTGTTTGCAGTGAGTTGTTTTATGAACTCGAACATGACACATGATACAGCGATACAAGAACTGAAATGGTCTCAGCTTGTTCGGGCTTTAGGACAACCTCTGATGATCTTGCCCTTGACAACTATTGCCACAGCTAATATTGAACCACAACAAGCAGCTTCAGCATCAAGTTTGTTCAACATGATGCGTAATATGGGGGGATCAATGGGGATCGCTGCCCTGAAAACGCTGCTCACCAGGCGCGAGCAATTTCACTCCCAAAGGCTTGGAGAATTGGTGAGTTCCTACAGCCCGCAAACTCAACAGCGAATCGACCAGTTGACTCAGTATTTCATAAGTCACGGCAGTGATCCCAATACTGCCCAAAACCAAGCGCTACAAGGCATCGCCAACACTGTCCGCCGCGAAGCTTATGTGATTGCTTTCAACGATTGCTTTTATTTCATCGGGATCGGGTTATTTGTCAGTGCTATTGCTTTGCTTTTCTGTAAAAAGGTAAAGTCAGGTGGCGGTGCAGTCGCACACTAGCCGCTTTCTTGAAAGGAAAAATTAAAAAAGCTTGTGTTGCTCTAGTTAGATCCCCGACTTCTTGAAGAAGTCGGGGATCTCGTTTTTTACGAATGATTTAGGATTGCTATAGCATTCTAGATGAAGTGGAAACAGCTTTAAGTTTTGCTCATAATATGACATGGAATGGAAAACATCTTGTTGTTAAACTATAGCGATCCGTTGAGGAGTCGTGAAAATTATTGTTTGAATGCTATGGCTCAACATAGTTTAAAAAAATAGTTTTCAAAGTTTCATTTTAGAATAATTAATAATAATAGTACCATTAAATAGCACTCTTAGCACCAAGAAAGTGCCGACTTTTCAGAGATTATATTCCTACATGTTTGATATCTGTCCTCAATAATTTCTAAAATTTATAGTCAATCTGTAGTTGTCCAAAACTTAATTTTAAAAACCTCTTATTTTCTTCTTAATCTGTCAAGTCTAAACTGTTGAAAATTACGTTGCTGTGTAACGCCAGTAGACTGTTAACTTGCTTATTCGGCTGAAAAGTTACGGCTCTACATGGATTTTAGAAACGCTACTACAATCCACTCAAACTCAGTTACACGTGAGGTATCACGGCAAAATCACAAGGTTTATCAAGGGTATATCAATGTTCCTAAAGGTTTTTTCCGTTGTAACAAGGACTACCGAAGTTACAAAACGACACGCAATCTTACCAGTTCTCCTAGCCATTCAGCTCTTGGTCGCGGTCAGAGTAGCTGCTCAAACCTCCGTCAAGCGAGCTTCAGATGACACAGTTCTAAAGCAGATTATCATCTTTGGACGTCATGGCGTTCGCTCTGCGGTTGCTCCAAGCACAACTTTGGCAATGTTTGCAGTCCGACCTTACCCCGACTTTGGAGTCCCCGTCGGCTACTTAACCCCGCACGGTGCTCAGGCAGAGACTCTTCTAGGTAGCTACTTTCGCGACTATTTGCTTAAAGAGGGTTTGCTAACAGGCAACAACCAAAAGGATGCGAGGCGCTCTTACTTTCGCGCCAATTCCATTCAGCGTTCTAACGTCAGCGCCGCTTCTCTAGCTGCCGGTCTACTGCCAGAGGTCAGTGTACCAATCAATTCTTACCCACTTGGTCAGCCCGACCCAGTATTTGATCCAATTTCCGCAAATTTGGTGACAGTTGATACTGTCCGGGCTGTCAATGAGGTTCAAGAAATTTTTAATGATGGAGAGACATTAAGGTCAGCCAGCAGCGGAGAACTCTCCTTGATCCGTAGTGTACTCTTTGGCTATCAGAACGGAATGCAGCCAGCACCTTCGACTCCCTCAGGCTTAGTCGATCCAACCGCTTTGCCGATTCCTCTTACTGCCAATACATCTGGAGTAGCAACCGCAAGCGTGATTAACACAGGCGGACTTTTATCGACTTTGATTGCCGCTGACCCATTTGTCATGGAATATACAGATGGTTTACCGCTCAATGATGTGGGTTGGGGTCAACTGTCACTAGATACTCTTTCTCAACAAACCCGGCTGATCAACCTCGTTTTCGATATTGAGATCCTTCCACCTTACTTAAACCAAGTTCAGAGTTCAAATGCTGCCTCGCACGTACTTCGCTCTATGGAGCAAGCCGTGGTTGGCGAAACAATTCCCGGTGCATTCGGAAACGCAAAGACACGCTTGCTTGTGATCAACAGTTCCGACGCCTATGTTATCGGGTTAGCAGGTCTTCTTCATCTGCACTGGCTTTTGCCTGGCTATCAGCCAGACTACTGCCCACCCGGTGGATCACTGGTTTTTGAGCTAAGAAAGTCAAAAAGCTCTGGCGAGTACATCGTCCGTGCATTTTATACCGCACAAACCTTCGATCAATTACGCGATTTGACTTCGTTGACGCTCGACCAACCGCCTGCAACTGCCCAGCTTCTGATTCCAAATGGTAGTAAATCGGCCACTGAAATGGATGTCAAATTCAGCAAATTTGAACAGATCTTAAAAAAAGCAATTAACCCAAAATACGTGGAGAATCCCACAACTGAAGTTCCGCCTGGGCCATTGACGGGTGTACCCCTTCAGTAAACATAAATGAGACTAATCAAACATTGTTTTACGGATTAATTGACTTTGTTGGCGAATTCATGTAAACTTCTATCTCCGACGTGAACATCTATGAGAGTTCAAAGTTTCTGCTTTTGCGATGGCTGCGGCGGGCTGCGCCATCGCAATTCACCAACAGAGTCATTAATTACGCGAACACACGTTTTTTGTCCAAAGTCTAATGGAATATTTCTGAGAAGAAAAAGTGGTCAGCGATGTAAAACTACCCTCTACCTTGGCTTCGTCTCAACTCCAGTCACTTAAGTGTTGGAGCGATCGCAATGATAAGGATAAAGCCACTCGCACTTAAACAGCCCGTGGGTATGTTTCTCAAAAAGTGTACCAGCGTGTTTTCCAGGTATAAAATCTATCCCAGCTTTTGACTTGATCTCATACAACTTAGGAAAGGCTAATATAAAAACAGCTATAAGAGTAGCAAAAAGACACACAATAATAGTAGTTGTCTGAGCAAATTTTTGGGTAGAGTTTTTCTGCATAAAGTTACCAAAATAACAATCTCATTTTATTGTGAACTATTTAGTAAGATTTATGTAGTTACCATTGATAAATTTACTCACTTGTGATATTCAATATTACCGCAGAGAATTTACTAAATATCAAAATGTCGTCGGAAGCGGGGATCGATGTTGTGTGTTTTTCTCTGATTACAAGTGAAGCAGAGAGTTTGCAAGTTACTGAGATCATTTGTACCACTGTGAAAAAGAGGGATAATATGGTCAATAGTTAGATTTGTTTCAAGGTTAGTTTTCCCACAGCTTTGACATTGATATTTGTCCCGTTGGTAGACATATTTCCTTACTTCTTGCGGAATTCTAATTCGCGGAGTTTTACTCATGATCTCGCTTCACTTATCATGCGGCGAATATCCTCAAGAGATGATTTGGCTTCGGTTATTTCTGGTATTTGTTCAACAATCTTCGGTTTATAAGGGCAAAATTCTAGCAATATATCCTGAATTTCTATAACTTCAACTTCTATAGCTTTGTGCCTACGATTTGTAGAGCGAGGAACCTTTGTACGGATTAGACTTACTTGAATTCTCAGCTTTCCGCTCTGCCAACTTTTAGCAGTTAAATGCAAAAGTTCACAATTATATAGAGTCACTGATTTCCAGATAATATTATCTAAATTAATTCGCATTCCCAAAATAGATATATAGCCAAAACCTTCGTCATTTAAATATCGATTTAGTTGACGAGTGAACTCTTTCTTTACTTCCTCTTTAAAGTGACCTAATTTGAACGTTTTATCAGAAAATGACAAAACAGCATCATTGCATTCTAGTTTTTTAAATACATATTCCATATTTCTGTCTTCTTGCTTAAAGTTCGTAGTTGCTAAGAGCGCTGAAGCGCAACTACGAACCTTTGGAACTACTTGGCAATTATTTATATTAAGGGCTAATCACAAAAAATAAACATGCTACTTTTAAACATTACCCACCTGCTCAACTGTCACCGATTTAACAAAACCATTACTTGCAGAACTCAAATCAATAACTTCTGCATCCATTTGCCCAATCACAGGTAATAAATGCTCGTATAATTGCATTGCTTGCAAACAACTATTAATCCCGTTCACGGCAGAATTGTAATTATCAATCTTTTTATCTACCACACTCAGCAACCGCCGATTGTGTACAATCTTTTCCTCAGCTTCCTTCTCTAATGTTTGCTCTAAATAAGCACGCGCTTGAGGGTAATGCTGTAAAATTTCCTCAGCTTGCCGCTCTGCCATTGGTAACAACTGAGTTGTCAAAGTTTGGTTGATGGTTTGGCGGAAATTCCGGCGGATGATTTGGGAAACTTTTGGTTCAAAATCTAACTTGAGTAACTGCTTAATTGCTGATTCCGCTTCTACCATGCTTTCGCAATCGTAACCTTGGGAAGTTTGCAGCAGTGTTTGCCGGAACTGGTAGATTGAAAAAGTGTTTTCGTCGTAAAATCTAGGGCTTTCTCTGACAAAGCGATCGCATTCCACTCGAGCGGCACTCACCAAAGCCTGAGAAACGTCTTTCTCCAACAAATTCAACTCTTGCTCCACCCCACCATCATTGCCAAGCAAGCGATATAATTGACGATAGTATTCTGACTTGCGGATCTTCTCAATTAATCTTTGGAAAAGATTGGCGACTAATTCTTGACAAGACTCGACTAAAATATCTTCCAATTGGTTCGCTAAAAAATAAAGCGCTTCTACTAAAATAGCGATTAAAGGCGCTGTAGCATTACGAGGATGACTAAAAGTCGCACGTTGATAAGCTTTTCTCACAGAAAAACTATCTAACAACTCATCCAAACGACGAGTCATCCGCGATTGCAGTTGCCGAAAATCTGCTTCAAAAGTATCGCAGTCGTTTGTGATGACTTTGTTCACTTCTTCTTTCATTGAAGAACGAAAGTCATTACCAACTTGCTGTAGTTGCTGATTGAGGCGGTGCAATTCCTGTGCCTTCATCGCCTCAATTTCTTGCGGTTGACTGTCTAAATCCCGTTGCACTGCTAGAAAATGTTTCTTCAGTTGAATACAAATATCTGACATATCATCAGCCAGATTTTTAAACAACTGCGGACGTTTTTCTTCGGTAAGATAGCGTTTAATAGCAGATCTAAACTCCTTGATGCCACTGTCAAGAATAATCTGATTCATTAATGGCTTTCCCTGCTCAGCTAAAATCCGGACATAGTTCTGATTTGGAGTTTCATAACTGTTGACAGAAATGCGAAAACTGCTTGGCGAAAGCTTACCAGAGTTGGCACAATAGCGAAGAAACTCATTCACAAACTGTGGTGTTTCTTCTCTATTATTTGTAGTGACACTATCAGCAAACACAGAATCTAAACCAAATCGATCCTGTCCGCTTGTCTGGTTAATCAAACTGCCGTAAAATCCTAACAGCCCACTCGTTTTAAAAACCCTTGTGGTATCCCGAAACTGCCCACTAATCAGCTCATCCAGACGTTGCCTAAGTTGAGTATTGTACCAAGTCTCGTCAATGCGGTTAAAGACATAAAACACGCGATCGCGTATCCCTGAATTCCCCCGCATCGTTTCCAAAAGTTCCGTTTCTTCCTTCGTCATATCACCAGCCGCAGCAGGTTTCAGCACACAAATAACCGCTGAAGTATCTGGGTGCTGAATTTTAGCATGAGTCAATTGTGCATCCTTTTCCACAGGTGCATCAATACCAGGCGTGTCAATAATGACGTTACCATCTTGCAACAGAGGATGATGGCAGTAATATTCAATCCGCTTCAAAACAGCACTATTGCTTCCACGACGTGCATAACCTGCAGCTTCTTTGAGATTAGAAAAGTTAAACTGCTCCATCGAGTATGTGGCATTGTCTACAGTGTAGATATGTTGGCGGTTTGCTTTATACCCCTCAAGCAACAATATCAAAGCCTTCGCCTGTTTTGCGCGTTCCGATTGACTTTCACCACCCTCCTGTTGAAGAATAGTTTCACATCCTTGATACAGTAAATTAGTAACTTCAACTTCGTTGATATTCAATCCTGTTGCAAATCCCAACTGCACACACAAAGAAACGGCTTGAGCGCGAATCTCTGCTTCACTCAAAAACGTCAAAACAACCCGTTCCTTATCGACTTCAGCATACTCAATTTTGCATTCGGTACCAGTCGCGTGCCCTTCTGCACTGTACAGCAATTCGCGTTCTAGCAGCGCATTGATTAGCATAGATTTACCCGCACTAAATGCACCTGCAAAGACAATCTCAAACTTCGGGGCGATCGCCTTACTAAGGGAAGTTTGCACCGGCGTCATGTCGTGAGAACGTAAAGATGGCTCTTGCTGTAAAAGTAGTAATATAGACTCAACTTGTTCTTTTAAACTTTTGCATTGCAACGGAAAGTCTGACATATTGAGCAACCCAGTACTTTAGTATAAAATATTACATAATAAAGCGTTCAGCTATGAGGCAGTTGTGTAGAGCTTTATATTAGGACTTACGCAAAAGTTGCCGAAAGGCTTCATTTATTGAACCGCAATAGACTTGGGCAGTGCGTTGGGCGGCTCTGCCGACTTGAAGCATCTGCCCGCGCCAAGAACGCCAAGAATGAGTAGAGTTTGCGTAAGTCTTATACATATACTGGCTAACGTCTACAAGCAATATTTGCTGATTGCTAGTACATTATAAGAAATATAACTGACACAAGCAACTGTATAATTACTGAGGTAGTTCTAAGTCATCATTTAATGAAAATCCTTGCTCTCAGACTAAAACCAAACGAAGATCTAAGACAAAATTTAAATAACTTTGCAAAAAAAGAAAATATCAAAGCCGGATTTATACTCACTGCAATAGGTAGCTTGAAACAGGCAGCAATTCGCTTCGCAAATCAAGAAATTAATACAGTATTAACTGAAAAATTTGAAATCCTTTCCCTGAACGGCATAATAGCAACGACAGGCGTACACCTGCACATTACCCTAGCAGATCAACAAGGCAAAACCATTGGCGGACATCTCGTTGATGGATGCATCATTTACACAACCGCCGAAATAGTTATTGGGATCGGTGAAGAATATACCTTTCTGAGAACTTATGATCCGGAAACAGGTTACAAAGAATTGGAAATAGGGAGTAAGGAATAAGGAATTAAATTGGCAAACGACAAATGTGGTGTTACCTCAAAACAACAGATTGGTTAGTGGAAAAGAAACACAGATGCGGCAACCTTTTCCTGGTTGACTGTGGAGATGAAACTGTCCACTCAACGCCACTGCCCGTTCTCGCATCCCTTGAAGTCCAAAACCGGTGGTATTTTGAGTTGGATTAAACCCTTCACCATTGTCCTCAATGGAAAGATCAAGTATCCCAACCTGCTGAATCACTTCCACAATGACAGATGTTGCGTGAGCGTGTTTGTAAATATTCGTCAGCGATTCTTGTACAATCCGGTAGAGGGTTGTGTTTGCTTCTGTCGTTAAGGATAGGGGTAAATGAATTTTGCTAGATAGTTGAATCCCTGTGGTGTGCTGAAAGTCCTTCAGCAACTTTTCAATCCCTGACTCAAGTGTTTGTCCTTGCAGGGGGTTTGATCGCAACACCGAGACAGATCGCCGGATTTCTAGCAACGCTTCAGATCCCAATTGCTTTGCCTGTTTGACAAAGGTTAATGCCCTATCGTTGTTCGATTGCCAAAATAGCAAAGCGTTATTGATCTGAATGGTTTGGGCTGCTAAAGTGTGTCCAAGTCCATCGTGAATTTCACGGGCAATGCGGTTGCGTTCTTGTAAAGTTGCCTGATCTTCAATTCTCAGTGCATAATGTCGCAATTGTTCGTGGGTTATTTCTAGTTCTTGATGGGCGATTTGCAACTGCTTTCGACTTTGCCGTTCTGCAAGCAAGGCATTAATCAATAATAAAGCAAATACTAATGTCAAACCAAACAACAATACCGAACTCAACCGCCAATCCCAGACAGCGACTTTATATTTCTCAGGCATAATCGGTTTTGACAGAAGTAGCGTTCCATAGCAGAGGAAAGCTAAAACCAATACAGTCAATTGTCCCGCACGCTGGAAAATCAAGCAACTTCGCATCACAAGTACTAAACACAGCAGGAAAACGGAGCGAATTGATAAACCATATTGAGTTGTTGATAATAAAACTAAGCCGAATTCAACAGTGGTATACAATAATTTTGCTGGCAATTTTTCAGTTGGCAGTCTTAAACCCATCAATCCGAAGGCTGCGATCGTCAAAACTTGTAGCAGCAATTCCCAAGACATTTCAAAAGGTAACCAGATTTCTATGAACACTGATGTGACTAACAACAGCCACTCTAGATAAAGCAACAGACGAAACGATTGGGGAAATGGGTAAATCATGGGGAGTGGGGGAGTGGAGGAGTGGGGGAGATGTGCGCGAAGTTTGCTTATCTGTTCTGAATAGAGTTTAAACTGAGAAAATGTAACATTTGATACT
>JAQYWO010000536.1 GCA_029379215.1 Rhizonema sp. PD37
ATTAAAGATTTTGTAAATTTTACAAATAATTTACGGATAATATGTATTGCTATAAATGATTTGTGAAAGTGGAGAAGCTGGGTTTTTGAAATTGTGAATTTTTAGTCTAAATTTCAATAAACGGTCTGAGTCGAATGGCACTCAGGGTAAGAGTAATCGCATAGGTTCTAAGATAAGCGCCAATTTTTTACCTTTTTGTTACTAAAGGTAAAGTGGATTATCTGTCGTGTTTCGCAATTTGGCGCGTACTCGTAAGCCATCTCGTTCCACAACTGGAACGAGATGCAACTGCTCAAAGCCAGATCTTCCCACAGCACGCCAAGGTGCCAGATTTAACAGCGACGAATTAGAGTGCGGGTCCATGTCTAAATCTTGGCTACAGATAACTCCTTCTCTCGCCGCCTGGGGACTTCATATGTCATGAAATCGTAAGCCATATCTGTATTGGGAAAAATAGCACGACCTTCTTGAAGGAGATCCTTTAAATCCAAAGAATTTGCCGGACTGTAGCGCGGACTAAAATGAGTCATAATCAATTGATGCGCTCCAGCAGTTAAAGCAGTTTGCGCTGCCATTGTCGTTGTGGAATGCAACCGCTGAAAAGCCATATCTGCATCTTGGTGGGCAAAAGTCGCTTCGTGAATTAACACATCTGCATCCTGTGCCAATTCCACTGCGCCGTCACAATAAACTGTGTCTGTACAATAAGCAATCTTACGTCCAATCTCTGTTGGTCCACATAATTGGGTGCCATCGATTACTCGCCCATCAGTGAGGGTGACTGTTTCACCGCGCTTGAGTTGACCGTAAACTCGACCGGGAGGGATTTGCAATATCTTGGCTTTTTCTATATCAAAGCGTCCTGGTCGGTCTTTTTCTGCCACGCGATAGCCAAAAGCAGTGATGCGGTGATGCAAAAAACCACAGGTAACAGTGAATTCATCGTCTTCGTAAATAATTCCCGGACGGATGGCGTGAACTTTGACAGGGTAGGAAAAGTGCGTGTGGGAATAACGCGACCCTGCTTGCAGGTATTCATTTAATCCGGGCGGACCGTATATATCAACACGTTGTACATTACCAGCCAAACCGCAGCTTGCCAGAAGACCCATCAATCCAAAGATGTGATCGCCGTGCATGTGCGTGATAAAAATTCGGCAGAGTTGACTGATTTTCAAGTCACTCCGGAGAATTTGATGCTGAGTGCCTTCGCCACAGTCGAACAACCACATTTCTGCCCTTTGGGGTAATCTCAGGGCGACACTGGAAACATTGCGCGATCGCGTGGGTACACCGGAACTCGTCCCTAAGAAAGTTATCTGCACAGTGTTCTGCCTGCCTTCCTCTTACTGAATTTGGCTGTTGATCAGACTTCTTGCTTTTATTGAGGCAAAGGGTAAATAGTCAGGGGTCAAAGCAATTGTTTTTTCCTTTTCCCTTCCATCTGCACACCTTTTCCTACAACAGTGTAAAAGTTACTTTCGCACTTTTCAAGAGGTCTATTCTCTATCATACCGGGTGAGTTTGAGGGATTTGCTGACCACTTGGTAAGATGTTGCCCGTTTGACACTCCCATGCCTTCTAGGTATGGGATTCAAAGAAGACTAAGCTGAGGAAAGGGGGTTCCAAGTCACACCGTCACTCCTAATAAATTCTGAATTCTGACAAATGTGTGCTGAATTCTTACAACCAGTAAGCAAACGCGGTGTTGGGTTTGACCTTCTTTGAAGCAGTCCCTACGCCATGCGGCTTTTAGGCGTGGGTTCTTGACTGTAGTTATTAACTAATTCGTGATGTTAAGCTACTTATTTTACGTTTAGCTTTAGTTGCAAAGCTAATTACACTACAGCACCACAGTAAAGCCAAGTTAGTTGATGGTTCAGGCACTTGAACTGTAGCCTGATTCCTCTTAACTTCTACTAAAGCTATATTTGTTTTGTTAGCAAAAAATCGTTGTAGCGAACCTTGAACGTTAGCTGTAGCTTGTTGTTGAAGATCTCCAAAATTAGACGTACTCAGTAATTTATTTAAAGTTACGTTATTACTTTTTTGTAATGCAATCAAATCATTATCGGCAAGAGTGTTTAAACTACCTCTAATGTTAAAGAAGTCTAAAATACTGTTCTTATCAGTATCGATTAATGTGAAATATTCCTCTCCCGTGGCTTCTGCTTTTTCTGCTGGTGGATTGTCTATTGATATTTGCAGGTTTAAATTTGATGTGAAGTCGAAAGAAAAAGAGTTATTGGCATCCACAGCAAAGTTAGCGATAACTACAGCTTGACTTTGTGCATTTCCTAGGTAATCTCTACCTTTGCCAAGGGCTTCACTTAAAGATAAATTCGATACTTGTGGTGGAATCTGAAAAGTTGCTTGTGCTTGGGCAAAAGCATCGACCATGCCATCTTTAGCAATGGTAATGGTATTGGTATCAGTGATAGTTCTAGTTTCTACAGGTTTTTCACTGATGTTAGTTAAATTGAATTCTCCTTCAGAGCGAGCAAAAGTAACAGCTAGACTGGGTGTTGTTATGAGGACAGATCTGGAT
>JAQYWO010000145.1 GCA_029379215.1 Rhizonema sp. PD37
ATATAAAATCAAGTAAAATCACTTAGTAAATATAGCAGAAGCTTGCTCTCTAAACAATTAAAAGTTGGTATTAGAGGCGATAAAAATGAGTTCAGGTCATTAATCTAAAATTGTTCACGATCCATCCACCGATGGCTAGAAATCAGGTCATGTTGAGTATTACCCATCTAACACAATTTAAAATTGTTAACATTGTTCTCTATAAATTGCTATAATTTCATAGAGCGGTTAGCGCTCCGACATATCAAAATCAACAATAAGCTGTACATAAGAGTCCAAATGTAATTTAGGGAAAATTCCGGAAAGTGACTGCTAATTGTTAATAGTTTAAAATCAACAAGAAACGCTCAAAGGACGCTTGTTTTAAAAATTACTATTTAGGTTTGCCATAGCTACCATATTGTTTAAATGCCAAATCCATTAATGTATCAGCAGGATAATTTTGTTGTCCTGGAAACCAATCAAGCAGAACAATTTCTCACCGCTTCTGAGTTGTTAGAAAAGCTTAAGGAAATTATACAAACAACAAATATTGAAGATTTGGCTCTCGACTTGCACTCATTTGATTCAGCGGAAGCCTGTGTACAATACTTACTGGATACGAGTTGCGAGTTAGACCTAGGTCCGGGAAAATATTTGCAGTGGTATGCAGTTCGTTTAGAAAAATAAACAGTAAGTTAGGAGCAGTAAACTCCTAAAATAGAGGCGGGTTTTGGAAGATATTCTTTATATTAAACCCACCCCTAAGCGCCTCCTAACTCTCCTTAGGAATAGTGAGCAGAGTAAGTTCAACTCTGTCTGAATCTGGCTGTGTAATTTGCACCTCCACTCCGGGACCAAAATAGCTGGTCATTTTTTCCTGCTTTTGCTGCCAAACATCAATTGGTACGTGCGGTGAATCAAATTCTAAAGTTAAGGCGTAATTTCCTTTGACTTCCGTCTCTCTTAACCCAGTAATTACAGGTCGTTCCTCGTCTGTTTTACTCAAACCCAAACGTTGAAGTGCTTCATCTAAATGGGCTTCTTGCCCGTAGCAATATCGAGTAATGTCTTTACGAAGTTTATTTTGAGTAATAGTTGCTTGTTTTTTCTGTAGTGTTAACACCTGCGATGTTGTAGGTTGACTGAAAGGTATAGGCGTTAATTCATTGGCTTTAAGTGCCAGTCCGCCCAGCAATAAAGGAATTCCATAAAAGAAACCTGCAAGATTGAGTGTAGCATTATGAGCAGCATAAGCAGCTATACCGACAATTGTTAATACCCCGCCGACAACAGAACCGAGCGTTCCCAAAGAAATTTGGCGTAACATGATTTAAGGTAAGTATAAAGAGTGAAACTTCTCAGCTTTATTATCATCGGTGTTAGTGGCTCGGCTCTGCAAGAGTTTCGCATCATATTTTAGGCAGAGTAAGCAAATACAATCTTGCTTTTTTGCGTTAACTTTAAACTTGAAGTATAGTTAAAAACTGAAAAACATGGATGTACAGACAATAAAAGAACGAATGGCTGTGGTGCAAAGCAAACGAGAATACCTACTTTCCTTACTAGAGCAACCCAACCTGGGAACTTTAAGAGTCGATGTCAATCAGGCTCTGGAAGAAATGGATGATTTAATTGATGAATTTAGACGCACCTTTCCGGGAACTGCACCCTATTAAGCCACATTAAGTAATAATTTGTATAAAAAACACGTTGGTAGAATTAATTGACAGTTCTACCAACGTTAATACTTATGCTCATATCCCCTGATGTCCCAAGCTTGACTTTTTTTAGATTCTTTAAAATATTTTGTCTCAGTCCAAAATCATTGCTCATAGAACTTGATTAGCTGCACGCTGTCCTAATTGCCTAACTAAAGCAACAAGTTCGGTTGTAGGTACATCTTTTTTGCAAAAAGCGTCCATGCTGCTCATATCCTCTGCTTCTTTTAATTTATTGTCCTCTACCGATGAATAAGCTATAATCTGGGCATTTGGCGCAATTGTTTTAATTTGACCGGATGCACTCCAACCATCCATGATTGGCATCTGTAAATCTAGAACAATGACATCAGGGTGGCAGCGTTGAACCATTTCTATAGCTTCTCTACCATTACTCGCAGATCCCACTACTTGGATATTTTCTTGGCTGGCAAAAGCTAACCGTAGAGTCAAACGAGTTAGTTCGTGATCGTCAACAACTAAAACACGTAATGTAGATGGTTCACAAGATAGCATTAACATCCTATTTAATTAAAAAAATACTTGTACAATAACCTTTATAGTCTATACAAGTACTTTAATTCACTCTATCTAATGGTTGAATAACTTGCACTCATTGTGAAGAAAATATTAAGTAAATTAGCAACATTCTAAGTTTATCCTGAAAACTAAACTTACAGAAATTTATAGCCGTTAGCTATCAGCGTCTGCTTTAGAATTAGCTAAAAAAACAGTAGCATAGTAGATTTCTATTAATAATGAAGAGGTTTTTCCCAATTTACCGAATAGCTTCAACGCACCATATTTAAAAACTAGCGAACTCACTTAATTTGTACCAGTGCTATTTGAACCTGATACCATAGACATAAAAGCTTTTTGTGAACTAGCTTCAGAACCATCATCACGCAGACGCCGTTGAACATAGCTGCCATTGGATTGTAACTCCCAAGCTTGGCGGTTGTCTGCTAGCATAATTCCCAAAATTTCTTGCAAGTCTTTAGCAATATCAGGATCTTGCACTGGGGTAATAACTTCCACTCGACGATCTAAGTTGCGAGGCATCAAGTCGGCACTACCAATATAAATTTCCTCTTGTGCATTATTATAAAAGTAATAAATGCGGGAATGTTCTAAGAAGCGACCGACAATGCTGATAATGCGGATATTTTCACTAATATCTTTTAGTCCAGGACGCAAACAGCAAACTCCTCGCACAATTAAGTCGATTTGTACTCCGGCACGAGAAGCTTCGTACAAAGTTTCAATAATTTTCGGATCTACCAAAGCATTCATTTTAGCAACAATACGCCCGTTCAATCCATTTTGAACATTCTCTATTTCACGACGAATGAATGTTACAAAGCGATCGCGCATATTCACCGGCGCAACCAACAGTTGTCGGTAAGACTTTTGCCGGGAGTATCCTGTCAAGAAATTAAATACATCTGTCACATCTGCTCCCAATTCTTCACGGCAACTAAATATTCCTAAGTCTGTGTAAATACGTGCCGTTTTTGGATTGTAATTACCAGTGCCAATATGCACGTAGCGTCGAATCTGTTCTTGTTCACGCCGCACAACCAAGACGATTTTGCTGTGTGTTTTTAAACCTGCTAAACCGTAAACGACATGAACTCCGACACTTTCTAGACGCCTTGCCCAGTAAATATTATTCTCTTCATCGAACCGTGCCTTTAGTTCCACTAAAACTGATACTTGCTTGCCATTTTCTGCTGCAGTAATTAAAGCTTTAACAATGGGCGAGTCTCCAGAAGTTCGGTAGAGAGTCATCTTAATTGCTAGTACATGAGGATCATGAGCAGCATGGGTAATAAAGCGTAGTACCGAAGCCGAAAAAGACTGGTAGGGATGGTGTACTAATAAATCCCGCTCCCGAATGATGGCAAAAAAGTCTTTCCCTTCCTCTAACTCCCGCATATTCGGGTTTAAAATCGGCTCCCTAATCCTTTGCAGACGGGGAGGAACAACAGACTGCCAAGGTGGATCTTTAAGTTCAAGTAGGGGTAATGCTATAAAGTACATTAAATCTCCTAAGCCCAAAAGACCTTCTACTTCATAAACATCGTTTTCTCCTAAGTCCAAGTCTTCCAAAAGTCTGCTGCGTATGACTTCGGGAGTTTGTGCTTGAATTTCCAACCGAACCGGAGTTCCACCAACACGACGTTTTCGTAGTTCCTGTTCGATCGCCAATAGCAAGTCATCTGCTTCATCTCCTTCTAAAGTCAAGTCGTTGTTACGGGTAATGCGGAAGAGATGATACTCCTGAATATTCATTCCCGGAAATAGCGACTCTAAGTTGTGAGCGATCGCCTGTTCCAAAGGTATACCTGTCCAGTGGGCGGGTTTGTCATGATGGTGAATTCCCAATTCTGGTGGTAAGGGTAAAAATCGCGGCAGAACTTTAGGAACTTTGACTCTAGCAAACAATTCTTCTTCTGTTTCGGGATTTTTAACCACCACTGCCAGATTTAAGCTGAGATTAGAAATGTAGGGAAAAGGATGGCTGGGATCAACAGCAAGCGGAGTTAAAACTGGAAAAATCTGTTCGTTAAAATAGGCGTCTAAGTAATTCCTTTGTTTGTCATCTAAATCAATGTAGTTGAGGATATAGATGCCATTATTTAGCAGTTGCGATCGCAGAACTTGCTCAAAATGTTGATGCTCTTGGGCTACTAAAGGACGCAAGGAAAAGCTAATATCGTCTAATTGTTGTTGTGGCGTGCGACCATCGAAAGTTAAATAGCTGACTTTCGCCTCTACCTGTTGTTTTAATGCCGCAACCCTTACCATGAAGAACTCATCCAAGTTAGAACTAAAGATTGCCAAAAACTTAAGGCGTTCTAGAAGGCGGTTTCTTGAGTCACAAGCTTCATGCAACACTCTGCTATTAAACTCCAACCAGCTTAATTCCCGGTTGAGATAATACTGTGGATCAGAAAGATTGATTTGATTGAAAGTCTTCTTGGATTTTGGCATGATGACCAAACGACAGGTAGTGTAGCTCGTACAACTAGAATGAGCTACTTTACATAGTAGATTAAAAAGGTGATTTAAACGACAATGTTTCAAGCTACTCGTCGCCGTCTCGCCCTTTGGTACACTGCTATAACAGCAGTACTTCTATTGTTATTCGCCAGTGGTGTTTATTTATACTTCCGTAGTACCTTAATTGAAAGGATTGACGATACCTTAAATCATGTAGTGGAAGTCGTGGAGCGATCGCTCGTGATTGAGCGAGTCAAATCGGAACTGGGTGAATTCCGCATTAATGTAGAAGCCAGTTTTCACAATAATGCCGAGACAGTAGAAGATGATCGCATCGACTTAGAGTGGTTTAGTCCTACTGGTGAATTACTTTGGTCAACTTTAGCTCAACCCTTAAATATTCCCCTGCACCCCAACCGGGCAGGTGAAACTGTCAAAGTTGTTTGGGGAGTAAAGGAAGCAGAGGAGGCAAAGGAAGAGAATTTAATCACCACTACTTTCTCGTTATCCCCTTCATCTGCCCAACGCTACATGCTTCCAGTCAGCAAAGCGCAAGAGAACACTGGCTCCTCCCCACTTCTATTGCGACAAGTCACAGAACGAATGCAAATTGGGCGACAGGTACTGGGATATTTACGTGTCAGCCATCCTTGGTTTGAAGTGACAAAACCCAGTCGGAGGTTGATGTTGGATTTAGGACTAGGAACTGGGTTGATGGTACTTTCTGTTGCCGCCAGTGGTTGGTTTCTTTCGGGTAAAGCAATGGAACCAGTACATGAGTCTTATCAACGCCTCAAACAGTTTACTGCTGATGCTTCTCACGAATTAAGAAATCCCATTACTTTGATTCAAACTAATGTGCAAGTTGCCCTTGCCGATCTTGATTGGAGATCTGCCGAAGGTTATACACATTTACACTATCAACAACAATTAAAGGTTGTGGAACGGCTGACGCAGCGTCTTGGGAAGTTAGTGAACGATCTACTGTTTCTAGCACGGCAAGATAGTGGGATCAGCACATATTCTTTTTCACCTTGTCCAATGGATGCTTTACTAATGGACGTAGTTGAAGAACAACAACCCTTAGCGGTAGAAAAAGGTCTTACTCTTTCTCTAAACTTGATCGATCCTCCGGCTTCAGAAACTAGTTTGGAATTGCTTGATGATTGGTTCACATTTTTCGGTCATTGGGATCAACTGGTGCAGCTGTTCACGAATTTGATTAGCAACGCCTTACAATACACTCCACCGTCCGGACGGGTAAATGTGGAATTGGCACGTATAGAACTGACAAATCGTGTTTCTGGATTGCGTTACAGCACCAATCAGTTACAGATTAAGGTGAGTGATACCGGAATCGGTATTCCCGCAGAGGCAATACCTCGCTTATTTGACCGCTTTTATCGAGTCGATCCGGCACGTTCTCATGCAGCTACGAACACTACGGCTGAAAGTTCCACTGGTTCGGGATTGGGGCTGGCGATCGCCCAAGCTATTGTCGAAAACCACCAAGGTCAAATTCAAGTTGAAAGTACTCAGGATATTGGCACCACTATAACTGTCACTTTACCAATCACTCTTGAGTCTTAATTTGATACTTCAAAATTGTTTCCTGTGATAGATAAAGAAAGTTACTTAAGATACTAATTTATATAATAGTGAGCTATTAGCCATTGACTAAGCTTTTTTAGCTAAAACGCATTTATAACGACATCTGTAGAGGATAAAATGCCAATTTCCATAAGAAAAGATGTGACCTACAGTTTACTGAAAAAAATAGCCGAAACTGGTCAGGGAACGGGAGAAGTTAATTACTCAGGAATCAAGTTAGGAGATCAAGATTTAACAGAAGCAGAATTGTTAGGTCATCTAGATTACCTGAATCAGTATCACTACATCAATGCTGAATTTACAGATAATGGTCGCGCGAAAAAAGCGGAACTAACAGATGAAGGGCGTAAATTGTTAGAAAAGTTTGAAGCAGCTCCGAAAACGAGAGAGGAGGCATCATCGACAGAGATCGCACCAAAAGATATGCCCTTTTTGGATAAAGTCATGGTGTTGGGTAATTTTGCGGATGTCTTTGACGCTAGAGACGTAACTGAAGTCGTATTTCGGGTTATGCGTGATGTGATGACAACAGAAGCAGCCGAAAGAGTTGAGGGAGAACTGCACAAAGAGGCGTTGCCTACAAATGATAAAGCGCTGCAAATGGAAATTTCTGATTTGTGGAATGACACAAATCCGATTGTTGGATTTCTGAGTAAGGTGCGTCCACCTTGGGATGGTCCTGGTATCTTTAAAATCGACTCAGATCGCTTTTTATTTCGAGTTGCTAATGAAGGTGGATTGCCGCCAAACATAGATCGCGAACAGGCAATCAAAGCAGTGTTTGCTGCTACCAAAGACGAATTGTCGGAAGAGAGAATTCAGGAAATTGCTAGTTGGTTGCCTGAATATGTGTGTAAACTGTGGCATGAAGCAAAGTCAAGTTAAGACATAGCAAAATACAAAGTTGTTGGTTTGTCGTTACTCTCTGAATAAGGAGAGAAACGACAAACCAATAATGCTGTCTATAATTTTCTATACATGGGAGACGCTAGAATCTGCCTCACACTTTAGTGTGAAAATAAACCATGTCTAGGGTAAGAGGGAAAAGGGTTTGATAATTGTTATCTTAAAGATTGCATAACCCCCAATAATCAAACATATTTGTAAGCAACAGCAGTAACAGATAGCAGTCGCATTTCTCTTAGGAAGAAGTAAAGTCTGTTTCCTGCATATAAAAATTATTTTTGGACATCTTTCTAAGCAGCAAAAAGCATATTTTGGAGAAAATAAAATGAAAAAATCGCCCAGTTTACGCAAGCAGATAAAGTTGTTTGGCCTTCTCTGTGGAGGATTCTTGCTTGGGTTGCCAGCTATTCCTATGGTAGCAAGAGCACAACAGACGACTCCTAGAGTCAACCCTTGCCCAAGTATATTTTACGCAGAACCCCACAACAGTCAAGTCGGCGTTCCTCAAGGATGTCCACCTAATGCTTACACACGGCAACAAATGAAGGTGCAAGGACGGAGTTCTGACTCTAATCTACCAACTACGTCAACTCCTAACCAAATGCAACCGGATATGGGAGGTGTAGTTCCGAGTGGCAATCAATCACAGTCTTCCAAATCTCGTCAGTCTTCCACAACAATAGATTCGGGGGACGGCATCAATATTCAACAAACTCAAAGTTCTGTCGTTCAAACGCAGCAATCATCCGTGGCTATGGTGATGCCTACAGATGGGAGGGTTACGGTGAGGTTAGTGAATAAAACAAACGCACCCGTATCGTATCAAGCAATCGGCGATACAGCCCCTCGAACGCTTCAAGGTAAGTCAGATGTAGTTCTAAGAGGTTTACGTATACCCGCAACAGTAACATTCCACCGTAGAGATAGTGGATTGTTGATGGTTACACCACAGAGTGCCTCCTCTCAACAAGGAATGCTGCAACTGACACTTCAAGAAACAACAGACTTAGGGATGGATAGAAGTGCTTTAAGGATTGAACGAAGTGGTGCTGTGTTCTTGAATTAGTGAGACTTGATTTTTTAATTACTAACTAGTGGTTTACGTCATTGATTTTGAGGGGTATGTAGTGAGCGATTTATCGCTCGAGCTTAAGCACTTTAGTGCTTACTACGAACTTTTATAACCCATTAAAACTAATGAAAAGCACCACTGGTTCGATGGTACATACGGTAATTTTCGGGTAAATAAACCAAATAGTAAGGGCGCAAAGCACTGCGCCCTTACTAGTTATCAAAGACAAGTGGCTTAACAATGCAAGCAAAAAAAGCAGATTATTTATGTTTATGCTTCTTTAATTTATTCATTTTATCAATTAATAATAGTTCTTTTTTACTATCCTTTAATGAGCGAGCTAATAAAATGGCTCGCTCGTAGAAGTTACGGGCAGTCGGATAGTTACCCATTTGTTCGTAAATTTCAGCGTAAGACTCAAAAGATTTTAATTCTTCTCGCTGATTTTGTAACTGATTGGCGATCGCCAGTCGCTCCTCTAACAAGTCAAAAGCGCGTTCATAACGCCCTACACTTTGATGCGCTGTTACTAAACCGTCAATGGCTCGTAATTCACTGATGCGATCGCCAGTAGTTTTAGCTAGTTGCAGAGCCGATCCATAAGTGCTAACTGTATCTGGATAATTTCCTATTGCCAGATATGCGTCACCCGCATTATTAAAGGTATTGGTTTGGGCGACTCGATCACCAGAGAGTTGTCGGAAGACTAAAGCTGCTTCATAAAGTTTAATCGCCTTATTATAATCTCCCAATCTTGCAGTTGCCAAACCCAAATTACTGAGAGATAACCCCTCACCTTCAATATTTTTTAAGTTCTGAGAAATTTCTAATGCTTCTCCGAAGGTTTGAGAAGCTGCAACTGGCTCTCCTTTCTGAAGCAGTAACGAACCAATGTTATTGAGTCCAAAAATTTGGGCTTGAAAATCATGGACATCTCGGGCGATCGCTAAGCGTCGGCGCAATGTATCTTCTGCCTCTTTTAAAAGATTTAACTGAACGTACTCTTTACCAAGAAAGTCGTAAGTTAATCCTTGTGCTTTAAGATCACCGATTGAATGATAAATTCCTAATGCCTGCAACCACGACTGAATAGCTTTGTTTGAATTCCCTTGGCTTAGCTGCTCTTCTCCCACACGCACTAAGTTGTCTGCTTCATCTCGTGATTGTTGAGAAACCGAATTGTCTAAAGGACGATGGAGTTGTTCAGTAATATCAGCAGCAGTCACCGTCATGGGGCTTAGCAAGAAAGTTAATAGGAAAAGGTAATTTGCCTCTAATAATAAATGCCATCGTTTCATCAGAGTTTCCCATGTAATCTCGGGTTGCAGAAATTCTATAACTTTTACAAGGTAAAAACTATTTTGTGCGTGTTATCACTTATATTTTTTAAAATTAACTTTCTTCTAAGTATATAGCGCAAACGTCTGCTGGTAGTTTTTCCTCTAACATAAGATAACCTTCTTGTAAAAAAATGGCTACATCGGCTGGAGTCAAAACTTCTCCTTCGGCTTGTAAATAAGCGGCAATTCTAGTTTCGCTCCAGTGGAAAGTCTGAGCCATCAAGACAATCAATCGCAACATTGCTGGCAGTTGATCCAGCGCTTGTTCTACATAACACCACAACGGCGGAGAAGTTGTTTTGAGAGAATAATGAATTGCTTCTGTGGGTGGGAGTTCCATCTCATTGATACAATAGGCAGTCATATTGATCAACCAATTTTGTAGGGTAAGACTTTCCTTTCCAGGTGGATTGATACTTAAATCCAATCCACCAAGCTGATAGTAAATATGTCGCCAGGTGAGGGCAAAGAGATAATCAGCTTGTACAGGCGATCGTGCTGAATGCCGAATCAAGGTGTAGACGATTGGGCTATAGCGACAAAAAATCGCCGTAAAATACTTACCCGAGTCTGAATGGCGCTGAAACAGCGTCAGTAGTTCGTGATCACTGTGATGAAATAGTGACTTAACCAGGGGGTGATTGGCTTCGGTAAAATGAGGAATTTGCACAATTGTCAAGGAGTATCTGTGCTAACATTTTATGTTATTAAGTAGTCATTAGCACTCAGCACTTGGCTTTCAACTTTCTCCGAATAGCTTCCACTCGTCTAAGTAAGTTGACAATAAGTCACGAAATGTAAACTTGCGGCAAACTCTCTTCCTCTGACTCATCGCTGCCATACCTCAACGACAATTTTTCATTCCCACCTTGGCAGACTTAAATATTTTACTGAGATTCGGTAATAAGCTCGTCAATAATGGAGACGCTTAACTCACAAGCGCGATCTTAACTTTGAGTTCTTGGTCAGATTTTTGCACTCTTGATACACTAGAACTACAGACTAAATTTAAAGTCCGAATTCACAGAGTCGCTCATCGACTCACTTATAGATACCTTAAAGTTTCATGGTTATAGCAGTTAGTGTCAGGCAGTTACTATTTAATCTTCCTCTAGGCTCTTTTTTGCCTTCTCTACCGTTAGATAGCCTGTTCTCCACCCAAGGCATTATGGTGATGCTGTTAGCAGCATATGCTGGTGCCATGTGGTTATTTCTTACCAGTGCTCCGAAAGTCTACACTGTAATGGTGTCGGATATGGAGTTAGCGCGACAGTTGTATGAAGGGCTGCTAAGTTTGCCAGCAGCTGAAGTTCCTTTACACTACTACTACAACTACGAGCAAACTATCGGGGCAACAGGAGTCGATCCGCTTTACTTGTCTAGTGCTCCTAGTTTTTCCAGTAGCAGAATGGCTAACGCTAGCGAAGGACTTTGGTATCAGTTGAAGAAAAACACTCAACTGCATATAATTGCCGGAGCAAGTTTAGGTAGCAAAAGTCAGCAACGCCACGTTTGCTTTGATCGTGACTGTTTGGAGATGATTTTGATGCGAGTGGAAACGCGTGGTTTGAAATTCAAGCTTCGCAGCCAGAAACCGCTGAATTTTCTGGTAAAGGACTATGATGGGCACGTTATTGAGATGTCGGAAGTGGCAAATTAATGTATAGAGACGTTCATAAGAACGTCTCTACATGCCCACTGAGTTTACTAGTACTGCGATGGAAATGAAAAATAAAATAGCTTGAGTTGGAGGCTATAAGTAATTCTCAATGGTAGCTTTATTTTGGCCTTCATGTAATATTCCCTTCTCGCCTGAAGATTACGGATGTAAAAACCGCCTTGGCTGACGCCACGTCTCTTGACGTAGCTTGCTTCCCCGTTCGCGTTCGCGTTCGCGAAGCGTCTCGTAGAGAAGCGTCTCGAAGAGAAGCGTCTCCGACTGGAGTTGGGGTACGCGCACTGTCTCGCAGAGAACACGCCAAGAGAGCCAAGAAAGAAAATTAAGAAGATAGGTAATCTTGTAGCGGGAAGGGAGTAAAATGTTTTAATTGTGGTTTTCTACAATTTCTGTTAACCTCTCAAGAAGATTCTCTGCTAAATCCAATAAGTCAATTTCCTCATTGTCGTTCCGCGAATCTAAAGTTTCAGCTAACACATTTTTAACAGCAAAAATTCTGTTATATTCTTCAGGGAGACTTAAACATTTTTCCAACTCAGTTGCAGTTTCTGAGAGTGATTTGTGTTTGAGCTGCTTTCTTACCCTAGTAGCCGCCCAGTCACTACTTTCTAAAAATGTTGTTACAGCAACAATCATTTGTTGCTCATCTTCATTTTCTCCCCACAATTCCAGCCAATCTTCTTCCACATCTTCAACATATAAGTCTACGCATTCAAGTCCATAGTTCATCCAGTCTCGCTGCATTTGTCTGGCTTGTTCTAAATGTTGAATGAATTTTTCAACTCTCTCTTGCCGAGCGCTTTGTTGTTCTTTCACTATAATTACGAGAGGGTGAGCAATATCTGTTTGTGAACAATTAGTAAATGTAATTGACTTAACACTACAAGCTTAGTTTTAAATAATGACCAGTTGTTATGCGATCGCTGTTGTATAGCACTATATTTACGATCCTATTTGCTAGATCTTTTTTAGGATTGGAGCTTAAGAAAAGTCCTTTATCTATGCCCCATTTTTGTAGAGTATTTTCCCAATTATCATACTTTTCTTGAGAGAATTCATCAGAGAGACTAGTAATTTGAATGCAAAGAGGCAATTCCAGCTTACTACTGACAATAAGATCAGTTGCCATTGACAAATCTGCTACATAGCACTGCCAAAAAGTCCCTTCACGACGCACGATGTCAGTAGCAATGGATTTAAGAACATGAGCATCAGTCTGATAAAATTCTCCCGCCATCAGTTTTTGCTTCCAGAGATAAAACTTTGGATCTGTTTCTTTGAGCCATTTGGGAAAGAGATAGCCATACCAATATCTTTCCGTTGCCGTCATTCGCTGATAATACAATTGTCGCTCTTCTTCTGTTGAACTGACAATGTCTAGCCAAATTTGAGAATCTCTAATTATTTGCAGGAGAAAATGCATGACAAACTTTTTTGCTGTCAGCGAACCTGGCTTAACATCTTTAACCCAACGATTTATCTCCTCTAACCTTCTTGCCAAATTCGGCTCGTTCGTGGATGCTTCCTTGATGAGGGAGTTTAGTTTATATTTAATCTCTTTTGCCAGCAAAGGATGCTTGTCCTGAACAATTAATATTTAAATGAAGTTTCTTCGATTATTTTATGTCATTATGTTTACCATTTAGCATTTTTTACGATCTGAATAGGTCAGTAGGCGTGAATCAACACAATTTTACATTAGGACATCGTCGTCTTTTTTTTACGATTCGCCTCTACGCTCTTTAAAAGTGAGTTTTCAGCATGATTACTCAATAGTTGTTAATAGGCTGCTGAGCAAGCATTTGTTATGTATTTATGCTTTTTGCACCAACATAACTTAAAGGTAATGCGCTCAACTTCCGAATATTGGTGCAATTAGTCAATAACATTAGCAAGTGCTTAATCCAATACATAAAGAATAACTAACTCAATGATAATTAACATATATCTAAGTACAGCAAATGACAGTAAGAACTAAATTTGTTGTATGCTAAATTTAGCTGTGCTGATCCATAAATAATCTTCAATATTTCCCACTCCTTTTACGGAGGAATTATTTTACAGCTTACAGAAATTTCTATAATAGTCTGTTGATAGTCAGTTAGTTTTTAATTACTCTTTTTTCGGTCTAAGATTACCTGTCTTCCCTGCTATCTTTCTTGGTGTCCTTGGCACGCACAGTCGCTTTAACTGGGGAATCCCCCAAGGGTGCGCTGTCTTCGTTTTGGCGCTTTAATCATATTAGGTAATCTTCAAATAGTTCACCAGTAACTATAATTATAGTTCAAAAGTTAAGGTGCGCGTAACTTTTTACGCGCACCTTAACTTTTGTTTACAGCAATTGGTGCTTTACAACATTCGCACTTCTTCCACCTACCCCTTATTCGGTATCAGAATCTTGGGATTTTTCAGGTTTGAGTAACGGGAATGCGATCGCATCCCGAATACTAGCACAGTCAGTTAACAACATCACTAAGCGATCAATGCCAATACCCAAACCACCTGTAGGCGGCATACCATACTCTAACGCCGTGAGAAAATCTTCGTCCACACCTTGTGCTTCCAAATCGCCAGCTGCTTTGCGTGCGGCTTGTGCTTCTAGACGTTGGCGCTGATCGATAGGATCAGTCAACTCTGAGAAACTGTTCGCAGTCTCTCGCCCTACCATAAATAACTCAAACCGCTCCACTATACCGGGTTTAGAACGGTGTGGCTTTGCCAGTGGCGAAATTTCTATAGGAAAGTCGATGACAAAAGTAGGTTGAATTAAGTTTTCTTCTACCTTTTGTTCAAAGGCTTCGTTGAGGATTTTCCCAATAGAAGTACAACCATCCACACCTTCAATACCAGCATTTTTAGCAGATGTTTTTGCTTCTTCCAGAGTGGGAAAATTGAAATCTAACCCTGTATATTCCTTGACAAGGTCGTGCATTTTAACACGTCGCCAAGGATAAGTCAAATCAATCGACTTACCTTGGTAGGTAATTTGTAGTGTACCAAGTACCTCTTGGGCAACAGTGGTAATCATTCCCTCTGTCAACGCCATCATGTCGTTATAGTCGGCGTAGGCTTGATAAACTTCAATTGTCGTAAATTCCGGGTTGTGACGGGTAGAAATTCCCTCATTACGGAAAATCCGTCCCAGTTCAAACACTTTTTCAAACCCTCCTACAATTAACCGCTTGAGATGGAGTTCTGTAGCGATTCGCAGATACAACTGCATATCCAATGTGTTGTGGTAGGTGATGAATGGCCTTGCATCCGCACCCCCCGCTTCCCCTTGAAGAACAGGAGTTTCGATTTCTATAAAATCACGATTTTCTAAGTATCTACGAATCCCAGCAGTAATTTGAGCACGGCGGCGGAAGGTTTGTCGGACTTCAGGGTTAACAATCAAATCAACATAACGCTGACGGTAGCGCTTGGCAACATCCGTCAACCCATGCCACTTGTCAGGTAAAGGCAAAAGAGATTTGGTAAGAAGGGTATAAGTTTTAACATAAACAGATAACTCGCCCTTTTCAGTCCGTTTAATCGTCCCCTTAACCCCGATAATGTCACCTGCATCTACCAGCTTATCCAAATGCTTGAAGGCATCGGTATCAATATCTACCATGCCTTCTTGGATGCGTTTTTTCTCTAGATAAAGCTGAATTGTGCCAGTTTCATCTTGTAAAGTGAAAAATGCCAGTTTACCTAAAAAGCGCCGCGTCATGATGCGTCCGGCAATGGTAACTTCCAAGTCTACTTCTTCACCAGTAGGCAAATCGGCAAATTTTTCCTGCAACTCAGCAGCGTGATGAGTCGATTCCCAACGATAGGCGTAGGGATTAATTTTAAGCTGCTTAAGCTGTTCTACTTTTTCCAACCGTGCAGCACGGATATCTTCTTCCGACATAGTTGACGAACTCTGAGGGGGCAGGACTTCATTTTGACACTCTCTTTGCTCTCGTGTAAGATAAGCAATGCAATTTCTTCTCCCCCTACTCCTCTTCTCCTTAAAAAGTAATATAAAGCACCGAAAAAAGTAAGACCTTTCAGCCTTAATATCCTTCTTGCCAAACTTCCTCGGATCAACAAGTTTAGCTAAAGGGTGGGCTGATACCTAAAAGGGCGTGCATTAAACCTCATGGTAATTTAGTTTTTACCGATACGCGCATTTACCTGCCAGATATGAAAACCTGTGTATTTCGCCCTCAACATATCTAAAATACAATACCAGCTGATGGCATTCCGGAAAAAAACTAAAATTTGCTCTCAAATTTCAAACACTTCAGCAGTTTAAAAGTCAACTGTATTCTTAAATTTTTTAGACAAGAGTAACATAACTCGAATTCTTACAAGTTATACCTGCTCATGACTGATAGCTGAATGCTTAGTTCTTGAGTTCAAAGAGAATGAGAGTTATAATAGAGTTATCTCGGGATTTTTCTGTACCAATAGCAATTGCTCTTAGGAAGGGATTCTTTAAGAATTTGTGCTAGAAGTTGGCTGTAGGTTATTTCTGTAACATTAGCAAAGATGCCAATATTTTCAGAAATAGTAAATCTCAAGATTGCCTCGAAATACCAAGATTAAATTTGCTATAAGACATTGACAGGCATTTATCTTGTTATTTAATGGTGATCCAATTCTTAAAGCATTTAGCGCAAAGTTCTGTCGTGCTACCAGCATAAAAACTGACTTATGTAAATCTTCAACGATAAGTTAAAGAAAAAATTTATTTATGCTGATAGCTGATGGCTAATTGCTTATTAGACAACAGCAACATACCACAAATTATATGAACGCGAAATTAGAGTTTGAATACAATCGCGAAGGTGACACTTTGTATATTAACAAACGTCGCCCATACCCAGATCAAGAACCTGCAGAAATTGATTATGGTGTGATTGCTCGTCTTAATCCTGCTACTGGCGAAATAGAGAACCTAGAAATACTCTTCTTTTCCCAAAGGCTATCAGAGCAAACTCTTTTTGAACTGCCACTAGTTGCCGATTTTCGCTTTGATCCGACTGTATAATTTATTAGCAGTAGCAGTTAACAGTCAGCAATTAGTCGATTATGGAGAAGTGAGTTGAGCAAATACGTTCAACAGAATCTAAGTTCCGGCTACAAATAATACAAGCTGATTGCTGATTGCTAACTGCTTCAACGATCAGGTTTTTGAATTCTATTAATTTCTCGTTGCAATTCTTCAATTTGACGACGCAAAGTTTCTGCTTCGTTTTGAGACGTTTCCGCTGTCACATTGACTGCACCTGAAGCAGATGAGCGCTGATAATTTCCTTTCTTAATTTGCTGATACTCTTCCGAGCTTGCCCACTCTTGTAAGTAATGTAAGCGTTCTACAGGAAAAGGATGGCTGAGCATTGTACCTTGAGAACCATTATATATCAAGAATTTATAAACTTGATTGAGTCCATCTCCATCAAGTGCTTGATAATTTTCTGACTGACGAATGAACTCCTGTAAACTGCACTCGTTAGCATATTTAAGACTGCCACCAGAGACTTTCATCATTGAAGTCATAACTGGATTTAAATCATCCATCACTAACAAAGCAGCGCGATCAGCAGATAACTCTGCTTTGCGCCGCCATTCATAAAAAGCATAAATCAAACCTTGACTGACGAAATTACCTATACCAAAAGTCAATTCACCCAGGGCGGAAGCAGCATTCATCGCCCACATTGCCATTTGAATTAAAATAGTATGACCACATTTAATATGTCCCAATTCATGAGCTAAAACTGCCATAATCTCAGATTCATTCAGTAAGTCTAAGATCCCTGTATTTATGACTACATAAGGATGTTGTTGCCCCAGGGCATAGCTATTTGCTTGAGGATTTTGCGAGACAAAGAGTGTTGGTTCTGGATAAATATCCAAATCCCGCGCACATTCTCGAAGCATCTGGTAAATAGTGGAATATTGACGCGGTCCAACTTGAATGCTGTTACCCATAAGATAGACTAGCTGAGGGCGCTCGTAGAAAAATTCCACGAATTTACGCGCCACTAAGTCAAATCCGGGCAAACTGCGTAAAGTTTGTTCAGCTTGGCTATCTAGGGGATGCCTAAAAGCTTCGCTGGAAATTCCTGTATAAGTTGGCATAATTTAAGTAACTGGTGATTAATGAAATATGTCGTAGGCTGAACACAGCGATCGCGGCGTCAACTGTAGATGCAATATTCTTTTAAACCCGCCCTGACATTAGCGGCTAGTGGTTAATATAACAACTCATAATTAACCACGGGCAAATAACAACATAATAGAAATGGGGAAGACAGGAGTAAACATTACTTTGTATGGGATGAAAAGCGTGTGATTGAGGCCGAAGTTCATTTGTCACTACATAACTTCCTGCGAAGTCAGGCAGGTTTCCCTTCGTGGCCTCATCATTTGACGATGGCACGGTTGGTGGCACGCGCCTTACGTCTGAGAAGAAGTGCCTTAATTCAAGTAGGGGCAGTCTCAGGTTATCAAGGACGGTATCGTACTAGCTTTGTGGCATCGGCACTGATGTGGCATGATTCTGTAATTATTGTTGCAACAGAGGCAGTGCAACAACGCCTGCTAAAAGTAGAAATTCCCCGTCTACAGCAATGGCTACAAGTAAACAAACCTATTAGAACAGGTAACGCTTGGCCATCTGACGACTTTCAAGGACTCTTGCTTGTTTCCCCTGAAGCTTGGTTAAGAGCGCAATTACATAATAGCAATGACTTTCCTCAAGGTATCCCAACAATTATTGATGGTGTGGACGATTTAGAGGATTGGGTGCGTGATCAACTAACCGTTAGTATTGAACCATACGACTGGGATCGCCTCATGCTAGCTTGTCCGCAAATCGCGGAAGTTATTCGGAGTGCGCGAGTGCAATTAACACATGAGTTGTTCCAGCATCCGGCGAATCCCTACGAATGTTATCTGCTCTCCCCGCTTGAAGAAGAGATTTTAATGCGTCTCTATTCGGTGTTAGATGTCGCGAATCTACCCGATCCCTGGCAAAAGTTCACGCTATTTCAAAACTGTGTTCAAAGCACAACTCTCCCCTACTCCGCCCCTCCTCTGCTTTGGGCTACGATTGCCCGTCGTCAAGGTTTATTTTCCTTGCATTCCACCCCAATTGAATTAGGGAAAATATTATCCCCAATATGGGATCGCCAACCTGTAGTATTAATTGGCAGTGCCTTAGAACCAGAAGCAGAGGCTCCAATTTTTCGCCAACGCTTGGGTTTGGATGACTTAACTTGCTTGAAATTTTCCTCAGAAAGCCACACCTCAGCAATTCAACTGTACATCCCTTATCAGTTACCCTTACCTAATACTCCAGAATTTCAAGCAGCATTTATTCACAAAGTTCGCACACTACTATGCATTAGTGCTAGCACATCAGGATTAACAGTTGTGCTGGTAGGGGATGTGCCTTTGAAATCGCAAGTCGGGGCAATTCTTGCCTCAGAGTTTGGTTCACGGGTACAGGTGGAAAAAACTTGTCTAGATGAAAATGGTATTTTGATCAGCGGTTGGGAATTTTGGCGTGAGTATCAAAGCGTCCTGCCTGCACCTCAACTTTTAATCATTGCGACTTTACCTCTACCAACCTTAGAAAATCCCTTGGTGGCGGGTATTGTATCTCATTACAAGCGATCGCACCAGGATTGGTTTCGTTTGTACTTGTTACCAAAGGCTTTGAATGAATTACAGCGCGCGATCGCTCCGATGCGAGACACTCAGGGGATTGTTGCTTTGCTAGATACGCGTGTAGTTATCCGCAGCTATGGTGCACAAGTTCTTGCAGCTCTTAGTCCCCTATCACGCATTGACTATCTCGATCCCAATCTCTTTTCTACTGCTCGTGAGGAAGACTCTCAGTAAATCTACTCATAAAAGGCGGAGGAAAGTGAACTGTGATCAAACAAAGAATTGAAATATAAATTGTCCTTTGTCAGTCTAAGAATGGAAGGTAGAGAGAGCCAGAATGGTGCTATAGTTTTAGCTGTAGACGATAGCGCTATCTCAGACTAAATCCATTAAGCTATGGTTTTAGAGTTTCAATAAATATTAAGTATTTCATGTGCGATCACTGTCTAGTAAGCGCTATTATCAGCGTTAGCACGGATTTATTTTTAAAACTATGGGTGAAGCAAAGCGTCGTAAAACTGCACTTGGAGAAAAATACGGTCAAGAACCAACAATTTTATCGTGGGTTCCAATCACCAAAACCCAAGCGGAACTATTCGTAAAATGGTCAAGTCGCATTGCTAAATTTGGTATTGGCGGTTTGATAGCATTTTGGATAGTCATCCGTTTTATCGGACCCGCTCTTGGTTGGTGGCAAGTTGTCTAAACCCAGCATTCAAAAGTTTTCAAGCAAGGCAGCTGGAGCAATCAAGCTGCCTTTAACTTTTTGTCAAGTGTTCATTGATGAAGGATAAAATACTGTGAGAGTGAGGGTTACTCGTTTTGAATTTAAGTTTCATTATTCAGTTTGATCCACTTGTAAAGTTATGCTAATTCCCGAATGGGCTGACTGAGTACCAGTACTTCAGATGTGGATGCTGACAGTTTTGCTCGTTAAGTACAAAGAACACACGACAAAGGAGAAAGAACGAATAGTATAAAAGACTACTTTTTAACTAAGCTTAATGAAAATGATGCCGAAATGGCAACACGGAACTCATTGATTTAGTTATGGTCAGTAATATATAAAACAATTTGAATTTTATCGGGATTGTGAATTCTGTAAATTT
>JAQYWO010000146.1 GCA_029379215.1 Rhizonema sp. PD37
CGCTTGATCCCAACACAGAATTATCATCAATTCTTCTTTAAGTAAAGCAGGTTATTCTTATTATCTTGAGTGAATTTTACCTTTTTTAAGGATTCTTCAAGTAGAAATGAATAGAAATTTAAATATGACTATCGATGTCAGCAAGTCAGCATAAATAAATGAAAGTTTGTAGTAAGCGCTGTCTTCGCTAATTTCATCAACTTTACTTTTCTTTACGTAAAGTCTGCCGGGGGAAGCTTCCCTTAGGCAGTAGCTTTGCATAATTCTATTTTGTATCACCAACTTACTTAAAACATGAGATACTCATAATAGACGCCCTATGGGTCTTGTTACTCTCCGCTCGGCACAAATTTTGATTAATGTAGATACGCTTCAATTATGGCGTCTATACACCCGAAGTGCGCTCATTTTTTATTGGAACCTCTCTCCGTGACTCATAGCTGATATCAAGCTTCTACTTTGGATATGTAATAAATATTACTTAGATTTAGTTAAATATACTGACTATTAATTACCCATGACCTATTTTTACTCATTAGCCATAAATTGTTACAATATGGCGAATACGTTGTTGTCATATTAGATGAGCAAGGTAAAACAACTGATTGTACTCGTGGAGCAAATCTACGGGAAATATTATTGCAAAATGGTATTGACCTCTACAATGGCGATGCTAAGGTAGTCAACACCCCTGGATGAAATCCGGGGGCTGCAGGCTATGAAACTAGTTTTCAATGTTTGAAGCCCTATTTGCTGGAAAACTGGCAATCGCCAAGAGAGAGAGATCGTGTTGCTCCCCATAATCTTACAAAAAATCTCCGGGCTTGCCTGTTAAACTTAGGTTTTAAATCATGTGATGACACAAGTTGATTGATTTTGGGGTCAAAGGTCTCAATTAGTTTGTAAACATAAAGGAGAAAAACAATATGGGTAGATGGACACCACTTATTCTGATGGCTGGAGGCTTGGCAATATTATTTGGCACATTGCTGGGTATTAACTTTCCTTTGGGCGTACAAACTGCCCAAGTCCCTAAATCTGTAGACAAGGCATCAAAAGTACTCCCAGCTAATATTAATGTTAATAGCACTGCAACTGGGACCACGACAAATGAAAGCACCAATAGTGCTACCCAGAAAAGAAATTCAAGCAGTGTTGCCCAGAACAATAATAACTCAAACGACACAACACCTGAATCAATCAACTCGGATGTTAACCAGAATTCAAATAAATCAAATTCTCAATCACAAACAAATGACGCAAATGATACAAATCAAAACCAGAAGAGCGAACCAATTCGAGCATTGTGGTAGCGGTTTTGAGTTACTTGCTTTCAATTAACAGTTGTGGATGGAAAAGTGAAATTATTTGCAAGAGAAAAAATTCAGAACATTACAGTCTTGCTTTGAGAGATGTAAATATTTCTACTAGAACCCCTTAACAACTTCCGTAGAGACATTCCGACTTCCCTATCTTGACTCCAATGAATAGCGACGTTTTAATTATTGGTGGCGGCGTTATTGGCTTGGCGATCGCCATAGAACTGAAGTTGCGCGGGGCAAATGTAACTGTCCTCTGCCGCGACTTTCAAGCTGCCGCGACTCACGCTGCTGCAGGAATGTTAGCATCAGGTGCCGAAAAACTCCCAGCAGGGGCAATGCAAGAACTGTGTTGGCGATCGCAGTCTCTCTATTTTGAATGGACGCGCAAAATAGAACAATTGAGTGGTTCAAGTATTGGATACTCGCCCTGTGGCATTTTAGCACCAGTTTATGAACAAGAGGGGGGGAGCATCTCCCCCTCTTTCTGCCCTGCTGACTGGTTGGACACAGAAGCTATTCATCACTATCAGCCAGGATTGGGAGCGGAAGTTGTTGGTGGCTGGTGGTATCCTGAAGATGCACAAGTAGAGAATCGTGCTTTAGCACAGGCATTGTTAACTACGGCTCAGTCTCTTAACGTTGAACTCAAGCAAGGTATTACAGTACAAGGAATTGTGCAGCAGCAAAGGGTTGTGATTGGCGTCCAAACCAATGCTGGAGTCTTTCATGCTGAACACTATGTTTTAGCGACGGGTGCCTGGGTAAACGAGTTACTCCCGTTACCCGTACATCCCAGAAAAGGGCAAATGCTTAGTGTCCGAGTCCCAGAAATTGTGCCGGAAGCACCATTGACGAGGGTATTGTACGGACAAGATATTTACATCGTACCTAAACGTGACAGAAGGATCGTTGTTGGGGCTAGTAACGAGGATGTAGGTTTTACTCCTCACAATACGCCCATCCAAATTCAAACCTTACTACAACGAGCTATTCGGCTATATCCCCACTTACAGCATTATCCTCTAGAGGAGTTGTGGTGGGGATTTCGTCCTGCAACTCCAGACGAATTACCCATTCTGGGCACAAGTAGCTGCGAAAATTTAACCCTTGCGGTTGGTCATTATCGCAATGGTATTCTCTTAGCACCCATTACTGCGGCATTGATTGCCGATTTAATTTGGAACAAAAAATCTGACTCGCTTCTCACCTCTTTCCACTATTCACGCTTCTACAAAAAGTCATCTACCCTCACGATAATGCCTACACTCTCCCCCACTCCCCAAAGCTCCTTTGCTCAACAGGAAGCCGAAGTTATGAGCACTCTCAGTCGTCCAAGAGAGTACTCTTCAGTTGCAACGGATGCCTCTCAATTCACCATTCCCGACGCTCCCCTCACCATAGCTGGGAAAACTTTCTCATCACGCTTGATGACAGGAACTGGCAAGTATCGCAGTATTGAGGAAATGCAGAAAAGTGTCATTGCAAGTGGATGTCAAATTGTCACTGTAGCAGTTAGACGGGTACAGACAAAAGCCCCCGGACACGAAGGTTTAGCCGAAGCGCTGGATTGGACAAAAATTTGGATGTTACCTAATACCGCAGGTTGTCAAACAGCAGAAGAGGCAATTCGCGTTGCCCGGTTGGGTAGGGAAATGGCAAAACTGATGGGACAGGAGGATAACAATTTCGTTAAGTTAGAAGTTATTCCCGATCTCAAATATTTACTACCAGATCCTATCGGCACTCTCCAAGCAGCAGAACAACTGGTTAAAGAAGGTTTTGCCGTGTTGCCGTACATCAACGCAGATCCTATGTTAGCAAAACGCCTGGAAGAAGTAGGTTGTGCGACGGTAATGCCTTTGGCTTCCCCTATTGGATCAGGACAAGGGTTAACAACAACTGCCAATATTAAGATTATTATCGAAAATTCAAGTGTGCCAGTAGTCGTAGATGCAGGCATAGGATGGCCATCCGAAGCAGCGGAAGCAATGGAAATGGGCGCAGATGCTTTACTGATTAATAGTGCGATCGCATTAGCACAAAACCCTCCGGCAATGGCTTATGCCATGAATCTTGCAACAGTTGCCGGTCGTTTAGCATACCTCGCAGGTAGGATGCCGATGAAAAACAGCGCCAGTGCTAGTTCTCCCCTGAGTGGAACCATAAATTAAGGAGTGAGGAAGAGCCAGTAGAGTATTTATAACTACGAAGAGCGCAATTTGTTCCCTGAGTCAGAGTAAAAATAACCTTTATTTAACTTAAAATAACTTTAATGAACAAGGATTTAAATTATGCCCTATACAACTGAAGAAGGCGGTCGTCTAAATAATTTTGCTCGTGAGCCAAAAGTTTATCAAGCAGAACCTCTTAGCGACAAACAAAAGCGTAATTACCTAATTGTGGGAATCACTGCAACAATTTTGGTAAGTGGTTTAATTTTTGTTGCTTTCTCTGTCTCAAGCTTCAGTTAGTAGACAGTTTTGGCAACCAACCTTAATCAATATCAGGTTCTGAATGCCATAAGAACCTGATATTTGTTTGTTAACAAGCTGTTTTATAGGCTCATAGTTGATTCCTACTCTCAAATAGCCAGAAACGAATACCTATATAAAAAACCACTCTTAAGCCAAGTAAGCCAAGAAAGAAAGAAAATAAGTCATTCTACAGTCGGAAGGGAGTAAATGTTAAATGCTGACATTTGTGAAAGTATTTGCCAGTATACAGTATAATTTTACACTTGCTGTTATTTTAGACTTTATAAGCTTGATTTATCCTGAACAGATCGACAATAACTTGAAAATCATATAAGGAAGAACACAAAATACAGAACTCAGAATGACCCTATGGGAAAATGGTGGTGGTTTAGTATCGAAGTTTTCTCTTCTTTACTGATGAAATACGAATGTAAGTGACTATTATTGCCACCCAGTCCTAAAGAAGCCGTCTAAGTTCTAAGTTTTTTCTATTGACTTGCTGCTACATGTGCCCCTTGAGGGTATGTACACTGCGTTTTGGCTTTTAAGCCGCAAAGAGCGTGAATGATACTGCACACACCGATAATTTTGTTTGGAATCGGCAAGTATACCACCGCTTGAAACTTGCCTTAAGTCTTGGTTTGCGGCGACAAATTTTTGTAGCGGTATGCGATGACTTAACCCTGAGAAATCAGGTTGCTGCTCGCTTGCATTCAACTTTAGCTTATCCGGTTGGACAGGTCCTCTATCAGCCATCAGATATAGAAGAAGCCAGCACTCCAGCTTATCCGCGATTAGTTACCTTACGGTTGAATTTAAATGATCCTAATCCCATAGCCCAGATCAATCAATGGTTAGTTAATTATCCACCGCCTATCTTCGGAGCATCAAAAGATACTCCAGGGCGGGCATTACCTATACCAGCATTTCAGATTGTTGGTGTTGAGCAGCTAACTAAGCAATCAGTAGCCGTACAACGTCTATTTTTGCACTATTTACGTTTAACAGAGCAGCATTTATCAACTCCCGAGTCTAGCCAATTCTTAGAATCAAGCTTACTATTATGGGTGCCGCGTCCTTGGTTATATGCTATAAACCAGTCAGCACCACAGTTTTGGCAAAATCGTACAGGTGTTTTTGTGTTTGCTGGAGAACCCACACCGACAGCTCAAAATAGAAGTTCGCCAGAACGTTTTTCCGGTTCTAGAAGTTTAGATTTAGGACATATCGAGCAATCGATTTTGGAAGAATCCGTTACGAAAGAAGATTTTGATTTTCAGAAACAGATACCAGTGAATCGCGGACAAAAACAGCCAGAAGTTCGAGAGTTGAAATCACTCAAGAAGAGACAGATTCCGCAGGAGTCAACTGCATTGAGAACTGGCAATATCTCATCGTCATTGCCTTCTTCTTACATTAACAAGGAGTTAACGGAGTTAGTACTAGCAACAATTAATACTACGGTTTCTGAGAACGAAGATCAAAGCTTGCAAGTCCGACAAATTCTAGAAGAGATTGAGGATTTACACGCACAAGAAAAATCAGAGACAGCCCTGGCAGCAGTGTATTATCGCTTGGGCAACTTATATCGCCTTCGCATTGAGCAAGGACAATCAAATTTAGAAAACTTGATGGTAGCAATTCTTGCTTATCAAGAGGCAGTAACCTACGATGATAGCTCACCTCAAGTACCAGATATTTTGAACGATTTGGGCACACTCTATTGGATGCTGTCTCGTACACCCCCTAATTCTGAGGACGGACAATCTTACATAGAGCAGGCAATTGAATTTTATCAATTGGCTTTGAAGTTAATATCGCTACAGGCAAATTCTGAAACTTATACTCGCGTGCAAAATAATCTTGGCACAGCTTACGGTGATTTAGCTCGATTTTCTAACCCGGCAGAAAATTGGCAGCAAGCAGTTTTAGCTTATAGCGAAGCATTACGCTTGCGAACATCTGATATGGAATTATTGAAGTATGCTGCCTGCCAAAACAATTTAGGAACAGCTTACTGGCATTTAGCGCAATATAACCAACCAGTCGAGCATCTTCAGAAAGCGATCGCATCTTATAAAGAAGCACTGATTCAGTACAACCCTGAAGAGGAACCGCTTAAGTATGGCATGATTCAAAATAATATCGGTACTGCATACTGGAATATTGCACAATACGAACAACCATTGAAGAATCTACCGCTTGCAGTGGAAGCTTATAACGAAGCATTAAAGTATCGCACTCCAACTAATGTTCCTGCAGCCTGCGCCGCCACAGCAAATAATCTTGGTACTGCCTACTCACACTTAGCAAACCTATCGCAAATAACCAAGGAAGAACAGCAGAAGTTTTTAGATCTCTGTATTATAGCTTACAAAGAAGCACTTGCTCTGGCTCATTCACTGAACGGTGTGTCTTTAAGTTTTGATATGAGCGCAACTCACAACAACTTAGGTTTAGCCCATTATAAACTCGTCACAGATGCTTATTTCAATGGTGACAAAGCAATGCGCTCCCAACACCTAGAAGCAGCATTAGATAACCACTTGCAAGCATTAAATGGATTGAGCAAACAACCAGAGGCTTATCAAGCTACACTAAATTATATAGTGAAAACGATTCACGCCTTTCATAATGAATTAGGTATACAAGGACAGAATCTTGCTTTATCTAAAGTCCCAGGTCAGTTATTACCAGAAATTTTGCCAAAATTGTAGTTTTATAATTGTTAATTATTTTATCAACTGACCATTAACAATTAGCCACTATTCACTCACCTGCATTAATTACAGAATATATTGACGAGTAATCATCGTGAGCAAATGACATTTTGATAGCCATTTCTATAATTTCCTGCACGCCCTCAATACTGCTGACATTTAAACCAACTGATTTGGCTTCATCAATAAACAAATCGGTGTCTTTCATTAAATGCTTTGTAGGAAAGTTTGGATTTGTATAATTGCTATCCAACATCCGTTGCAGTTTTTTGTCAAATGTAGGTGCGTAAAGGGCGCTTTTCCGTAGAATTTGCATAAACAAGTCTACATCGACACCTTGCAGCTGGGCAAAACTAAGCGAGAGAGCGAAAGCAGCTGTAAGAGAGGCAATAAGTTGATTGAGCGCTAATTTGAGCGCAGCAGCAGTTCCTACAGAGCCAACAAATACAGGTTCTGAGCCGAAATGCTGTAATAGCTTTAAGTGACGTTGATATTGTTCTCGTTTTGCGCCTACCATGACAATCAGTTTTCCCGCTTCTGCTTCGGGAATACTACCCAAAACAGGTGCTTCTATATACTCACCGCCAACCGCAACCACTGCATCCCTAATTTCTTGACTTTCTGTGGGACTAATTGTCCCCATTTGGATAATAGTACGTCCTGCTAAAGCTGGTGACGACTGATCTGAAAGCAGTACGTTATAAATAGCACCAGTATTGGTAAGCATGAGAATGACATAATCAGCCTCACGAATTGCTTGGTGAGGTTTTTCGACAATTTCCGCACCTGCTGCTTGTAGTGGTGCTAATTTTCCTGGAGTCCGGTTGTAAGCAATTAACTGTATCTTTGCAGCTAACAGCCTTTGAGCCATAGGTTGCCCCATCAATCCAGTCCCCAGAAATGCTACCTTCATCTAAAAAACTCCTTTTCTTTGCTCAATTTAAATTCAGTCAGGGAGTCGTTCGTCTTGGGGTGGGGAGTGGGAAATAGGATCTGGTTATTGTTACGTTGTTGATTGTCAAAAATACTTCCCAACTCTCCAAAGCATCAACGAGGAAAACCCCCTGAACTTCTGAGTACCGACTTCTGCCTTTTAGACAAATGGTGTTCTACAGTGCAAGCTTCTCCCCACTTTCTTAACCCCCTGCGGCAAAAGAAACCATAATCAACACTGAAAGTAAGATCCCAGGGGCAAGTAGTAAAACTAGCGTTAACAATTCGTGAGCGTTCATAATATCACCTTTTTTATGTCTGTTGTCACTGCTATGTTAAACTAAGTAATCCCTATGCAAGATGAATACAGTTTTTTTTAAGTTTGATCTGGTACAATCAGTCCTTTCAACGGTTGTATAGTTTCTGTCTTTGTCAGTCCTTTACTTTGAATGAGAACACCAAAGCCGCCTAATCCTAAGGGATCTAAAAGTTGGTGTAGTGAATCTCGACGGCCTAGCAACTGAGATACAGGTTGTTCTGTGTAAGAGAGCATGGCAAGGCGTTCTCCCAAACCCAACGCCATCAAAAATAATCCTTGCTGCGTAAATCCAACTTTATCTATTCCGCAACTCTGACCCCATCTCTCTAAAGCAGTAAAGTCAACGTGGGTTGTGATGTCTTGTCGCCCAACGTTAATATAAGGATTGTTGTGGCGTTGATGCTGGTAGTAGCATTGGAGCGTTCCTTGCGATCGCCTCGGGTTGTAGTAACGACTTGCAGAGTAGCCGTAATCTATTGTTAACACATATCCGCGCTGCAAGCGGTTTGCTACTATACCCAACCAATGTAATGCTGCTAGATTGATTTCGCTGCGAAAACCATCTGGATAAGCACTTAAGGCGTTTATGCTAACTAAATCGAGATATTGAGTTAGCTGAATTGTTGAAGGTTCCCCGCTAACTTCTACAAATGATGGTGTGGGGCGACTTGAAGACGCCGATACATTCTCCTCTTCCCCATCTGTTGAGGTTGTTACATAAATTTCTTGTAGTTGCTCATCTTTTAAAATGAATTGATGCACGGGAAAAGCATCTACCAATTCATTAGAAAAAAAGCAGCCAACAATTGAGTTGCTTGGTATTTCCTCGAGATCGCACCAACTTACAGGAAATTCTTGCAAGCGTTGCTGTTGTTCAAGCCTCAAAGCTGAAGACTTCTCAACTATGATATAATTAAGAGCTTTAAAAAAATCTAAGTTCTGCTGCTGGATAGATTTAAGAACATCTAAAGCCAAGAATCCTTGCCCCGCACCCATTTCTACTAAAGAGAACGGTACTGGACGCCCTAGGATCTCCCACATTTGGAGAAATTGTACCATTAATAATTCACCAAACTCTCCACCAAGATGGACAGATGTGAAAAAATCACCTTGCTGCCCAAGGTTCACGGCCTTTGTGGAGTAGTAACCGTGCTTGGGGTGATATAATGCCGTGTCCATATACTCAGAGAAAGTGATGCGCCGATGGGGACTCGCGGCAATGCGATCGGCAATTATCTTACACAGTGCAGGCTGAGAATCATCTGTAGAACGATAAAGCCTTGGTTGTGAATTATCAAAATTCATCCTTTAAATTTTTTTTCTCTAATACCTGATAACTTGAGCTTAACTAATAATTTGCAATTAAGATCCCCGACTTCTTTAAGAAGTCGGGGATCTTGTGAGAATTGAACCGAAATTTTTATTGTGAGTTCACCCTTTACCCTGATACCTCACTAAGCCCCTTGAAGCAGAAGAATTAACGAGTCAAGATATTGATAGCAGCACCCGCAGCTGCACCAGTAATAGCATTATTAAGAGTATGACGGTGGTTCGTAATTAAACCAGTTGCTGTGCCAGTAGCTGCACCTACTGCAGTATCTTTCACCAAGTCATGATTTCTATGATGCGTTGCGCCGTGATCAACTGCATGAACCGCAGCACCCGCAGCTGCTCCATTCACAGCATTATTTAAGATAGAACTATTATGAGTAATCACTCCAGACACGACACCAGCAGCGGTTCCAATACCAACATCTCTTATCCAATGATCATCTGCAGATGCAGGTTTTACAGATGCTACATTAACACCAATTAGACTGGAAACAACTAAGCCAGGTAACAGTGCCCGGTTTAAAACTTTATTCATGATCGTACCTCTGAAATCAAAATTTGAACACTCTTCAAACCGTTATGTTTCTAGTATAAATAACAGTTTTTTTTTTGACATGACCCGATTGGGTGATTGTGTCAATTTGCCCAGTTTTTCAAGTATTCTCATGTTGATACTTGCATCGGTAAGGAGACGGAAGACAGCCTATAATGTTCCAACTTACAAATAAAGAATTACTCTTATGGATGGCAGAAAGATAGGATAAGAGAACAAGTTGCCCAAGTTATAGCGATCCGTTGAGGAGTCGTGAAAATTCTTGTTTGAATGTAGACGCGAAGCGGCTTGCCGCAGGCTACCGCCAAGACAAGGACAGTTCGCAGCTTTGGTTTCCCTCCGTAAGAATCTGTCCGCGCCAAGAGCGTCAAGAATTCGTAGAGTATGCGTAAGTCCAAACTCCAGTATCTTATTTCTCTGCGTCCTTGGCGTCTTGGCGGTTAATTAAATTCACTATTCTTCTAGCAGTTCCCGACTACACAAATTCTACATTTTTCTAAAAAATTAAAGCAGCTGTATTGTGATACAGCTGCTCTAATTTCACGTACTACTCTTTAAACAATACAGAGTGTATAGTTAACAACACATCGCTTATCTATCGACAGAACCCATGATGATATCAACACTACCGAGAATGACCACGACATCTGCCAATTTCACACCCTTCAATAACTCAGGTACAATCTGAACGTTGTTGAAATCAGCCGCGCGAATCTTCCACCGCCAGGGGAAAGGGTTATCATCGCCAACTAGATAAATACCCAGTTCACCTTTACCGCTTTCTACACGAGAGTAAATCTCACCTTTGGGAATTTTGAAAGTGGGAGCAATTTTCTTACTAACGTACTGGTAATCAGGACCATCCCACTCGGATTTTTTCCCAGCTGCCATCCGCTTGGCTTCCAAGTTTTCAAACGAGCCGCCAGGAAGTCCTGCGATCGCTTGGCGAAGAATCTTCACAGATTCACGCATTTCCCGCATCCGTACCACATAACGAGCTAAGCAATCACCAGCTGTTTCCCAGTGTACATCCCAGTCGAAATCGTCGTAACATTCATAGTGGTCTACTTTTCGCAAATCCCACTTGACGCCGGAAGCACGTAACATAGGACCAGAAAGTCCCCAGTTAATCGCTTGTTCACGAGTGATAGTACCAATCCCCTCGATCCGACGGCGGAAGATGGGGTTATTCGTCACCAAGCGTTCGTACTCGTCAACTTTCGGCAAGAAGTAATCGCAGAAGTCCAAGCACTTGTCAACCCAACCATAAGGTAAGTCAATGGCAACGCCACCAATGCGGAAGTAGTTGTGATTTACCATTCGGTAACCTGTAGCCGCTTCCCACAAGTCGTAAATCATCTCCCGTTCGCGGAATTGGTAGAAGAAGGGAGTTTGAGCGCCGACGTCAGCTAGGAATGGACCAAACCACAGCAAGTGATTGGCAATGCGGTTCAATTCCAGCATAATGACGCGAATGTAGCTGGCGCGTTTGGGAACCGGAATGCCTGCCAGTTGTTCTGGAGCATTGACACTGACGGCTTCATTGAACATTCCTGCTGCGTAGTCCCACCGACTTACGTAGGGAACATACATAATATTGGTGCGGTTCTCGGCAATTTTTTCCATTCCTCGATGCAAGTAGCCAATGACTGGTTCACAATCAATGACATCCTCGCCATCCAAGGTAACAATTAACCGCATAACCCCATGCATGGAGGGGTGGTGGGGACCCATGTTTAGCACCATTGGTTCGGTGCGGGTTTCTAATCTTGCCATATATTCAGTGTTCCGCTCTCTTTTGTGACAATTGTAAAATTGAATGTGCAGAAGATGATACTTACAGATAAGCGCGTGAACTGAGCAAAGGTTTTGTCAAGAAGGCCGATGTCATGCCATTTCACAAAATTCTGCTTCCTCTGAAGAGCCCACATACAGCAACCCTAAAGCCAAATGGTGCTATAGGCTGTGATTCCGTGTTTCATTGTGTTCCACTTCTCTATTAATTATATGGATTCGGAGTATATAGGGCGCAGGATTTTTTGAGGACGTTTAGCCTCTACGACACTCGGGTACTAGAGAGCAATTTAATTCTCAGGATATAAGTTGAATTGAGAGCAGAGGCGAAAATTAAATGATTGTGAGATAAATATGAAAGACTACATTAAAATTTTAAAACAATGCCCTTGCTGGAAAACACAGAAACACAGCCAAGTCTCCCTGAAGTTTACCGCAGTATCACTATTCCCGAGGGGAAAGGCTTTTGGCGGAAACTCCTAGCTTTTGCTGGACCTGGTTATCTGGTGAGTGTCGGTTACATGGACCCAGGAAACTGGGCTACAGATATCGCAGGTGGCGCTCAGTTCGGTTACACACTCCTCAGCGTCATCCTCTTTTCTAACTTTATCGCTATTTTACTACAGTCTTTGTGCGTGCGTCTCTCTGTGGCGACCGAATTAGACTTGGCTAAGTCTTGTCGCCACAAATTTAACCAGAAGGTTAATATTGTTCTGTGGATACTTGCTGAGATTGGTATTGTCGCCACTGACCTAGCGGAGGTCATTGGTGGTGCGATCGCTCTACAGTTATTGTTTCACATCCCCTTATTTGTGGGCGTGTGCCTCACGAGTTTGGATGTCATCGTGTTACTCATGCTACAGCGTCACGGCTTTCGGTATCTTGAAGCCTTAGTTATTACTTTAGTATCTAGCATTGGACTGTGTTTTGTGCTGGAAGTGATTTTTTCGCATCCTGATTTCGGCAGCGTTATGCTTGGTTTTGTGCCTAACCCAGCCATTATCCAACAACAAGAAATGTTATACGTTGCTCTGGGCATCTTAGGTGCTACCGTGATGCCGCACAACTTATATTTACATTCAGCGATTATACAGACACGAGCATGGCAACACACCCCAGAAAAGAAACGAGAAGCCATTACGTTTGGCACAATTGATTCGACGATTGCTTTAACGTTTGCGTTGTTTGTCAACGCCGCTATCTTAGTTGTCGCTGCCGCAGCTTTTCACTTTTCCGGACATCAAGGAGTAGCACAAATTGAAGATGCTTACAAATTGTTATCCCCTCTGTTAGGTGTGAAGGTTGCCAGTTTTGTCTTTGCCTTAGCTTTACTTGCTTCAGGTCAAAGTTCAACCCTAACGGCAACTTTGTCTGGGCAAATCGTTATGGAAGGTTTTTTGAATCTACGTTTGACTCCTTGGGTACGCCGTTTAATCAGTAGACTAGCAGCGATTATTCCTTCTCTCATTTGTATTGCCTTGTTCGGTGATAGCAGTACCACTAAATTACTTATTTTTAGCCAAGTCCTCTTAAGCTTCCAACTGTCGTTTGCCGTTTTCCCGTTAGTCATGTTTACTAGCGATCGCCAGTTTATGGGTGAGTTTGTCAATCCACTGTGGTTAAAACTCGTCTCTTGGGGTGTCGCATTGGTGATCGCCGGACTAAATGTTTGGCTGATCTGGCAAAGTATGTTATCAGTCCTGAGTCCTAAGTCCTGAGTTCTGAGTGTGTGATCGGGGCTTACTCGCTAAAACTGGCGGTAAGTAACTGTCAAATAATATCTACCAAGAGCTAGACAAAAAGTCCTGATTGTCCACATAATATTCTGTTTCAGCATAGTATTGACCAGGATTTTTAATTTTTAATTCCCGAAAGAAACTGACTTTCAGTCGTGAATTGTACCATCAGGCATAATTGTCTCTGTTAAGATTGCACCTCTAAAAGTGACTCCAATCAGGATTGCTTCTCTCAAATCGGCTCTGGTGAGATCGGCTCCAGTCAAATCTGTCTGATATAATATGGTATTGGTTAAATCCGCTTCAACCAAGCAAGCCCAACTTAAATTAGCTCGTGTCAGATTTGCGTCTCTGAGATTGGTTTGAAATAACGTTCCATTGCTGAGATTGGCTCTACTTAAATCTGCAGCAGAAAATGTAGCCATTGATAAAAGTGCTGCAATTAGGTTTGCTCCATTTAAATTAGCTTCTCTCAGGTTTGCTGTACTCAAATCTGTTCGATGTAGAATTGCCCAACTGAGATCTGCACCTGTAAGGTTCGCTTCTTGAAGATTTGCGGCAGTTAAACAAACTTCACTTAGATTTGCTCTTTCCAAATTTACTCTTCCAAAATTCCTATGCCCTGCGGCATATCTTTTGACAAGTTCCTCTGCATTCATGTCTCCGGAAATTAACCGTTCCATCGCACCTCTCACTGCTGTTACTAATCAGACACAAAAACTTATTTTTTTACTACTGATACGCGCTCAATGTAACCGACATCGCACAAATGACTACTGGTTTGGGTATAAACGGTAGTACCCCCAGAAAGCCGGAAAAAGTTGTAACAAATGATGCAAGCATTACCTGTATGCTGAAACTTTGTTAAATCTCTTAATCTTTTTTAACAATTTTAAACAATTCTTCTACCTTAGTCAATCTATCTTAAGTATTTATACTCAATAATAGCTGGAGTTGGGTAGGACAGAGGAGTAAAAATAGCTAAAGGGTGAAGGGTAATAGGAAATAGTAGGCAAGAATCATGATCTTTTCCCTGACTAAGCACTATGTATGCCGCGCCGGGAGTAATCTCAGGAAATGACAAAGTTTTTTACAAGTCCTACCAGATGCATATTTCAGCAAAACACTCATATCATGCGAAAAGTTTTTCTGATTCATGACAAGTGGCAAAACCGTTGGCCAACTTGAGGAGCGATCGCTCCTCAAGTCGGGGGAGTTTAATCTTCTCCTATATAGGCTGAAAAGTCAGATGAATGGCTAAGCTCAGAAAACGTTATGATTTTACTGAACTTCGGTTACTTAAAAAAACCCCGACACAAGCCGGGGTGATTTTAGATGTATGAATGCATGGGATTTTGTTATTGTGTGGTAGACATTGGATGATAGCAAGATTTGTGACACCCCTTGGGGTCTGAAGACTATTGCGTAAAATTATGAATAAAGTTTATAATGAAGGATCTAAGAAATTAAGTGATATGGCAATCCTAAATAGTTTGAGAAAAGTAAGCTAATCGGGGTTCTGATACTTATTTTTTCTCCAAAGACAGAATTGTTATAACTACCAAATAACCTGCTATTTAATTACTACACGGTTAAATTGATTTCAGAAAACATTGAATTTCCTAATTTCTTACCTAGTGCCGTCGGACAATTGACAGAACCGACATCAGTTGCTTTGGCTCAAAATATTAAACAGATAGCAATTCCCACTTCTTTAAGTGCAGAGCCAATTGCTACCACATATGTGAGTCAAGGTAGTGGTGGTACACCTTTTCTGTTGATTCACGGTTTTGACAGTTCTATATTGGAATTTCGCCGTCTCTTGCCACTACTTGCTGCCGAGAGTGAAACTTATGCAGTGGATTTACTGGGTTTTGGGTTTACAGACAGACCAGTAGGGGTAGAGTTGAGCAAGAGTAACATTAAAACCCATTTCTATTCTTTCTGGAAAACCCTGATTAACCAACCTGTGATTTTGGTAGGTGCTTCGATGGGTGGTGCAGCAGCTATAGATTTCACCCTGACTTACCCGGAAGTGGTACAAAAGCTTGTGTTAATTGACAGTGCGGGTTTAGTGGGAGGATCGCCTGCGGGTAAATTGATGTTTCCGCCATTGGATTATTTGGCAACTGAGTTTTTGCGTAATCCTAAGATACGTAATAGTATTTGTCGTGCTGCATATAAAAACAAGCAACTAGTATCACTTGATGCTCAATTATGTGGCGGATTGCACTTACAAGTACCAAGTTGGAGTAAAGGTTTGATCGCATTCACCAAAAGTGGTGGTTATAGTGCTTTTAGATTTCAGGAGCTAGCACAAATTGTGCAAAACACTCTCATACTTTGGGGTGATTCTGATAAGATTTTAGGTACTAAAGATGCAATAAGGTTTAAGCGGGCGATCGCCCAGAGTCAACTGATTTGGATCGAGAATTGTGGTCATGTGCCCCACCTCGAACAGCCGCAAATCACGGCTCAGCATATTATCGCTTTTTGCTCTTGATCCCCGACAACTATACGCGAAGTTGGGGATCTTATTTTTTAGTCATCAGTAAATCAATCCAATGGCTGTCAAAGATGAGTTCATATATACGATTATGGACTTGAAGAAAACCTTCTTGTTTAACCACAAGCCCTGACAAGAGTAATTCCCTTTCTTGGGGACTATCAGCACAAATAACTTTTCCTTGATGCAAAATTTGGCGATAGAGTTCTAGAAGCCGAACAGGTTGTTGATCGCTCTTAATGATGCGATCTCGTACAGTTCTCAAATGTTCTGGCTCATCCTGAGATTCCCAATTCTCTATTATCTGAGTTCGCACCAGTGTTTCCATCCACTCAGCTTCACCGTTTGTCCAGATAGGTGAAGAAGAACTGCGGATAAGCTTACAGAGTTTTTGAGTGAGAAAAGGTTGACCACTCGTCCAGGCTAACACTTCTCTTAACACCACTTGCGGATTGCTTACCTTATTTGTCAATCCTTGAAGCAGAGGTTGTGCTTCGTGAATTTGAAAGCCATTGAGTTGAATTGCTTGACCGATGTTAAAGGAAGTTCTCTGGTAGTCAGTCATCAAATCGGAGGGTGTTGCGACTCCAAACAAAGCAAAAGTTAAACGTTGATAATCGGGATTGATCGTGCGCTGGTTATAGCAAAAGCGAATCAAAGCAAAAAAGTCATTAACTGGGAAATTTAAACCTAAGACGCTATCAATTTCATCTAAAAAAATAAAAATCTTTTCGTTTTTAATTTGACCTAATATAATTTCTTCTATAAATTGACTCAAGCACTGAATAGGCGATAAATCTTTTTGCTCATTCCACCAAGCCTTGAAATTCACCAATCCTTGCAAGTTCAAACTTTGCCATAACTCCACGGATAATCCCTTGTACCATTGAATAGGAGTTACGTTGTCAATGCCCAGACGAGTTATATCAACCGCCGCACAGCTAAAATCCTCTTGTTGAAAAAGGTGCATCATGCGTACCATGAGGCTTGACTTACCCATCTGCCGTGCATTGAGGACGTAACAAAACTCTCCTCGCTTCAATGCTTGGTAGAGGTGACGATCTGTAGAACGCACCACATAAGTAGGAGCATCCATAGGCAAACTCCCGCCAATTTGATAGTCGTAGGTTAAGGGTTGATCAGCACTTTTAAGTAGAGCATTTTCAAATACCAGTTCTGCTTGGGTAGCTTTGAGAATTTCTAGGGTTTGTGACAGTTCTTGAGTGCGCTCAAGTACTTTTTGTTCTAAAGTAAGGTTTGACTCAGCTAAAGCATCTTTTGCCTGCTGTAAAGCGATATTCTTAAGTTCTAGTTCTTGAGTAAACCGAATCCGTTCGGCTTCTGAGTGTTTGCGTTGGGTGATGTCTTGAAAGGCCACTATAGAATAAACAATTTTACCCTGTTCATTAAAAACTGGGGTGGCTGATACCTCTAAGGGAATAATCTTGCCAGCAAAGCGAAACTCCATATCATCGACAGTGACACTTTCGCCTTTTAATGCTCGCATAGCTGGCAATTGCTCAAGGGTGTACAACTGTTCCGTTCCCACCCGAACAATTTTGTAAATCTCGCTCAAATGCTCAGATAGAGACGCAGTGATCAATTCCTTCCCAAGGATCTGTTGTGCCGTCTGATTAGCGTAGTAGGGTTTAGCATTAGCATCCAAGACAAATATCCCCACTGGTACAGCTTCTAAAAATTGATTCAGCCTGCTCTTGCTCTCAGATAATTCGATTTCTGCTCGCTGGCGATCGCTAACTTCTTGTTGTAGACGCCTCAGTAATTCTGCTTGCTCTTGTTGTGCTAATCGTTCCTTTTGCCAAGCTGCTTTCATCTGCTGCACATGTTGCAGAGTTTTGTTTGTCGTAATTTCCAAATCTTGAAAATTAATTGGCTTGGTGAGGAAGTCAAATGCACCTCTATTCATTGCCGTTCTAATATTGTCAATATCTCCATAGGCAGAGATAATCACGGCTTTGATCATTGGATGTAATTCGTGAAGCTGAGTCAGTAACGTGAGTCCATCCATTTCCGGCATCAAGATATCGGTTAATACCATATCCACATCCGGTTCAGCTTTGAGCATTTCCAGTGCTTCAACACCATTGCGGCTGAAAATTAACTGGAATTGCTTTTCCCGAATTTTTTTTCTAAATTTCTGGCGAAGTAACTGTTCTAAGTCAGGTTCATCATCTACAATCAGTATTTTTGCTGTCATAAGCTGTTACGCTTTATTTGCGTCTTTACTCGCAAGGGTTGTCCTCCGGTCATATGTGACTTACGTTAAGTAGGTAGATAAAATTAAACATAAAATACACTCTTTACGTGTAGTGAGTGCTTCAGCGCTCAAAAGCCATAGTGAAGGATACTGAAGGGCTCACTAAAAGCCTTCATTTATGTGCCCCTACCCACTTACGAATGACAAATGACAAATGACCTTAATTACAAATTAAATATCTTCTCTTTCAGGTTACCAAACTCAATTGGCTTTGTCAGATATTCATCTGCTCCATATTCTTTAGCAATTTTGTATTTTTTCTCATCGTCATAAGCAGTAATGATAAATATTTTTAATTCCGGAAATTTTTCTTTAATAATTTTTAGCAATTCTAAACCGCTCATCCCTGGCATATTAATATCGGCGATGATTAGAACCAAACAATTGGTTTGCTTATTCTGTAAATATTCCAGTGCGTCTTGTGCTGATAAAGTAAAATCTAATTGTATTTGATTTTGCCTGAGTTCTCTTCTAAATTGTTGTCTAAACAAGAATTGAACATCTTGTTCATCATCTACAACCATGACTTTCATTTTTCAACTTCACTTTTTTAAAATGCAAATATACGCTATTTATCAATGCATTAAATATCAATTAACAGCACGTTATAATTTCTTGATGAAGCTGCATACTACCCCTTTGGCTAACGCCATCTCCCCAATGTTCAAGGGGGAGTACAGAGGGTTTTAATAAGAGCGCATATTCATACAGGATTGGAATAAATGATATCATGTCTGGTTAATAACCATTCATGTAGAGACTAAAAATATTCTGATACTACATTGGTTTACAAGTTTTATCGCAATTTGAAAATAGAATGCGATATATACTCATGTAGAGGCGAACGACTGTCTGAGGATTGATTCATCTGTTAGAAAGATTTTTAAAATAGTTATTATTTTGGTTAATTTGCCAGACACCTTACAGCGATTTTCAGATGTATAGACCACAGTTTTGGAGTGGGTAAGGGTTTTAGACAATATTGGATGTACCCAAATATCTAGATGAAACCTGCCCTTACACGAGTGCTGTAGTCTACCAATGTGATAAACTGCTATATGACGTTCAGAAATAGTGTTCATGCAATGTCTACGATGGGCTACGCCTACGTAAAAATAGGAGGCAGAAATTGGTAAGCGCGAACTGCTAAATGCCTAAGTTTTGGGTAAAGTAATGATAAACTCCGTGTAATTTCCTATCTGAGTTTCTACGGAGATCGCTCCTTGATGCTGCTGGACAATAATATCGTGACTGATTGATAAACCCAATCCGGTTCCTTCGCCGGGAGGCTTAGTGCTGAAAAAGGGTTCAAAAATCTTATCCATTGCTTCAAGAGGAATACCTTCGCCATTATCGCGAATGCGGATTTCTAGCTGTGAACCCAAACCTTTGGTACTGACTGAAAGTGTCGGCTCCAAGGGAACACCTTCATTCTCTGATTTCAGCAGATGCAGTTTCTTTTTATGAGCCGCATAGCAAGCGTTGTTAATGATATTGATAAAAACGCGACTCAAATTTTGGGGAATGACATTTATTTGACAAAGGTCGCGCTCGTATTCCGATTTCATGGTAATGTTGAAGGAAGCATCCTTCGCACGCATTGCGTGGCAAACCAGATTAACGGCTTCGGCTAGTAAAGCGTTGATGTTGGTCAGTTGTGGTTCACCAGTTTTCCCGCGTGAGTGCATGAGCATCCCATGGACAATATTATCAGCTCTTTTACCATGTTCATTGATTTTTTGACAATTTTGTGAGAGAGTATCGAGAATCTCAGCAATATTTTCTCTAGTTTGTGAGTCGAATCGGTCTTTTTGACTTTCAATCTCTTCTAGTAGTTCTTGGGTTAACTCCACAGAAAGTTCGGCAAAGTTGTTGACGAAGTTTAGAGGATTTTTGATCTCATGAGCAATGCCGGCTGTTAAAGCTCCCAAAGAAGCAAGTTTTTCTTGGGCAATAATTTGAGCTTGGGTAGCT
>JAQYWO010000147.1 GCA_029379215.1 Rhizonema sp. PD37
GAAGTACCGCAAATCCACAGGATTTCACCCCATGCAGGTAAAACCCACAGCAACGGTCGGTGATCTAAAACAGCACTGAGAATTTGACTAACCATATGTGCGTGAAGCAATACCCCAGGAATTTCTTGGTGGGGGGTAGTTGCCATACTGTAGGGTGTGAGAAAATGGTCTTGAACGCTTTGTGAGTCAACGCCAATCAAAACAATCTTATCTTTTACCCAGTTGGGGTTGATTTGATTATTCAGGATTTGTGCGACACTGACAAGTTTTGCTACCTGCGGTGAAGAGCGATAATTAAGTAGTATTTGATGTCCTTTTGTGTCAAATTGTTGGTAACCACCTGTAGGAACATCTATAGGTTTAAAAACAACTTTGCCAAGCTGCAAGTAGCCAGAGTCTGTAATATAGAATTGGATACTTTGTTTAGCTAAATATTGTCGTGCGAGTTGGAAGCTGAAAGAGTAGCGAGATTTGCAATTTGATTCCAAATCTGGTGTGATAGATAGTAGATGACGACGGATGACCAAATCGCTATCAACTTCAACATCACTAAAACCTATCTGGGTAGATGGAATTTCCGGTGGTGGTGAAATCCCAACTGTTTGTTGTTTACTACCACTACTTTGACAGATAGCAATAAAGTTGTTGTTTGTTCGTAAACGAGTTGCTAAATCAGGATACTGAGAATCTACCGCGAAATCTCGATAGATATCTGACCCAATAACTCTTGGTTTGTATAGTGACAATTTCTGCAATAATTGTTGTAGTGTACTATCTGATAGTGATGATTTTTGTCTTTGTTTTTGAGCCTGAATATCTGCTTCTGTAACAGTAATCACCAAAAGACGTTCATCTGCATCTTCAGAGGGTCGCATCCGCATCATCGAGTCGAAAGCTGACAGTTCCCATTGTTGCATCCAGCCAAGCGATCGCACTCCCCCAATTAAGCCAGTTACGAGCGCACTTATCACCAGTGCGGTTCGCAGATTCCCTACTGTCCATTTAGGTAAAGCAATTGTGTTAGTTTTACCGCATAATTGAAGCCAACTGAGAGTATCTTCCGCTGGGTTCTGGTAAATCATAGGTAGCCAAGAAGCACCAGGAAATCCATCTTCCAAACCCTGCAATCTTGAGCGTGCATAACGTACTGCTAAATATAAAGATTGACCGCCTGAGAAATATTCTAGGAAATGTTTCACAAACTCTTGTGCTACAAAATCTGGAATTTTTTCCCGCATAACAATAACTTGGTTAAGTTGCAAATCTGTTAATTTTTGAGCCAATTCTAACCCATCACACGAATTAAAAATTGCTATTTTTAACCCGTGTGAAATTGCATAATTTAGCGCATTCTTTAACTCGTTTATTGTTATACTACCACTTTTATTTATCTGGATATGACCCTGCTCATCATGGCTGTGACTGTGTCCAGCAAAATATAGAATATCCCAGCCTTGTTCGCACCAAAGGTACTTATCTAACTCCTGACGTGTTGGCTCTACTAAAAACACTGTTGATGCGTGGGGCAATTTTTCTAGAATACTTCTATCTTGCTGAATATCAATTCCTTCACTATTACCCAATATTGCCAATATTCTAACTTTATTAGTTTTCTGTTTGGCTAATGGTGTGACTCGTTCATATTTTGGGATACTTACAGCCACTTCGCATAACTGGTAATGCTCTACAAAATTCCACAAATGCCAAGGTAGACGTTGCAGAAGAGGATCGCTGGCTTCAATAATCACCTGAAATTCTTCATCTAAAGCCAATTTCTCGCGTAAATTTTGGTCGATTGGGCGAAATGAATCAGAGTTGAGCCAGGAATTAATTGTGAGATATAACTGTTCTTGAACTTCGCTAAAATCTACTTCACTAACGTTAGTTAAACCTGTCGATTCTACTTGGATTCTCGAAGAACTCACCAATCGTTGATAAAGTGCTTGATATATTAATTGAAAGCGTTTATAGAGTTCAGCAATTTCTGATGCAGGAGGTAAACTACCTGTAAATTTTATCGGATGAGAGTTATTATCCCACAATTGTGCAGTCACTGGGAAAAAGCCATCGTTTAAGTTACCTTTTTCTAAGTTGATAACAACTAGCTTACTCATTGTTGATTATAAAGCAGCCACGCAGACGATAGAATGTATAAGTTAATCTATAAGTAGGTTGAAAGCCAACTGTTTAAGTTAGCTTTCACATTGAAAAATTTTCTGTGATACTGAAATTATCAAGAGTCAGTTGGAGAGAAAAGCTGGTTCCGGTTAAGCCCGTAAAACGGTTAAGTTGAATGTAGCAATCTTGACTTCTCGATTGAATTTGTTGTAGAATTTCTCCCGATTCTAAAAGTGTAAGTTTGAAATTTGGTGGCAAATATTTCTCATTACCAGTGGGATGGACTTGTACGATAATAGCAATTTTTTCCTCTTTTTCCTGAGAGACAGCAAGCATCAGCGCTAAAGATTGTCCTCCTAATTGTATCCCCAAGTCAATTAACTTGACTCCATTTACAATTCTTCTCCTATTTGGAAAAGAACTTCTGAACTCAAATGCTAAACTTCCTAACTGTAAATTTAAAACTTCGTCAATAGGTTGCCAACCTGCTGCAAACAGACTGTGAAACCATTGACTGAGGTTCACTTGAATAAGTGAGGAGTCTACAGAAACGTTATTCATTGCTTCCATACTTGATGGCGAGTATCTCTCAGAGGTAAATAAAGTATTTTTTATTCATCCAAACGTTAATTATACAGTTGTTTTAGTTACTGATCGTTTGAAATTAATCATGCCCATTAAGCAAAAGATATATTAAAATGCAACTAGGGAAAATAAATAGAACCATAACTCAATTTCTGCAATAGGTTTTGAGCTTCTATTACATTCGTAAATTCATCAAAAGCAGTTTGTGCCATCATCAATTGCTGATTTTCAACAAACGTCTGTAACTGATGACGAACGGTAGAACCTGAGAGCGATGAATGCGATCGCGGTATTGGTGTCGAGATTAATCACGCTTTACCAGCAAAAAAAGTTGTGTCTTACGAACTACACAACTACACAATAGTCATCGCATAGGATTAGGTAAGTAAGCGAAAATAAATATAACTATGTTAAAAAAAGTAAATAAGCCTGAAATCATGGTCAGTTGAAGTCTGACAAGGGACAAAGGACGATCCTAACTAGTAGGCTTTATTTGTACCGATCTACTTAAGGCTATCGCCTTTACCACTGCCCGAATTATGATCGCTTTTACCAATGGTTAATGGTTAATTGCAATCAAACATTAACTATTAACCAGACACAAAAATATAATAAGTATTTCAACGAACACAATATTCTATTGTCTAAATCAACAAACTTACCTGCGAACCTTGCTGAGTTTTACTAACTTCTATACGGGCTTGGAAAGCTTCTTTGAGGTGAGGCATATGGGTGACTGTGAGGATACAGGCGAAATCGGAGGCGATCGCATTAATTGCGGCAATCAAGCGATCGCATCCTTCTGCATCTTGTGTGCCAAACCCTTCATCAATAATCAACAATTGCAAAGCTGCCCCTGCCCGTTGTGCTAATAATTTCGCCAATGCCAAACGAATGGCAAAGTTAATTCTAAATGCTTCTCCACCAGAATAAGTTTCATAAGCTCGCGTTCCGATGGCGTCAGCAATCACAATATCCAAAGTGTCTATCAGCTTAGCATTTTTCTTTGTTGCCTTACCACTCCGCCCAGCTTTTTGAGTAATAAATTGAACATGTAATTGGTTAGCACTGAGTCGCGAAAGAAGTTGATTTGTCTCGGCTTCTAATTGCGGCAACACATTTTCAATCATCAGTGTTTGGATACCATTTTTACCAAATGCTTGCGATAACTCCTGATAAATACGGTACTGTCGCTTTACTTCTTGTAATTGCTGAGTTGATTGCTCGTACTGAACTTGCTGTGTTTCCAGTTGATGAACAAGCTGTTGGAGACGCCCCAATTGTCCAAGAAGTTCGTCGAGTTGTCGTCTGCGCGATACCTGCTGTTGCTCTAATACTTGAATTTGAGCAGTTGGGTTGGCTGTTTCTTCCATCTGATGAACGATGCTTTCAATTTGAGCGACAAGTCTTTGCCGTTCCGCCAATCTCCCTTGCAACGATATCTCCAACTCTTGATATCTTGTTTTCAATTGGGGATATTGCTGCTGCGCCCCCACAAGGTGTTGATAGCCCAACTGCCAAGATTGCCCTTTCCGAACAGCAATGCGAAGGTTGTTATGTTTTTCAGTGTCATAGTCAATTTCGGCAATCCGCTGTTTAAGAGCACCTATTTCTCTGGCACAGTCAGAATTTTGTTCCTCCTGCTGCATTCTAGTTTGTAATTGAGCAATTTGTGCCTGAATTTCTGGTTTTCGAGCAGCCAATTGCGCTTGTCGCTTAGTTGCATCTTTTATTTGACTGAGTCTAATCTCTGCCCACCGCCACCGCTCTACTTCGTTCCGGGCAAGAGCATGGTCTTGTTCATTATAATTGAGTTGTTGTAGATAGTTGTCTAGCTGCCGCAGTTCAGCTTGCCCGTCGGGTGCATAATCACCTATTTCTAAACAGCGTCTGAGTTGCTGCTTTTCTTCGGCAATTTGTTGTATTTGTTGTTCAGCATCACTTGTCTGTTGCAACTGTGCTGCTAATTGCCCTCGATGTTCGCGTAAGTCATCTCCATGAGTCAATTGTTGCGATATTTCTCGGTATTCCGACCTGAGTACCTGAATTTCTCTGTCCGAGACAGACATTCGTTCCCTAACTATCCATAACTCATCTTCGGCATCTTTGTACTCGACTTTGGTTTTGTCCACTACGCGATTCCAATAATGTTCGTCTAAGGAACGTTCGCACAAAGGACAGATAGCATTCGGGTTCTGAAGCATTTGCAGCTTTTGCTGAAGCTCTCCTAGCAGTTTTTCATAATCCCGTTGGTGGGCTTGTAGGCGTTCGATTAAGTTACGTCTCTCCAGTCCCTTTTCTTGAACTCGTTGCAGATAAACTCGCTTTTTCTCTAGTTCCTCAATTTGTATAGCCACTTCCATCACTGCTTGTTGCAGTTGCGGTTGCTTTGACGATCGCGATTGCAATTGGTTTTCTGTAGCTTCTAGCTGTTCTAAGCGAGCAACTATACCTGCCTGAACGCGATCTAGTTTACTTTGCAAATTTGCTCGCTGCTGAAGTAAAGGCGACACTTGTAGCTGCAATTTATCCAAACGCACAACACGTTCCCGCGCTGTGGCTAGCTGCGCTAAAGCCGTTTCTACTTCATCTGACTTCCCTAGAGTTTGTTGAACTTCTTGCTCTTGTTGCTGTAAAGCTTGTAGTTGGGCTTCAGCCTGTTGCAGTTGCCGCTCGATTTCATTAATTTGTTTGGTTAACTGCTGTGTTAAACGTTGACGCACTCCTTCAGCACGAGTGTGTTCTTCAAATTTTGTCGCTAAAGCTTCTTCATGAGTTTGCAGAATTTCGTACTGGGCGTATCCAGCTTGAATCTCTACTTCTTGACTTAAGATTGCTTCTAATTTGGATATTTGAGTGTTAATTGCTGAATGTTCTTGCTGGAGGCGATCGCAATCTGAAGTCAGATTTTGGTTTTGTTGCTTAACAAAACTCAGCTGTTCTTCCCAATTTTTACGTTGGTGCTGAACAACTTGCAAACTTTGTAATTGAATGTTTTCAAAAGCTTGCACTTGTTGCAGTTGGTTGATTTCCGTTTCTAGGTTGTCCCGTTTCTCGGCGATGCTGGAACGTTGTTGCAGTTGAGTTTTCATTGATTCCAAAGAACGTTCTAACTCTTCCGCCCGTGCTTTGAATTGACGCGATAATTCTTTTGCCCGTTCTTCCAACTCATCGTACTGATTGAGTTTCAACAACTCTGCTAAAATTTCTTTGCGTTCGGTGGGACGCTTGAGCATAAATTCATCTGCACGACCTTGACGTAGGTAGGCAGAATTGATAAAAGTATCGTAATCCAGCTTGATGTGTTCTACAATCACATCTTGTGTTGCCCTTAACCCTTTGCCAGTCAGGGCGCGAAATCCAGTAGGAGTTTCTATTTGAAATTCCAGCCCCCCACTTCCACCTCGCTGGCGGTTGCGAATCACTCGATAAGTTTGCTGGCTGGTTTGGAAGGTAAAATCAACCCGAACTTCTTTAGCACCAGTTTGAATAATGTCATCTTCAGAAGCCGCCCTGCTTTCACCCCAAATAGCCCAGGTGATAGCTTCCAGCAGAGAAGATTTACCAGCGCCATTGGAACCGCAAATGCAAGCCGTATGTAACCCGCGAAAATCTAAAGTTGCATCACGGTAGCTAAGGAAATTTTTAAGTGTAAGTTGTACTGGAATCATTAATGCTGTAGCGCCACACCTACTTTTAATAAATAGAATTACAGATGCTCTTTATTGCTAGTTTAGCTATGTGAAAATCAGGTTTCTAGTCCTTTACCCTTAACTTTACGATTATTAACAATGAAATTGGCAAATTTTTGCTTAATAGAAAAAATCTATCCTCAAATTGGATAAAAATTAAAGTTTCATGATGTTTCCGGCGCTGTGTTCGCCCCAATCTAAGGCAGGATTGAAGTCTACACTATCAGATAACTATAAATTGTATAAGGAAATTGCTTCTTCGGCTGCCGCTCTTCATCGCTTCTTCTTCTATCTCTTCCCGCATCATTCGAGAAGTACTCCCTTATCTGTGTAAAATTACCTATCTTCTTTACTTCTTTCTTCGCGTCCTTGGCGTCTAAAGCCCTTCGGGCATGGCTTCGCTAAGGCGGTTAATCTTGAGAAACAAATGTATACATGTAACCGTCGTCAAAGCGCTTTATTCTTTATTCTTTGTAATACGTCTAAAGAGAGGGTTAAAAAATTTCAGAAACAATGTTAGTAAAGACACGTCATTAACTTCAGTAACGAATCAAAAGGAAACCCGAAAATGACTCGCTTTCGTCGCTGGAAGTTTGGAACTGTAGCAGTCATGGCAATGGCAGTCACAACAGGTATAGTTGCCCCTGTATTTGCTCCCGTTCCTGCTAATGCACAGCTTATACGCGAACAAAATGGAGAATACAATGGATCGATTTCAATCCCTGCTGGGGTGACTATTCCTGTTACTTACGATAAAGATAAAGTTGTTGTCACTCCTAACGAAACAACACCCTTAAAGTTGAGGATAGCAAGAAACATTGTAGATAGAAACAGAAATGTCTTAATCCCTGAAGGAACCGAAATTAAAGGACAATTAGAACCTGCAACGAGAAACTCTGAAAAAGGTTCTCAGTTCGTAGCTCAAGAGTTAGTATTTTCTAATGGCGATCGCCAATCTATTGATGCCAGTTCTCGCATCATCACCAAAAAGGAAAGAATTACCAAAGGAGCCGACACTGGCAGAGTTGTACAAGATGCAGCCATTGGTGCTGGTGCGGCTAGTCTCATCGCACTGATTACAGGAAACCACAGGGTTCATGCCATAGAACCGATACTCGGTGCTGGTGCTGGTACAGCCGCAAGTGTTCTGTTGCGACGTAAGGAAGCTGAAGTTGTCGTGATTAACCCTCAAAGAGGAGATTTGAATCTCACTCTGCGCTCTAATTTACAGCTTTCCCGCTACTAAACTTAACTTAAATCTAACTTGTGTCTTTAATTATGACAATAGTGCGATCGCTCCTCCATAATAAGTATGCGATCGCTTATTTTTTTCCATAATTTTGAGAATATTTATCACATAATTTCGGATATAAAATATTACATCCAAAAAGATTAATGGGAACATTTTACCCCTAAGAAAGTCTGGGTAGTTAATAACATAAGTTGCTATTTAGACAAATAGAGTAATTGGATATCGAGAAAAAGGGGAGTCCTCTTTTTTGCGATTCCAATTACCTATTATTCCTTACCAGCACGCATCTATAAGACTGGCAACTTACGTTAATAGCAATATTCAAAATTCTTAGGAAGACAAAAGTCGATGTTTCATCAATATCGGTTCAAATCAGGATGTGCTGCATTCATGATACTTAGTGCAACAGTAGGCATTGTTGCACCTTTATTGACACCTGCACCGTCTTTCGCCCAAACAACTTTTTCTGATGTTCAATCCGATTATTGGGCAGCAACATTTATTCAACAACTATCACAGCGAGGTATCATTGCTGGATTTCCTGATGGCAGCTTCCACCCTGAAGAACAGGTGACACGCGCTCAATATGCTGCCATGCTGAATAAAGCCTTCCAACAAGCAGCAAAACGAGAGGCAGTCGGATTTAACGATGTGCCAAGCAACTATTGGGCATCTGCTGCGATTCAGCAGGCATACTCCACTGGTTTCTTGTCTGGATACCCTGGCAATCGTTTTGAGCCTAATCAAGCTATTCCCCGCGAACAGGTGTTAGTTTCCCTTGCTAACGGTTTGGAATATTCCCCTAATATTGACGCAGAGAACACTCTCCAATACTACAACGACGCCTCTAACATTGACAGCTATGCTCGCAGTCCCATTGCTGCGGCTACTGAGAGGCAGATTGTCGTTAACTATCCCAATACTAAATTGCTCAATCCCAAGGAAACAGCAACGCGGGCACAGGTAGCGGCATTTATCTACCAAGCACTATTCAGTTCTAAACGAGTATCAGCAATCAACTCGCCCTACGTTGTCGCTACTGGAAGTACTGAGCAAGCGTATTCCACAAAACCAATAGCCGTTATCGTTCCTCAAGGAACAATAATTCCCGTAAAATACGACAAAGCCAAAAAAATTCTGCTCACTAAGGATGAAACAGTACCCTTGACGCTGACAGTATCGCAAAACGTTGTTACGGATAAAGGAGATGTCGTCATTCCAGCTGGCAGTCGGGTTGTTGGCGAACTCCACCCTCTTAAAGAGAAAGGTGGTTCTCAATTCACAGCTCAAAAACTAGTTTTAAGTACAGGGCAAGAGTATCAAATCAATGCGACTTCTGAACCCATTACCAAAACTGAAACTATTAGTAAAAGTGCTCATACTCAAACAATTTTACAGGATTCAGCAATAGGTGCAGGGGCTGCTGCGGCTGTCTCGGCTGTGACTGGCAATCGCGATATTACTGCCGGAAAAATCTTGGGTGGTGCTGGTATTGGTGCTTTGTTTGGTTACTTCTTTGGTAAGAAAAATGTAACCTTAATCACAGTCGATCCAAATACCGATTTACAAATAATTATTGGACAAAACTTGCAGATTTCGCTCAAGTAGCAGTCGTGCAGTCAGCTAGCTGTTAGCTCTAAGCTAAAGGCAACCAAATAATAAATGTCGTTCCTGGCGTATTAGGTGAAGTGATATGTGAGTCTATTGCAGGGCTGTGAACTTCAATTTCTCCGTGCATTTGCTCTATAAGCTGTTTGGCGATCGCTAAACCTAATCCCGTGCCAGGAATTGACGTTTGAGCTTGTACACCCCGGTAATGCCGTTCGCCGAGATGTACTAAATCTTTATTGGGTATGCCAGGACCATTATCACTGATCATGATTCCTTGAAAATGAGGTTTTTCTTGCCCCGTCTTGATCAAAATCTTTCCACCAATGGGAGTGTATTTTAAAGCATTATCAATAATATTGCTTAGTACTTCCCGCAATGCGATCGCGTTGGCACGTACAACAGGTAAGTTGGGAGAAATTTCCGCACTGAGAAACAAATTTCTTTCTAAAGCGATCGCGTTTGCGGATACCAATAATGGTTCCAATACATCCGCAACTAAGAAGTTCGCTTCTTCCTCTCCGGCTTTGGGCAACAAGAGTGATGGTTTGGGCTGATTTACGTTGATCTTATCTTGTAGAAGCTTCAAGGGTGCTAAATCTTCGGCTGTCAAGTCAATGACTTCATCAAAACTTTGCAACAATTCTTTAAGGCGCTCGCTTTCCCGCACAATACTAGCTGCGACTTCTCGATTTATATCTCCGGGGCGGAGTCGCTTTAAAAGCAGTTGCCCAAAAGTTCGTAAAGCCGTTAACGGATTGCGAAACTGATGCAATAAATTATCTAACAAATCTTGTTGCCGATCTTGCAGAATTTGTTGTTGATGCAACTGTTGCTCTAACCATGCTTGACGCCGATCCAGCATACAAGAAATCGCTAGCGTTTGGGCAATGCGTTCAATAGAGCTGCGTTCAATAGCATTCCATGCTCGATCTTCCCGACATGTTACCAACAATCCTAACATAACTTCCTCATGGATCAGAGGTAAAACAAATTGGTCACCACTAAGCAGGTATTCCCCTTTTAAATGCGTTGACCCTCCGTCATGCCTAAAATCGTATAATGGAGCGGGAAAGGACTTTCCCGCTTTTAAAAACTTCCCTCTGTGAGTGGGCAATGCTAAAGCTGTGCCTGCCCGCCCCACTGCCGTTTCTGGATAAACAACCACAGGAATCAGTTTCGCTTCATTCGTCGGTGTCTCCACTAATTCTTGTGTTAAATACACAACGCTCAAAGATGCTCCCAGCCCTTGAGCTAATAGTGCCATTTGCTCTTGGCACAGAGCAATAAAATCGGAACTGGCAGACATTGACATTTTTCAGATACTGCTTAAGGTTAAGGACTAAACAACGAAGACGAGCAACAGGGGGTTTATTTTTCCCATTTCACAAAGCTTAACCAAATTTAGCAGTAAATGATTCGCTCTTCAGCATTATATATCCCCTCTATTTTTCAACTGTGTTGTATCAGTTGTATCAAAAGATTAAAAACTATTGATTTTCAGAACTAGAACTCCTATAATTACGACGGATTTTGTAGCTATAACTACAGTCTGTAGCTTGAAAGAGGAGGATAATAGGTTGGCAAGGAGACGAAAGAGGAAAAGCCGTCGTCGTCAGGAAGGACGACGAATTCTTGAGCACGTGCCACAATATAGCATCGAAAGCGGTGAAGATAAACCAGTGACAGCAGCTAGAAAATTTATTTTAGCTGAAAGAATCTCACCACCTGCGTTGCTACTCGTAAAGCGAAATGAACACACAACAGATCGTTACTTCTGGGCTGAAAAGGGTCTGTTTGGTGCTCAATATGTAGAAGAAAACCATTTCTTATTCCCCAGTTTGAGAACTTTAGAAACTCCTTTAGTTCTGGAACCTGTGGGCGCAGGAAATCGTTGAACAATCAATAGTTATCATAAGCGGTTTTGAGTGTAAACTTTGACGAATATTAACTGGCAAAATTGCTAAGGTTATTCAAAAGTTTCGTTTTTTGATTGTAGCGTTGCCAATAAAACCGAGAAGAGATAACTTAGATAATCAACGTCTTTTAAATCATTAGGTTTATACTAGTTGATTTTCAGTGTGAGAATACATACTGAAGCGAAGATAGAGCGACTCTATCCCAAGCCAGACTTACAAGTAAGCTATCCTTTATGCCGTACATGGGGAGCTACTGTGTAGGAGTGGCGGAGTAACATAAGCGTTGCGTAAGGATTTAATGCGGTTGATTGCAAATAATCTTTGTTACATCACCCAGTACGCTCTTTCTTTTAAAGGCAGCTTGTTTTCCGCAATAAAAGTTGTGGAATTTCCTCACTCACGTCCATCTCTCTAAGACTCTATCGGACGTCTGCTTCTCATAAACCCTTTAGTATATATTTCCTCTCCTAGCCTCTAGCTAGGGGAGGAAATATACATTTCTATCTTTAAATTTCAAATTCTATCATTTGGTACTTCAGTATATATAGTTACTCATATAGATTTAACTTTAGTGTTTTCTGTAACTCATTGATCTCATCTCGATGGGCAATAACAGTAATTTGACTTAAGTCTCTCAGTTTATTTTGGGCGGCTTCTACTTTTAGCAACACCTTCTCAAATCTTGCAGATTTTTTCCAATAAAAAATACCACTTAAAGGAGACAACAGTACCATACCTAGAAAAACTATATTCATGTGAGGAAAAAGCAGTGACAAAACTAGCGCCAGACAAAGAAAACCAACCGCTGATAACAGTGTCAAAAACACAGCTAAAAACCAACTGGGGCTAACAAATCCTTCAAACGTTACTTGGTTTTGTTCTGGATCTACCGCTACCACTTGGTAAGACCGTGTGCGGAAATACTCCTGTAATTGTTGCATGAGAGTAGTTTCGTCTAGATTGGAGACGAGTAATTCTTTTTTTATACGGTCTTTGGTGGATGCCCGAATAAAAAAGAACAAGCCGACCGATAACAACAATGTAAGCAACAATGTGGATGGCAGGATAGCAGTATCCATATCTAACTATGACAGTTTTATTGGAGGAGACTTATTCATTATTAACTATTTGGGTGAGTTGCTAGTACCTTGTGAGGCTGGTAATGGGTAAGTGGATGATTGTGAAGAAAATGATCTCTTGACGCTTTGCCCTTTTGCCCAATTACCAATGACCGATTACCAAGCACCACATACGTTGTGCCTAGTAACTTGTAATTATTTGTTAATTTGTCCTTTTACTAATGTACTGATGCCACAAACGAGCTAAATCCTGAGCTTGAGTTTTCCATTCTGCGGAAACTTGGTACATCCTTCTTGGACGACCACGTCCTTCAAGCTTTTTCCAATACCCAGTAATTGCCTTTTGGTCTTCCAGAAATTTGATTGCACTGTAAAGTACTGTATCCGAAAGCCGATAGGTTGGGTACTCAATCTCCAGTTGTTGGATCAACTCGGTTCCATAGGATTCACCTTGTAGTAAAACATACAAGATATAACAAACTGTTAGTTCCTGACAGAGGTAAGTTGGTGGAGGATTCTCAAAGAATTGATATATATCCTCAAGTTTCATGGTTGGTGAATAGCTAAAAATATGCCTAAGGATGAACCGATAACCCTGATTTTGAGTATAAAGAAATACACCCCAAAGGTAAAGTATATAACAATACTCAGGCTTGATTAGCAAAGCGCAAACAATAAAATGTAACCCACACTTGTCAGTAGTGGAATGTATGCGCCAGTTCTGGGGATACAAAGACTTGTACCCCCTGACCTGAGCTTCTAAGCGGTGTGGTGAGAAGCAAATGAACAGTAGTTGTGCTGCTATCCTTGTGTCAAGCAATGCCGAGTACGTGAGGATTGCTTAAGCATCAATTGCTGCCTAAGCAATTCTATCGGTAAAACGAGCTTTTTCTAACAAACTTAACAAACACTTTGTGGAACAGTGATTATTCTAGTGCTAAAGCTTAAAGATTATGTAAAGAGCCATATCCGATTCCACGCAAGACAAACACTGAACACACACAAGTAGGTATTTAGCACTGAATTATTTGTAATTAAGAGACTCGTCTCTCCATTTACTTATGGCAATAGTAATACCAAACAAGCTGTATCTGTTAGGAGTATATGAGTAAATGGCGGTAAGATTGAGCCGAATGACCAGCACAAACGGCTAAGCAGCTATAAGTCACGGGCAGAGGGCAGCTATGTCATGAATTTTTTGATATCAAAAGTACATGTTTTTCCCCACTTTGCCCAAAACACTTACATGCTAACACCAGAGCGTAATAGTGTGGTCCTGACTCAGTACTAAGATAGTGCGTATTTTATTATACTTAAAAATTCTCAGTCTCCAACATAGCTGCCGACGGACATACCGAAGAATTTTCTTCCACCTCTTCCTTGCCAAAAAAGTGTTCGTCGCCAGTTATTTATTGATGTTTCAACCGACAAGCTCGTGTCATTCTGGTACAAGATATAGCTCGCTCTTCACTCGCACATAGGTGATCGGTATGTCAGATTCCTCTCAACTCCGGGCAATTGCCCAAACATTTCGCCTCACAGGTTGGATTAGCTTCTGGACTCAGTTAGTGCTGGGTGTTATTTCTGGCGCAGTTTTGCTATTTGCCGTTTTTAGTCAGAGAACTGGCACTAATAACAATAATCCAGGCACTGGGTTTGGCGTCATTTTAGCAGTGAGCGGACTGATTGCCTTAGCTGTCAGCATTTATCTAGCTTTCCGTTACACCAGGATTGGTAGGCAACTTGAATCATCCAATCCCAGCAACCGTCCTCGCAAAATTGAGACTGTTCAGGTTGTACGGTTGGGATTGATCGTCCATTTGGTAGGAATGCTTGTGACTCTTTTAGGCGCGGAAGCGATCGTTGGCACTCTCTTAACAAAATCATTAACAGTACCACAATTTGGTGGTGGAGTTTTAACTCAGGTTGATCCTAGCCGAATCATCCAATCACTAGATATTTTTGTTGTGCAAGCAAACACTAACACTGTTTTCGCCCATTTTGCCGGACTTGTCGCGTCGATTTGGCTTCTTAATCGCATTAAACCATAGTCGTAGTAGGGAGTCGGGCTAAGCGGCTCCTAACCACTCTCTATTTTGCAGAAACTTTGTTTTTGCTATCATGGCAAGGTAAAATTGCACAAACTCCAGCTAAAAGCCTACATAAATAAGGTATGACTAAGCCTATCTTATACGGTAAAAGTTGTTTGTTCTGACCTCTGGCAGTTCAAATTCAACACTTAAAGAGTAAGTGTATTCAGAACTTCCCCAGTTTCTACAAGACGTGAGAAAAATCTGTGCTGGATATTAAACAAATACGAGAAAATTCACAATTAATTCAAGAAAGGTTAAATAGTCGTGGTGGTAACTATGACATTCAACCACTTGTGGAGTTAGATAGACTTCAACGCGATTTGGAAGCGAAGCGAAATCAACTCCAAGCACGCAGCAATGAAATTGCTAAATTAATTCCTGAAAAAATTAAAGCTGGTTGTAACCCCAATGAACCAGAAATTAAAGCATTGCGAGATGAAGGCAGTTCTACTAAAGCTTTGATCGGGACATTAGAACCTCAAGAGAAAGATCTACTGGCAAAAATTGAAGAACTTTTACTCTCACTTCCTAACTTGCCGGAACACTCTACACCCATTGGCTTGAATGAGGAAGAGAACGTAGAAGTTCGCTCATGGGGTGAAGAGTACATTCCTCAGAACCGCAATATCCTTCCCCACTGGGAAATTGGCGAAAAGTTAGGTATTCTTAACTTTGAACGCGCGGTAAAAGTGGCACAAAGTCGCTTTGTGACTCTAATAGGTGCTGGTGCAGCATTAGAAAGGGCATTGATTCAGTTTATGCTCGATCGCCAAATAGAAGCAGGGTATGTGGAAGTCATTCCCCCATTTTTAGTTAACACTGAATCAATGACGGCAACAAGTCAACTACCCAAGTTTGCTGAAGAAAGTTTTAAATGCGCGGCTGATGATTTGTGGCTGACTCCCACAGCAGAAGTCCCAGTGACAAACCTCTACCGTGGTGAAACGATCGCATCTGATGACTTACCAATATACCACTGCGCGTATACTCCCTGTTTTCGCCGCGAAGCTGGTAGTTATGGACGCGATATGCGGGGATTGATTCGCTTGCATCAGTTCAACAAAGTTGAATTAGTGAAAATTGTTCATCCAACCACCTCATCTGATGAGTTAGAAAAATTGGTGGGAAATGCGGAAGCTATTTTACAGGCTTTGCATTTGCCCTATCGAGTTATGGAGTTATGTACTGGGGATTTAGGATTTGGTGCTGCTAAAACATATGATCTGGAAGTTTGGTTGCCCTCTGCTCTTAAGTACCGAGAAATTTCCAGTTGTTCTAATTTTCAAGATTTTCAAGCAAGGCGGGGGCAGATTCGCTTTAAAGAAGCTGGCAAGAAAGGGACGCAGTTAGTACACACCCTCAACGGTTCTGGCTTGGCGATCGGACGCACAATGGCAGCGATTTTGGAAAATTATCAACTTGAAGATGGGCGGGTGCAAATCCCAGAAGCCCTACAACCATACTTAAGACGAGACGTACTGTAAACCGAAGTCTCTTTTTCTGACTCCCCTTTCCAGGAAAATATACCATTTGAGAGCAGTGCAGGAATGCAACGCCTCATTAAAATGGAGAGTAGTATAGCCTCAGCACGTTCATTAATTTTATCTATGTCAGTTTTAGCGGCGATCGCAGTCTTAGCTGTTCTGATCCTAGTACACGAACTAGGCCATTTCATTGCAGCAAGGTCTCAAGGTATTTATGTTAATCGGTTTTCTCTCGGATTTGGTCCAACTATTTGGAAATACCAAGGAGAGCAAACCGAATACGCTGTCCGTGCCTTTCCTTTGGGTGGTTTTGTCGGCTTTCCTGATGATGATCCAGACAGTGAGGTTCCACCCAATGATCCAAATTTGATGCGTAACCGTCCAATTTTGGATCGGGCGATCGTCATCAGTGCCGGAGTGATCGCAAATTTAATCTTTGCCTACTTGGTGTTAGTTTTACAGTTGGGTATAGTTGGTATCCCAGAAAAATATAACTATCAGCCAGGTGTCTTAGTACAGCCAGTCAATGTTGAAACCTCTATTGCCTATAAAGCTGGAATCAGAGAAGGGGATATTATTCTTGCTGTTGACAATCAAGATCTGGGGGCATCTGAAAATGCGACCACCTTGCTGAGAAAAGAAATTCAAAATCATCCAGAGCAGGAGATTGCGCTAAAAGTCCAAAGAGACAGCGAACAATTGCTCCTGAAATTAACACCGAGAAAAGGAGCAGACGGCAAAGGGTTAATAGGCGTTCAACTTGTACCAAACGGGAAACCTATTTATCGTCGCCCCAGTAATCCCATTGAAATTTTGAGCATTGCTGCTAAAAGATTCCAACAAGTCTTTCTGGATACCCTACGCGGTTTTGGACTGTTGATTACCAACTTTCAACAAACGGTTGGACAGGTTTCTGGACCAGTTAATATTGTGAAAGCTGGAGCTAAATTGGCAGCTGCTGACAATACAAATCTGCTATTTTTTGCGGCTGTTGTTAGCATTAACCTGGCTATCATCAATATTCTGCCTCTACCAGCTTTGGATGGAGGACAACTGGCTTTTCTACTGATTGAAGGTTTGCGCGGTAAGCCTTTGCCAGAGCGCATTCAAGAAGGTGTTATGCAAACAGGTTTAATGTTACTTTTGGGACTGGGAATTTTCCTCATAGTCAAAGAAACAACTCAACTGGAGTGGATACAAAAGTTATTCCAGTGATTAGTACTCGCAAACGCTCATCTAAAAAGCAACGAGCGCTAGAAATTTTAGTTCGTTTGCAGCGTCTTTATCCAGATGCCATTTGCTCTCTCAGTTACCAAACGCCTGTACAATTGTTAGTAGCAACGATTCTCTCCGCTCAATGTACGGATGAGCGGGTTAACAAGGTAACACCATCATTATTCGCTCGCTTTCCAGATGTAACGAGTTTGGCGAACGCTGATGTAGCAGAGTTAGAAAATCTGGTACGTTCGACAGGGTTTTATCGTAACAAATCGAAGAATATAAAATCCGCTTGTCAGATGATTGTCTCGGACTTTGGCGGTGAAGTGCCAAGGCGAATGGAACAGTTGCTGTTACTTCCTGGTGTGGCGCGGAAAACGGCAAATGTCGTTCTCGCTCATGCTTACGGAATTAATGCAGGGGTGACAGTGGATACTCACGTTACACGCCTTAGCGGACGTTTGGGTTTAACCGAACATACAGATCCCATCCGAATTGAACGAGATTTGATGAGCTTGTTACCTCAACAAGACTGGGAAAATTGGTCAATTCGACTTGTTTATCATGGTCGTACTGTCTGTAAAGCACGTTCTCCTGCTTGTGATGTTTGTCAACTCTGTGATCTTTGCCCAACTGCATTTCACGTAATACAAGCAAAGGTGTCAGCAGTCACAGACAGCAGTAAGAAGATTTCTGACTCTTAAGTCAAGAAGCAAACAAACGCTATATTATATAGGATGGAAAATCCTGTCTTTGGGTGAAATTACAAATTATATGGCAAAAAAGAGCATGATCGAGCGCGAGAAAAAGCGCGTCAAAATGGTGGAAAAGTATGCTGATAAGCGGGAAGCATTGCTAGAAGAATTCAGACAAGCAGAATCTCCTCTTGATAAGCTTGATGTCCATAGACAAATTCAACAGCTTCCCCGCAACAGCGCACCAACCCGTCGCCGCAACCGCTGCTGGTTAACTGGTCGTTCAAGAGGTGTTTATCGGGACTTTGGTGTTTCTCGCAACGTCCTACGACAATGGGCGCATGAAGGTCTTTTACCAGGCGTGGTTAAGTCTAGCTGGTAGGAAGATTAGTAGGGGCGGGTTTAATCTAGTCACTTGTCAGTAAAAACGAACAATCTTGGCAAACCCGCCCGTACATTCAATCTTCGGGTTTAATCTAGTCACTTGTCAGTAAAAACGAACAATCTTGGCAAACCCGCCAGTACAGTCGATCTTCGGGTTTAATCTAGTAACTTGTCAGTAATTTTGAGGGGTTCGTAGTGAGCAATTTATTGCTCAATTTAAGCGCTGAAGCGCTGACTACGAAATTTCATAACCCATCAAAACTAATGACATGAACCACTAGTAACTTGTCAGTCAAAAAGAACAATCTTGGCAAACCCGCCCGTACAGTCGTTAGTCGTTAGTAAAACTTTTTGACAACTAACAACTAACAATTAACAAAAATTATTGTCCACAACACTTGTCAATTCCCAAACTTTCTAAGAGTAGATCGCTGACGGCGTTGGCGATCGCAAACTCTCCATAAAAACTTTTGGAAAAATCAAACCCCTGCATTTCAGTGACGATGGCAAGTACAAGAGATCCCAGATCGTTTTCACCTTCCATGCGTTGCCGCACAAAAATCTTTGCCACTCGTTCGGCAATATTTTGATTAACGGCTTCTGGAATAAACTCCTTATCTAGCCACCGATGCAAACGCTGTAGCAACCATTCTCCCTCTAGTTCTGGATTTTCAGAAGGGGGTAGGGTGATGGGTGGAATTGGTTCATTCATTTTATCGTTGAGGGTGTCCTCTCCCAGCTAAAGCGCAGGGCTTCTTACCCTTCTATACTATTTTTGATAGCGATCAGTCGATCATTTATCAACCATATACTGAAAATAACTTTTGAATCAACCACCTCTTCGCCACAGCTACTGAGGAACGTTTCTTTTCTGTCTTTTTTTACGTCGAACTCAGGTTTATTACGGTGATGTCGTTGGATATTATAAGTGCGCTAGAGAAACCAGTCTGCCACAATTGAAGGAAAAATCACATTTTTTCCTATGCAGTATGATGTCGCCGCTATTATTCACGGTTATGCTCAGGGATACTTTCTCATGGCTGATGAGAATGATGTCTTAGAGTGGTATTCCAGTCGCGATCATACTCTCATACCCTTAGATGAGCGATTTCGCTATCCGAAATCTTTACAGCGCGTTCTTAATCAAGAACGTTTTACTGTTGCAATTAACCGCGACTTCAAGGCTGTGGTAGCTGGATGTGCTAACCGGGAAACGACTTGGATTTCACAAGAATTACAAGAAATTTACTGGGAACTTTATCAAACTGGTTGGGCATACAGTTTTGAAACTTGGTTGGGGGATGAATTGGCTGGAGGAATTTTAGGAATAGTCATCGGTGGCGCTTTTATTGGGGAGTCGATGTTCTACCACATTCCTGAAGGCTCTAAGACGGCAATGGTGAAGCTGGTTCAACGGCTACGATCTCAGCAATTTGTACTGTTTGATGCCCAAATGATGAATCCTCATTTAGAGAGGTTTGGTGCTTATCGCGTTAACAATGAGGAGTATAATTCATTGCTAAATACAGCAGTGCGACGCAAGTGCGGTTTTCTGTAGAATTTTTTCTCCTTAATATTCTCCACACTAAAATGAGTTCAATTCTTGCAGGTTAAGCTAACTCAGTAATTTATCGTACACTCAATTGAGTTTACCGAAGAAAGGCAGCTATGAGTCACGGGATATTGATTTTTGATCTGCCCTTCGGCAATCGGGAGTAGCGCCCCTAAATTTATTTATGAA
>JAQYWO010000014.1 GCA_029379215.1 Rhizonema sp. PD37
GATATATACTATCACTTATCTATAATATTTAAGAATAAGTATAGTGGTAAAACCATGTTAAGTGACCGATAATACTTAGTTATGGCTTAAATATTAAGTATTATATAGTACATTTTTTATTTTTGCTGCTGAATTGTTTCACCCCGATGTCGTGAAACAGACATATCCCGACATCTCCCCCAACAAAACTCAGCATCGCCAAGCTTGCAGCCGCACCTAACACCTGTTCGTCACTAACTTCCAGGTTAGGATGGAGGTAATGTCTGAGATAGAGGCGGGAGCGATAAAGACAGAACGCAACTTTTTCCAACGTATTCCCATTGAAAAGCCAACGAAAAAAATATTAATATTGGAGAATAAGAAGAAAACAGGAGATGCTTATGGGAAGCGTAGTTCAAGATTTGACACCTTTTACGCTAAAAGTCGGTATTCAATGGTCATCTTTTGAAAAATTTCGTGCAGAAGGGGCAAGATGTCTTGAACCTATCAAAAACGGTACAATCGGTATTTTGCAAACTAAGACAGGTCAGTACCGCATCATAGAAGAGCGTGACTTTCAACAGATGTTGGGATTAGCTCGTGATGTAGATCGTGTCCGTCAAGGACTACGTATACTAATTCAGACTATTCGTGTTGTAAAGAAGCACCGAGATACTGATAGTATTAACCTATTGATAGAAGCTGCTTCTACGTTAGGTACTCTTCCTGAACTTCCAACTCGTGATACATTTGATGCTTTACTTCCTGAAAGTACTGATGTAGATACTGAAGATGAAGTAGATATTGATCCAGATATTATCGTGCGTCCTTTTGATGAAAAAATTGTTACTTTGAAAGATTAATGTCTGTTGATCCTATTACTACTTACTCTCCACCCAAAAATCTAGTGGAACTTGAAGCGCATTTACAAGACCTCTCCCATTATGTATCAGCGCTTGAAATTATTCGGAACTTTGCCAAAAATCTTGGCAAAACAAACCATCGTCAGCAAGTTTTTAATGCAAAAAGGGCTATTATACGTCCACCTATTGAGTATAAAGACGTGCTTAATCTAAAGCTATTAACTGCTGACGATGATTCTTTTACTCTTTTGCAAGGCGATATTGTTAATACGGATGCAGCTTACTTTTTAGGTGAACGTATCACTAACACAAACTTTGTGATAGCTAGTTCCACTTGTGATATCGTTCCTGATCGTCGTCAATATGCGGCATTACTACGCATACAACCAATTATGAGGAGTAATCCAAATGTTAAGCAACTCATTGGGGAACTTTTAAAATTTGAATCTACGCAACGTATGTATCTACCACCACTTTCAAACGATTCGTCCGATGTAATTGGAAACGCTTTACTATTTGATGGAATTATACAAATACGATTGGAGGATTTATTATTAGCTACACGACTTGCTAGTTTAAGTTTAGTAGGATGGCGTATCTTTGGATCACTGGTTCGTACAATCATGGTTCGTGCAGGGACAGATGAGGTAAAGATAAGAACTGCTATCTAGATAATCACATTTCCATTGTACACAATCTGCATTCTTTACCCTAAAAAACTAAGTTGTAGAACGGCATTCTGTTTATCTTCAGGTGTGACACCTAAATACTTCTGTAGTTCATTAAGAGAAGCATGACCACTGATCGCTTGAATGTGGCTTTTAATGAAAAATTGGTAGGCGTAGTCGCGGAGATTAGTGGGGATTGTCATAGTTCATCAAAGATGCTGTTTGCTCTACCGAACTTTGAATTGCCCGACACTTTCCTGCAATAATTGAGCCACTTGGCGCAATTGCTCAAACGACTCGGTGACGTGATTTGCTTCTGCGGAAGTTTGATTGGCGATCAAGGCAATATTGTGCATAGTTTGGGTGACGATCTCGGAGGTTTGGGATTGAGAAATCGTTGCTTGAGAGATCGTAGTCACTAGTTGACTAATTTCAGAACTGACTGCTGTGATTTTATTCAAGCTTCGGCGAGTGACATCTATTAAATTCGTTCCCGTCACAACCTGCTCTGTTCCTGATTCTATCGCTGCAACTATCTCCCTGGTTTGTGCTTGAATGTTGAACACCAAGTGTCTGATTTCTTCTGTCGCTTCTGCGGATTGTCGTGCTAGGATGCGCACTTCATCGGCAATGATTGAAAAACCTCTTCCTTGCGATCCTACTCGCGATGCCTCCACCGAAGCATTGATTGCCAGAGTGTTGGTTCGAGTAGCAAAAGCATCAATTAAGTCAACGGCTTTAGAAATTTTTTGTGAAGACTCTCCAAGATATTTCACCTTCTTAGCTGTATCCGCAACAGTTAACCGGATTGCATGCATTCCATCCACTGTTTGGTTCATGACAGCATCTCCTTCTGCCACAGTTCGATCTGCTTCTTTCACTGCTTCTTCGGCGCGTACAGCATTGGCAGCAACTTCTCTTGCCTTGTTCGCCATTGCTGTCACCAGTGTTAAGGCAGTGCTGATTTCCTCTGCTTGCACTAATGCCTCTGTTGATAAAGATTGCACTGAAATATCATTTGTGCTGGTTATCACAACAACTTGCGCGGTTGCTTTCTGCACCTGAAGCACAATTTTCCATAAGCTAGCTACAGTAGTATTGTAGACATCCGCGAGCGTGCCAATTTCATCATCCGTCACCTTCGCCCAGATCGTCAAATCTCCTTGATTGATGGGGTCTACTTCTGCAAGCAGTTGTAATGCCCGTTTTTGCAGTCTTTCTTTAAGTTGACGCTGCTCTTCTGCTAGACGGAGCGTTCTCTCTAGCAATTCTACTCGATTGATCAAAAGCCCAAGCTCATGACCTAAGCGCTTGAGGAAATCGATCTCAGACTTGTGCCAATCGCGGGGACTAGAGCAGCTGTGAGCGATCAACAACCCGAAAAGTTCACCGCCACCAAGAATAGGAACGATCAAACTTGCTTTGACTTGTAATTGTTCAAGCAACTTGAGATGTTCGAGATGAAACCCTGCCAGGAAAATGTCATCTTCGACTAAAACTCGACCTTGTTGGTAGGCGTCACGAACTACTTGAGGAATGCAGGAATCATTGACATTAAGTTCAAGGGTACTTGGCAAGCCTGCCGCAACCGATTCTGAGATAACGCCTCCACTCGATTCTGCATTAAAGCGATAAATCACAAGCCGATCAAGTTGCAGGAGATTCCGGGTTCCCTCAAGAGTCCAATCAAAAATATCTTGAAGATCCTGTGTCCGTATTGCCCCAGCCCCTTTTGCTGTCGTCAGCAACCGCTCTTGTTCTGCTTCAAACGCTTGTGCCTCTAAAAATTCCTGCAACTGTTCTGCCATCTGGTTGATGTTGCTTCCCAATGAAGCAATTTCATCTCTTCCCTGAAAGGATAGGCGAGTTCCCAACGCTCCTTGACCAATTTTTTCAACCGCTCTTACCGCAGCTACAATTGGGCGAGTTGCTCGGTTCGCAAGAACTGCGGCGATCGCAGCTACCAATAAAGTGGTGATACTAGTTCCAACTGAGAGGATGAGCAGGTATTGTCGTTGCGTAGCGAAAGCAATGTCTGTATCGATAGAAACAATCGCCCGCCAATCAAGATAAGGCAACCCTCGAAGCGGCACAGGAGGACTGTAAATGAGCAGTTGCTCGGTCTTAGTTATTGAATTGTAGAAGATAGCAGTGCTGATTTCATGAACTGCCATAAGATGCTTAAAGAAAGGATAAATCTCTTCAGCAACAATTTTTTTGTATTCCTTTGGGCTATCCGTTGCTTCTGTATTTGAAGGCTCAAATGTGATCTCTCTTGTAGCTTCAGTAGAGCCTTTCGGACCCAGAAAAACTTCGTTATCAGCATTCATCAGGTAATACTGTGTCCCTTGAGTCCCATAATTTCGGAGTACCTCATCCAGAAATGCTATTGGAACACGCGCACGGATGAAACCAATAGGTCGATCTGTTTCTTTATCTTTGATAACGGAAGCGGAATAAAAACAAAAAACCTTTGAGCTTTCTGAAAGCTCTGGCTGGCTGATACTCGTCGTTTCGTCATTGTTTAAAGCGGCTTGAATATAATTTTGGTCGAGCTGGTTGCCAAGTGCGGCTCCTGTAGTTTGAGCGACTACATTCCCCTGTAAATCAAAAATCGCAATGCTATCATAGATGCCATAGATATTCATTAAGCGCGTCAGAACTGCCACCTTATCTCGCTCTGTCGTGTGCGATCGCAACTCACGTTTGGTAAACACATCTAGGCTCGCCATAACCTGGATATTACTCAAGCATTGACGCATAAACAGGTTCGCTGTCTGTTGTAAGTCAACTACCCTCGCTTTGCCAAAAGCTTCCACTTGCTTGGTAATCGAGCGATTGGCAAAGTAATAGCCAGTTATCCCAATTGCCAACACTGGAATTGTACTCATCACAACTGCAACAGAGGTGACTTTTGCTCTCACATTAACGCCTTTCCACCAGCGAACTATCTTACCTTTAAGAGGCGTCTGTAAGTTGTCAGTTATCGGCTTGGTTCCGTCTAACAGGAGCCGATGAGAAGTGAGACGAGATTGTAGAGGCTTTCTCAAATGAGGCGCTACAGCATCTACACAAGTTGCATGCATTGAATCAGTACTCTGCTCTTGAGCAGATTTGGAGGGTTGGTGTTCACTAGAATGAGACTTGAATGGCTTTTGAACCATAAAAATATATATGTATACCTGGTTACTTATTACCGGCGCATGGCAGGCAAAATGGCAGAAACGTCCAAAATTGCTAATATCACATCGTTCGATTTTCGCCAATACCCGCAAAATTTGTGTTAATTGAGGATAAAGCGTCAAGTTTGAAGGGCTTTGAATGGCTTGCCACTCAAAGCCCTTGAATATCTTCAACTCGATTGACGACGAGCCCTAACGCCTGACTTTTCTACTGAGTCTGTATGGATGGGCGATCTGCCACTTGCAACATGATCGTCTCATACACCGGAGGACTAGTATCCTGCTGGTATTCATTTAGTAGCTACAGCTTAGCAAGATACATTCACCTAAAACTCTCGGTAGATGTGGAAGCCCCGTAACTTTAGTTCGGGGATGAAACATGACACGTGCGATTTTAATCGCCGTGTACAAATCTGAGCATCAAAAACCATAAGAGTAACCGTCTCTTTGATGAATAGATGAACAATATTTGTAACTAATTCCCGCCACTCTACCTTTTGGAGTAGAAATATCAAAACTACCAGTTGCACGGCACAAAACTCTACCAACATAAGTACCACCCTTTTTCCCTTTGGTGACAACAGCCTTGATGATGTCGCCAGTCTGGAAGCCAAAATGGATTTGTTGATGAGTGCGATAACGCTGTGGAAAACCATACTTATTAGTAGCGCACATTTGACGTTTCCCGTGCCCATTCGCTGTAATTAGCAGTGGTTTTATGCCTTTGATCATGAGAGTAGGAGTAGATTTACCTACACAAGCCGCATCAATCCAATGAGTTTTTTCCAGGTTTTGGGTAGTCCGATGAAACTTGGTTAACCCCGACGACCCTGTTTCTACAGGTAATCCAGTTGCCTTAAGCATTTCTAAGAGCTTAAATCTGGTTGCATTAACAGCCGCAGTATCAGCCAACGGTTTCTGAGCTTGCTGAGAAATCTTCTTCAACCTTTGTGGGTCTTTTTTTAGAAAATCTCTAATATCCATAGTCCCTTTTTTGATGTTGCAGTTCTCACAACTTAAAGTCAGATTAGCCAGCCGATTAGAACCTCCTTTCGCTCTTGGATGAATGTGTTCAATTTGCAAGGGAATCTCTTTCAGTCCGCAGTAAGCACATTGTCTCCCCCATTTCTCCAACAAATACTCGCGAGTTTCGTATCCTGCAAGAGTTCCCTGTTGGTATTCTTTTCCCTGGATTTTAGGGTTCTGCATTAATTGGGTGTCAAACCTGACTAATTCTTGAGATATGGCAGTAATAGGGGCAAACTTGCACAACCTCTTAACCCACGTTTCAATATTATGAACACGACTCATCAAGCTTGGTGCTAACCACCCATCTCTACGTTGTTGAGGACATGGTTGCTTATTTCCCTTCCTAAACCATTCGTGTTTTGGCGGCTGTCGGTAACGGGTTTTGCGATTTCTTCGAGTTCGACGTAGTTGACGCCGTGATGTTAGAGAATCTCTGATAGCAAAACCGCGATGTTGCAGTTCTGCCGCCCATACAACTTCTCCACTGGCATCATTAACAACAGCAATACCAGTTGTTCTTGAACCTGGGTCAATCTTAATTCTTAATGGTTCTACAACAGCATCTGGTTTTGACTCGACGAGGATAATTGTGAACGGAAATTTGCGAAAGATTACGGCTTTTTTGTTTCTCAACAGTTGCCGCGCTTGGGCTGGATGAATTGGATTTTGGGGTCTTTTTTTGGTGTCGATTACTAGTGCTTTGCTCATAAGAGCCTCCATTACTGGGTAAAGTTTGCCTCGCTAATGTTATTGGTCGGTACTTTCCAAGCAGCACGGATTTAACTCTCTAATCTTTTTAACTACTCGGTTCTAGGGTTCATGGACTGGCACGCATCCAGAAGTAGGAATTTTAACACTTGCCAATAACGTAGTACTCGGGGTACTTAAGCTGGTCAACTATGCTTAAAGTCGTAAACATGAGCGCGAGGCTAGATGCTCCGTGTCTTTAGACCGGAGTCGTTGACACGATTAGACTAGAGTCTCCAACCATCCCTGATAAAGATAAATATTAAGATGCTTCTTTCAGATCTTGAGCGCTATAAAGATCTGTAGGCTCTAAGATGCACTTTGTATAGGTTTAAACAGCAGTAGGATTTATGATCGTGCATCAGATGTCTTTTGACAATAGAAATGTATCATACTTAACTAAATCTTTAGTTATACTTTACATAAAAAGAAAATAAATTAACTAATTCACTCGGATTTCTGACCAGTTGAGGCAGAAACACAAATCAAACACTGTCAAAACATAGAATTTACCCGTCTCTTTTCAGCAATAGGGTTAGACGGAGGAGGTTTTAGCTTCAGCAAGCATGAATTTGCGTGTTGATCGGGAGCGTTAGGCAGATGGAAATCAACAATTCTGAATGCGATCGCTAAATTCATCAAGCAAATAAGCACCTATTTTTTTGTAGACTAAAACCCCGGTCAGTATTTCCGTACTAACCGGGGTTTTGTTTTCTAACAGTATTCTTTGTTGCCTTGGAAAACAACATTTCAGAATGTCAGCTGAATTTACAAAGAAAGGCAGAAAGCAGAAGGTTTGAAGTACTAATAAAAACTTTAGTTCTGGAGCCAGTGCGTTGCGCGGGTTCCCCGCGTTGAAGCATCTGGCGTGGTATAAAGCCCAGTAAAAAAAAAGAATTGTATCGAGACGCGTAGCGCGAGATACAAAGCGTCCAAGCTATGATCCCACGTTTTTAAACGTGGGATCATAGCTGCCCTCTGCCTTCTCCTTCGGAGACGCTGCGCGAACGTACTTCTGCCTTCTGAATGCGATCGCACGGTACTTAATTTATTGACGGAAATTTAAGTAATCAGAAACGAGAGTGATTACAAATACAAGTGGAATTGTTAGAGGTTTCGTTTTGGAGGCAGCGATCCGCGCATCAAATGTCTCCACTTGCAATCATCTGTATCATTTGCGGTACTCCAGGATCGAAGCCTGCAATATCGTAGGATAAAGGGTCTTTTGGATCTACCAGTGTGATTTGGTAAGGTGCAAGGGTGACATAAACTGCCTTGACTTCTGGATTCACCTTTTTGCGATACTCCGCCAGCGCTTGAGTTGGATGCTTGTAACCTGCCCAGCTTTCAGAGTCAGTCCAGCAGCAAACGACATCTGCTTTGAACTTGTTCTTAATCATCCAGTCATAAGTCACAGACGCATCTGTGCCGCCGAAGTTTTGATTGCTGGCTTTGCGAACCGCTGAATTAAAACTATCTTTGGCTGTGATTCCCAAGTCGCGGAATTCAGTACTAAACCCGCGAATCATGTAATTCTTCTCTGCTTTTGCTGTCACCAATGCCATTGTTGTGGCAATTTCACAACAGCTTAGTCCCATATCCGCAACTAAGGTACCCATAGAACCAGAAACATCTACGGCGTGCATAAAGACTTTGCCTGTAGGTTGGACGACATCAAAAGATAATTCAACCGCCTTTTCTAAGATGTCTACAATTCGGTTAACTGGATTCCAAGTTTTTTTACTGCGTCCTAAACTTCCACCTGATTGATAAGTCTTAAGGGCTTTTAAGACATTAATAGGGTGGATACGACCTTTACGCAGATGTTCTTTGTTATTAAGAACTGCTTCTACCCGCAGTAAATTGTCGCTTTCATCAGTTCGCAAAACACCCAGTTCAGTCAGCGAACCTAAGTTCCTGAGCAATGCACCAATTGGCATTTCTTGGAACAGCAACTGCCAAGCAGATTTGTCCATCTTGCCTATAGGTGCTGCCATTTCGTGAGTTAGGCGTCCTTGGGCAATGGCTTCTTGTGTCCGATCTGGATTGCGTTTCAGCCACTCATACCACCAAATCTGTACCAAGGCCGTAGAAGGGATTTCTGATGGTAAGACAACCCATCCTTTAACAACCCATTCAAACAATTGTTGGTGTTCTACGGTTGGTGGTTTGATATGGAACAAACGCAAGGCGTCGCGACTGGAAAAGTTATGGCGTTGCTGGTACTTCAGCAACTGGTAAGCCAAACCCTTAACGTCTTCTCGTAAAAACCAGTTTTTCCCTGCTTCGCGTACAACTTTACCAAATCCGCGCATGGACTTGGTGTAGCTCAACCACTCGTAAAAATGGCTACCCGTGCGAATGACTTTGGGGAAGATTTCCGCAAATGCCTTTTTGGCTTCTGGTGCTTCACCCATCGACAGCAAGACTAACGCCAGGATCGGCGCACTGTTATTAATGGCACGTCCATCGCTAGCATACAGGATTTCATCGGCTACAAGTTGGGGATTTTCGGCGATCGCCTGTCTGACAACCATGACAAAATCCTCAGTTAACTCCTGCTTTCCTGCATAGTAAGTGCTTTGTGCCGTGCCAATCAGCAAACAGCGTCGCAGCATTTGCCTTCTCCCAGCATCAAACATCCAACCGCCAGAACGTCCCTGGATCATTTCTGCTTCCCGTCCAGGAATTGGCTGAGTCTGTGGAGTCTCTGTCTTTTTTTGTGTAAATAACTTGTAGTTTATTGTATTATCTCCCAGCCTTTACAGGCAAAAATCGAAGGTGGCGGAGCAGGACTCGAACCTGCGACATCCGGCTTGGAAGGCGATAACCCTAATTCTTCGGCCTTTACAGGCAAGGGATGAACAAGGATGTTTTCGGCGTTCTATCCACTGAACTATCCGCCACATAATTAAAGCGCGGAGTAGGGGCAGGTGAAGAGCGATTAATCTTGGATATGATAAGCTATTTGATTAAATCTGCCCGTACAGGAGGCGCGGAGTGGAAATAAAATTCCTCACTCTTAACCTTTCACTCATCACTGAAATTGGTGTAGTGGGGCGGGGTTTGAACCCGCGACCTCTCGTTCCAGCGATAACCCTCATTCTTCGGCCTTCTCAGGCAAGGGGTGAAAAAGGAAGAGTGTCCCACCACATAATTTAGATTAATGTATTATTGGATACTCTATTACAGGAATTTTTCGTAATTTAGATAGTATTTTTGCATTTAAAAAAATCTCAGTAAAAACGCTCATTTGGTATAGCGGGGCAGGAATTGAACCTGCATCTCCGGCGAATCAAGGGGGGAGATCGTTAAAAGCGATAATCGGCCCTTCCTTTGCAAAATTAGCGCTCTAGCAATTGAGCTACCTGCCACATAACAATTCAAAGTTCAAAGTTCGCTCGGCGAATCTACTACAAGTGAACTTGGTTTTGTAATATTAATGTAGTATACGGATTGCTCAATGTCAAGTGGTTGCAAAAATAAAATTAGCTGTGAGACAGATCGTTAAAATAGTCAGAATTTTTCCCACTGCGCCACTTGCCGGACTCGGGGGGGATTTCCGCAAGGCAGTGGCGACCTTATTCACTACTATAGACACGCTTTGAGACAGACCCAGACTAAAATACTTTTGTCAGTTTGCCGGAAAAATTTTCGGCAAGAAAACAAATGATACAAACAAGTGTGCAAATTTTTGCCAAGATAATATTATTATTTTCCAACAAACCACTTGGCAATTACCGCCATGAGTGACAAACCAATAGAAAGTTACGGCAAAGGTTATCTCGTTCTACTTTTGCCAATCTCATTTTTGATTATTTTCCTAGTTGCTACCTGGCGAATGTGGCTAGCGTTCATCCTGCTGGTCCTAGCATTCAATATTTGGCAGCGTTATCAATGGCAACAGTGGAGTCTGCAAGTTAATCCGATTTTCCATAAATTGATTCAGGAAAACCAAGGCAGAATTACGTCTATGGACTTAGCACTTAAAGGCAATTTTTCTGGGGAAAAGGCAAAGCGCTTCCTAGATAGTAAAGCCAAGGAATTTGGTGCTAACGCCGTAGACTCGGAAGACCAAAGTAATGTGTATTACTTTATTACATCTAGTACATTGGGCAGTATACTTGACATTAGTGAGCCGCCCAAAGAGCTAATTTCTCAAACAGTTGCCAAAAAGACCTTACCATTTCTAGCACCACCGCCCCCTAAGCAGCAGCAAGAACTAGAAACTCAATTACCACCACCCACTCAGGAGGAAGTCAAACGACCTTTAGAAAAACAGTTAATGTTTGGATCTCTGATTCAATCTGAACTGGCTAAGCGACTCAATGTTTATTCCAGTACTGTCTATAAACGGCGAGACGATCCGGAGTTTCCCGAATGGAGTCGCAACCGCGATCCGGATGGCATTGCCTGGAAATACTCACGAGAAATTAAGGAGTTTTTCCCTTTAGAAGAAAGCAAAAGTTAGTGAATACTACTTTTTACTTTTAAACCCACAGCTTCGGAGATGGAGTTTAATCCGTTTTGTTTTAGCTTGGAAAGCAAACCTGCAAGAATTCGGCGTACCATTAGTGGACCTTCATAAATCCAGCCTGTATAAACCTGGACCAGACTTGCACCAGCAGTTATTTTTTCCCAGGCGTCTTCATCTGTAAAAATGCCACCAACGCCGATGATTGGCAATTGCCCTTGGGTTTGCTGCCAAATAAACCGAATAACCTCAGTGGAACGATCACTTAAGGGCGCACCACTTATACCACCTGCTTCTTCCCAGACAGATTTGCCAGTTTGGGAAATTATCTGAGTTTTCAGTCCATCACGGCGAATAGTGGTATTCGTGGCAATAATTCCAGCCAATCGGTAGGTTTTGGCAAGGGAAATAATATCCGCGATCGCTTCCCATTCCAAATCCGGTGCTATCTTGACAAAAAGAGGTTTGTATGCAACGTTTTCCTGCTGCAACACATCCAAGATAGTACCTAGCATGGCAGCATCTTGGAGCGATCGCAATCCTGGGGTATTAGGGGAAGATACATTAACCACAAAATAGTCTCCGCAATCTTTCAGTAAGCGAAAACTATCGAGATAATCTTTTGCGGCTTCTTCTAAAGGTGTCACCTTAGATTTACCTAAATTTATACCTATAGGTATCGACAAGCTGGACTCTTGCCTGATTTGTGCTAATCTTGTCGCCATGATCTGGGCACCACAATTGTTAAACCCCATACGATTCAGAGCAGCTTTGTCCAAAGGCAAGCGAAACAAGCGGGGAGGCGGATTTCCCGGCTGTGGATGAAAAGTCACAGTTCCCAATTCTGCAAAGCCAAAACCAAGACTTGACCAAATGGGCGCGGCAACACCATCCTTATCAAAACCTGCTGCCAAACCCATAGGGTTAGGGAAGCGAAGTCCAAACAGATTTTGTTCCAGACGTGGATTACTGAGGCACAAGGATTGCTGTAGGCTTCTGTCAATCCAACTTACAGGAGGGCGATGGGAAGTTTTTCCCAATCGACTTAAATTGTTGATTGTCTGCTGGTGTAGCCACTCGGGATCTGTTTTTACCAGCGAGAACAAAAAGGGACGAACTAAAACTTGATAGATATCCAATTTAGCGACAATATTCCTTCTACGTTTGTGATGTATTTATCAGGAATTACCAACTTTATTATAGGTAGAAGCTGTACTCAGATCTGATAATTGGTTGGTGAAGTCACATCATAACCAGTGCGATCGGTTTCGGACAAAAGAGAGTGAAAATATAGGCTCAACTTAGATAAAAAACAAACGGTCACCTACATATAGGTGTGATTGTTATCGATACAGTTTTCCTGCTATAAGCTCTGAATGCTCCATAATTTTACTATCTGGTGAAATGGGGACAAACTCCATATTAAATTCCCTAAAAGAGTCATGCTTTTGTAACTTAGTGGTTATAATAGTTGTCCTACTCTCACTTTCTCGTTCCTCAAATCTCCACGGTATAAATATGGGACGTGCTCGTTCTAAATCTGACTTGCCTACAAAAATCTGTCCGGTATGTCAACGTCCCTTCACCTGGCGCAAGAAATGGGAAGATTGTTGGGATGATGTGAAATATTGCTCAGAACGTTGCCGACGGCGTCGTTCTGAAGCTAAAAATGAGACAAATTGAATAACCCCTAAAAAACATGCAAGGAAGAAATGGATTTAAAGATTAAACCCAAATTAATTATTCATGGGGGAAGTGGTAATTCCCTCAAAAGTAAAGGGGGAGCGACTGTGGTGCGTCGCTCACTTTATCCAGTGGTGGAGGAAGTCTACTCTTTACTACTATCAGGTGTGAGTGCCGCATTGGCAGTCGTGCGGGGTTGTCAAATGTTAGAAGACGATCCGCGCTTTAATGCCGGTACTGGTTCGGTGCTGCAATCAGATGGTCAAATCCGCATGAGTGCCTCTCTTATGGATGGCACGTCCCAAAGTTTTAGCGGTGTCATTAATGTTTCGCGTGTAAAAAATCCTATCGACTTAGTAAACTTTTTACAAACCTCTCCAGACCGAGTCCTATCAGATTTTGGTGCGGCAGAACTCGCAAGAGAATTACAAACTCCCACTTATAACGGTTTAACTGATTTGCGGTTGCAAGAGTGGATACAGGAACGTCAGGATAATTTTAAGAGAGTAATGGCGAATGTGGTTGCAGAACAGGAAATGCTAGAAACCAACAATGCTCGACGCGGTACGATTGGCGTGGTAGCTTTAGACACGAATGGTAAACTCGCTGTGGGCACTTCCACAGGAGGTAAGGGGTTTGAACGGATTGGGCGCGTCAGTGATTCTGCTATGCCAGCCGGAAATTATGCTACTCCTCATGCTGCTGTTAGTTGTACTGGTATTGGAGAAGACATTATAGATGAGTGCTTTGCGGCACGTGTTGTCGTACGTGTCACGGATGGTATGTCCCTCCTCGAGGCTATGCAACGCTCATTTGCAGAAGCAGACGAACACAAGCGGGATTTCGGCGCGATCGCTCTTGATGCAACTGGGGCGATCTCATGGGGAAAAACTTGTGAAATTCTCCTTGCCGCATACCACGACGGCGAAAAGATTGGCGACACGTTGGAAATTCCTGTTGGTACAGAAGTCGGCTCAATCAGCACTCAGGACTGACTTGGCTCTCAGGACTTTTCTTGCGCCAACCTGGTTTCACGACTTGACGGGCACGGGCAATCACTAGACAATCATCTGAGACATTTTCTGTAACAGTAGAACCAGCTGCTACGTAAACATCATTTCCCAGAGTAAGCGGTGCAACTAGAACGCTATTAGAGCCAGTTTTAGTGCGATCACCGATGATTGTACGGTGTTTCTTCACACCGTCATAGTTGGCTGTAATCGTACCTGCGCCGATATTTACGTAATTTCCCGTAGTCGTATCACCTAAATAGGACAAATGAGCAACGTTGCTGCGATCGCCCAACTGAGTATTTTTTAATTCCACAAAATTACCCACACGACAACCGACACCCACTTCTACATGAGAGCGTAAATTGGCATAGGGACCAATCCTAGTTCCTGCTTGCACATTGCTATCTGTTATGACAGAATACAGTACCGTAACATTTTCACCCAATTGGCTATTTTCAATCAAACTTCCCGGTCCAATGTGACACCCAGTGTCAATAACTGTATGACCCCGCAGGTGAGTTTGGGGTTCGATAATAACATCCGGTTGTAATTGAACGGTATCGTCAATCGTGATGGAGGCGGGATCGATCAGAGTGACACCTGCCGCCATCCATTTTTCTTTGATTCGCTTTTGTAAAATCTCGTATGCTGTTGCGAGTTGCAGGCGATCATTGATTCCGATAATTTCCTGAGCATCCTCTAAATCGACAGCCATTACCGATTCCATTTGACTTACGGCATCAGTCAGATAATACTCTTTCTGAGCATTATCTGCTTGCAAGTGCGGCAGAATTTTCTCTAGCTCCTGCCAACGAAAGCAGTAAATTCCCGCATTAATCCGACAATTTTGTTTTTGTTCGGGAGTGCAATCTTTGTCTTCAACAATTTGTTGCACAATATTTTCACCGTTACAAAAGACACGCCCGTAGCCTTTAGGATTTGTCACATGTGCGGTTAGAATCGTAGCGGCTCTTTGGTGTTCTTGATGAGTTTGTAACAGTTGCCTCAAGCTTTCCGTGCGTAATAACGGTACATCCCCAGATAACACCAGTAAATCCCCAGTATAGCCTTCTAGGTGGGGAAGTAATTGTTGAATGGCATGACCTGTACCTAGTTGCACAGTCTGTTCAACAAATTCAAGGTTTAGTCTTGACTGCATAGCTGCTTTCACTTCCACAGCCTGATACCCGACAATCACCATCTGTCTTGAAGGCGAAAGCGGTTTGACACTCTCTACAACTCGTTCAATTAGCGAGCGCCCACCCAAAGAATGTAAAACCTTGGGTATATGTGATTTCATCCGTGTCCCACGTCCTGCCGCTAGAATTGCTACAACCACCATATTTAGCTATTAGCTATTACGCGCTTTAAGTATAGGCTCATTAATGATACCAGTTAAGAGGATAATCGGTAATGGGGAGACAGGACTTACGAGTCAGAAGTTATTATTCTCTCCTGCTCGTGGGCTCTTGTTATTAGAGTTTTCGCCACTCATTGCTAGAATTAACAAAGTCTGTAAACTGTTGCATGAGCTTAGGATTGCGCCAGCCATTAAGTGTTTCTTCTGCCATAATGGAAAGTGCTTTTTCATTTGTAAAAGCTTTTTTGTAAGGTCGTTCGCTTGTCAGAGCGTCGAAAATGTCAACCATTTGAAACACTTGCGCCAAGTAGGGAATATTATCGCCTATCAGTCCATCAGGGTAGCCTGAGCCGTCCCAACGTTCGTGATGATGGCGGATGATGGGAATGACTCCCCGCATACTACGCAGTGGTTGGCAAATTTTTTCTCCAATAACAACGTGCTGTTTCATGATGTCCCACTCTTCGTTTGTCAGTTTGCCGCACTTGAGCAGTACCGCATCGGGAATACCTACTTTACCGATGTCATGAAGATAACCACCCCACATCAAATCTCGAATTTGGGTACGAGATAAATTGAGGTGTTCGCCAAAAGCTTTGCCAAATGTTACTAAGCGTTCACAATGATCGCCAGTATTAGGATCGCGACTTTCAATCGCCTGAGCAATAGAGAATAGAACTTTTTCGGCATGATCTAAATCTTCATTTAAGCGCTTTTGTCGCACCAAGGACTTAACGCGCGCCGCCAATTCAACACGATCAAAGGGTTTAGAGATAAAATCATCTGCCCCGACTTCAATTCCCTGGATACGCGATCGCCTATCATTAAGAGCCGTAATAAAAATGACTGGGATAAGTCTTGTCTGCTCGTCTTGCTTAAGCAACTGGCATACCTCAAACCCATCCATTCCCGGCATCATGACATCCAGCAAAATGAGATCTGGGTGTTTCTGAGTAACTAGTTCCACTGCAGCATAACCGCTCTCTGCCTCAATGATTTCGTAGCCTTCCACTGCTAACAGAGCAACAGCCGTCATGCGACTGGCAGCATGATCGTCAACTACTAAAACTTTTGGTGCCTCTGAATCAAAGCCATCCACTGTCGAATTTTCGGCTTGTGGTGTTTTTACCACTAATGAATTGCAATTGTCATTGATACTCTTACTCTTTAAAGACGAAGATTCGTCCTGCTCTATTGTTAAATCTTGTTGCGATAAACCTATAGCGGAATCTTCTAGATTCGGCAATCTTAAACTCTGATTGATCTCAAGATTTTGAACTATATTTGCTGGGCTAGAACCACTAGCAACTTGTTTAATCGATTGAGTATATTTGGATTTCCACTGCACCACAAGGGTACTCCAATTTTAATAAGTTTGTTGACTGTGTTTTGTTTCAAAAGAATTCTTCGTTGATATTCTTTTATTCAGAATTTACTTTATCTTGATATTTTGTACCATCATTCATAGTAAAAATTCTTTAATCATGTTGAAAACTTAATCAATGCCATTAACGATTAATTTCATTTGCTCCTATTACAGTATGAACAACTCTGATAAATCTTAAATCAGGTTTTTTACGTAATTTTTTTAACATAATAAGGATGTCTTGACACTTGACAGTGTAATTTTAGATTAAAGTTCCGATTATAAGCTATATAAATACACTTCTTCCCATCCGATTCCTATTGATTATCAAACTACTCTCAGCCTAACTTATCAGTGACAGACTACCTATACTTTTGTGATTCACATCACATAAGTTATTAACTCATGATTTCTTAAATAAAGCAATCTTATTGTAAAAAATATTACATTAATTAATTCAGATAAAGAATTTAGTCAAAGTTGACAACCATCTGGTTGCTCAAGAAGCAGTAGGCACATAAAGAGGGTCAAAGAACAATAATTCAAGAGGACTAAAAAAGCATTCTGCTTCAATTTTTAGATAGACAACGTTTTCGCCAACGAGAGGTAGGCTCTAACGAACAGACTTGCTGCTCTTGTCGTCGCCGTTCGAGTATGACATCAGCAGGATCGTTCAATCCTGGATCGCGATAGGGAACAGCAGCACGAGTTAGCAAATGTTCTTTTTCCGTTTCTGAGAGACTAAAGGTTGTACACTCATTTTCTTCTCCTCTTGTTATATGGGCTGCAACTGTACCAGGTGTTCGTCTTCCTACAGGTGGTGTAGAACCTATTTGTAACCCAGCTGCTAAAAGTGCTGTGCGTACAGCAGCAGCACAGGAATAAGTCGCGAGGAAACCATACTCGTGTAAACACAGAGAAAGTTGCTGAATGAATTCAACAGTCCATAAGGGAGGACACTGAGGTGGTGAGAAAGGATCGAGAAAAATTGCGTGAGCTTGGAAACTAGAGTGACGTAGTAATTGAATTGAATTTCTAGCATCGCCAATGAATAGTTTCGCCTTCAGTCTATCTGTTTGGACTTCGCGATCAAAAGCTAGCTGTGTCAAAATTTGAATAGATTCGCAACTCCATTCGTCGAATAAGTTATGAGCGATCGCTGCTTGTGGTACAGCTGCATTCAGTTCTAAACCAATAACTTCGACATAACAGTTGGGATTAACTGTCCAAATTGTCTGCAACGCAGCAGCAGTGTTGTATCCTAGTCCATAACAAACATCTAACAACCGCAACAGTGGTCTGTTGGCTTGCTGTGCTAGTTGAGTTGGAAGCACAAACTTGAGAAAACTCTCTTGCCGTGCCCCATAATGGCTGTGAAATGACTCACCAAACTCTTTGGAAAAAAAGGTAAAGGAGCCATCTGCTGTTGCTTGCGGTACAAAAGTCTCTGAGTCCAACATTGTGTCAATAAAATAAAAGATAATGTGTAATGAAAATCATAAGTGCTAGAAGAATTTGATAATTTCTAATCCATATTTTTTTGACTTTTATGACTAATACTTCTTTGATTGTTTCTGCAGAATGGCTATTTGAACATCTTAACGCTCCGCAAGTCGTTATAGTGGATTGTCGCTTTTCTCTTGGCGAACCACAATTGGGACAACAGCAGTACCAAGCGAGTCATATCAATGGAGCTTATTATCTAGACTTAAACCAGGATCTTTCGAGTCCTGTGGAAGAACACGGAGGCAGACATCCTTTACCCAACCCGACTAAATTGGCCCAAATATTATCAACAATTGGGGTAAATTCTCAAACAATCGTTGTCGCTTACGATGATTCCCGTTTCGCCTTTGCCTCTCGTCTGTGGTGGCTATTACGCTATCTTGGACACAAGCAAGTAGTAGTTTTAAATGGAGGCTTCGCTGGATGGCAAAAAGCTGGGTATCCTGTCACGGATGTTATTCCCGAACCGAGAATCGCTTCCTTCACTCCCCAAGTACAAACACAGATGGTTGTCGATAGAGAGACAGTGAAAACTCGCAAAGATAGTCCAAAGGTCGTTTTAGTGGATTCACGAGAGAGCGATCGTTACTTAGGATTGAGGGAGCCAATTGATAAAATTGCCGGTCATATTCCCAGTGCATTGAACTATCCTTGGCTTGAAGTTACAGATACTACAGGCTACCTACTTCCCATTCAAGAGCAACGTCGCCGTTGGGAGCAGCTTGAACTTGCAGAAGAAATTTTTGTTTATTGTGGTTCTGGTGTGACTGCTTGTGTAAACTTATTATCTTTAGAACTGGCTGGAATTCAGACGGGTAAACTTTATGCTGGTAGTTGGAGTGATTGGATTAGTTATTAATTCGTTGTTGGTTGTTTACTACTAAATACTGACTTCCGATAAAAATAAATCGCGACTCTGTCGAACGAGAACGAGAGTTGCAGTTGCGCTCGTTGGTTTAAGGTTTCACACATACGTTTTTGAGATTTACGGATGGTAGTTGCCTCAAAACCTTCCCAATTGCAAAACGTAATTAAGCGTGAAAAACCAGCCATCAAAATTAATATTACGATCAGTAGAATTACCTAAACTGACACCACCTTGCAAACTTACGTTACTATAGTCAGAAATTCCGTAAGTCAAGTGACCAAAGATCTGATGATATTGATCTTCTCTTCGGCGTTGGGTGAAGTTTGATAAGCCAAACTGGTAGTCAAGACCTACTTGCAGTGGTTTTTGCAATTCGTAGTTCAAAGAAAGCCATAAGGTATTAATGACCCGATTGCGGCTGTCTATACCACTAGGGGGGTCAGTAAAACTCAGACGCAATTCATAGAAGCTATTCAACGATAACTTGGAAGTGAATGGATCTTTTCGTCCTAAAGAGAGGCGGAAAGAATTCTCATTTAAAAAGCGATCGCCAGAGTGGTAATTATTAGAGTTACTACGTTGGTAGAACAACTGTTGATTCGTCCAGCCGATATCTCCATACATTCGTGATGTTAACTGCTGATAAATATCAAGGTTAAATCTGAGTTGATTGTAATCATATTGTGATTGATTATTGTAATAAACCTGGTTGGCATCAATCGAGCCAATCAAATAAGTCTTGGAATTTAAGGGTAATGGTGCAGAGGCTAAGGTCAAACCAGCAAGAATTAAGCCGTCTTCTCTTGAAGGAACTGAAGAAAAAATGTTATTTGTCCGAAAGTAGCCAACACGACCTAGTAAGTAACCAATAGGTTTCGCTTTAGATTTAGCTATGGGTGGTTTGGCTGGAGGCACTGGTATTTGGTTGAGTGGGAGAGGTTCTAAAACAAAGTCGCCCAGTTCACTATTGCTATTTGACTCTGAGGAAGGTTGTTTTTTCTCTTGGAGTAACTTTTGCAACCTTTCTAATCTTTGTGTATAATTTAGGTTAAGTGGATTTAAGCGTTGCTCGACTTCTGTTGGAGAAGGTTTGGGAAAATCATTGATTGGTCCTTCTAGTGGTGGTGGATCGTTACGCTGTGGATTGCTATTTTGTGCTTGATTGGTTTGGTTGGGAGGAGGTAGTATTTGCGAGTATAAACTAGGCTGTAATGAGGTTGCGTATAAAATTATTTCCGTATCTTTAGTTATAGAAAGTATATTCTGCTTTTTTTGTGGTCCAAGCTTTTGGAATGACTGATCAGTTATGTGCGCGATTACCGGATATGTTATTATTGGAACGAATTCATCTTTACGACTCCATCGGTTTGGATTTTGAGCCCACGCTGCATCTACCCTAGTGCAACATAAGTTGTTACTACTAAAGGCTAACAAAATCCAGCACCATATATTTTTCCAACCATTAGGTTGCATTTTCGACCTCTTTTGGCAAAAGTAGACCAATCAGCTGTATGTTCAGTTCCAGTAGGAATCTTCAATTTCTCTGCGGATTTAACCACATTAAGGAGTATTTGTGCTTAATGAAATTGAATTATAAAATTCCTATTATGTCATAAAACAACGGCAAAAATAATAATGCAAATTTAGAAAAAGTAAGGGTAGTAATATTTTGGATATATCTATAAAGTTTGGGGGAGATTATATGAGGAAGAGTCAGAATGACTGCCTCCTTTAAGTTAGAGGTGTTCAGAAGAAAAAAAATCCTTTATTTTCGTAATTAACATTGTAGGTATTGAACTACTATTAATCAGTCACCCTGAATCATACTCAATGGTTTACTTTTTTTAACTCATAAATTGTTATATGAATAAATTTCAAAAAAAAATAATTATGTCAAACTTTTAACGTCAAAACTAGTCTTCAAACAATGTGGTTTAGTGAAATTAACTGAGGAGTGAAACTATGTTTCGCAAATTGCCAATAATCGCGGTTGCTTTATGGGGAGTTTTGCTAATTCCGCCACCAAATCGCGCAAGTGCCACGACTGCTTTAACAAAAGCTGAAGTACAAGATCTTAGAAATGTAGTGCAACTCATGCCTCATAATCAGCCGAGGCGTCAGGCACACAAACGTGATGCCATGATACCAGGAGATGGGTTGGCGACTGGTCGCGCTTCCCTGGCAGACTTGCGCTTCAACGATAGATCTTTGGCTCGGGTGGGACAAGAAACGATATTTCGATTTTTACCAAAGACTCGAAACTTTAGCCTGTCAAGTGGAACTGTGCTGCTGCTCATTCCACCAGGAAATGGTCGAACCCGTGTGAATACGCCGAGTGCCTCTGCTGCAATTCGCGGTTCAGCATTATTTGTGCGTTATGACGAAAAAACAGACACGACAGTTGTTGGTGCGCTGACAAATAGTGGCATTCAAGTTTTCAATAAAGATGCTTCTCAAAGTCAAATGCTAGCAGCAGGACAATTAATGGTGATTGTTCAAGGGAGATTTCAAAGGTTCTACAATTTTGATTTGAGAACTTTTTACAATACAAGCGATTTAGTTGAGGGACTTTATCTCAATCAGTCGGGGGTAACTCATCCAGATCCTGCGCTTGCAAAGGTTCAAGCTGAAACCCTCGCCGCATTGAAAGTACAGTCACCACTCACTAGTCAGCACGTTATTAAAAACCTGGATTTTTCTGGGCAGACTTCCAATACCTCAAATTTGCCTGACAACAGTATTACTAGAGACAAGCCTCCAGTCACAAATCTGCAGAACATAGGAGAAATTTTATTAAATAGGGACAACAATCGCAAGCCAGTGGGTGATGGTCGCACTACTATACAAACACCACCAGCGACTACTATACAAACACTACCAGCGACTACTATACAAACACCACCAGCGACTACTATACAAACACCACCAGCGACTACTATACAAACACCGCCAGCGACTACTATACAAACACCGCCAGCGACTACTATACAAACGCCGCCAGCGACTACTATACAAACACCGCCAGCGACTACTATACAAACGCCTCCACCACCCACAGTCAATCCACCCCATTCCGATCCAAGACGAAGTACCTGATTGAAAGTAATACACAGTAAAGTGTAGAGACTTGACATGTCAGGTCTCTACATTTATTTTTTAGTTGTGTATTTACTCCAAATGGGAAATGCTATGGTTAGAAGCAAAATACTCCCAAACCGCTGTAAGATTACCGATACAATTTCTTCTCCCCCTCACAAGGGTAAGTTTTTTACATGTAGGTAAGACGCTCGTTGACCTAGGGGGAAAGTAGACCAGTCAGAAGATGAAAAACTACGTATATATACTCCTTTATCATCTATTTTGAGTTAAAACAACTACAAGATATACTTTCCTTCCTTCTCCTCCAAGTCTTGCCAACACCCAATTGTAAAAAACCTACACCTGTGAGCCCCTCTCCCTCTCTGTTGATCCTAACTGTTCCAGGAAAAAATGCTGAAAGCCGCTTGGCTTTAGTCAGGGCATGAAAGCTAGTGGCACCTTTTAAGGTGCCAGTGTTATATCTTTGAATTCAGGTAGAGTGTCTATCAATTCCTCTACAACTTGGATTATAGTTTTATCTTTCACTGACGCAGAAATTATCAGGCTTTCAACGAGTGTTTCGTTAAGAACTTTATAAACGTGGCGGTAAGATGGATGTGGAAGATGGCCATTGTGAAGTTTCTTCAGATACTTCCACCCAAGGTGTCGTCGGAGTATCAGAATCATATTCCACAGATAAAGTATTGATTAACAACCCGTTATTTGACAATGATTTTGTGTCTTGATAATTTATTAATTCGTTAAGCTCCTCAAGTGCTAAGGATGCAGATTGATATCGCTGCTGAAAGTCCTCCAACACCATCTTACTGAGAATTTTAGCAAGCGCGTCGCTTACGTCTGCCTTATCAACCCATTTTAACTCTCCACTTGCATCTCTTTCAATTTCATGGGGAGCTATGCCAGTTAAAGCTTTAATAGCAATCATGCCAACTGCATAGATGTCACTACTGTATTGCGGACGCCCATAATATTGCTCGCTTGGAGCATAACCTCTAGTCCCAATACCAATGGTGAAAGCTGTTTGCTCTGGATTATTAAGCAGTTGTGTGGTGACTTCCTTAACAGCACCAAAGTCAATCAGTACCAGTTTGCTATCTGAGTCTCGCCGGATGATATTGTTGGGTTTAATATCTCGGTGAATCACGCCGTTATGATGCACAAAAGTTAATGTTTGTAATAAGTCCTTTAAAATCTCGATAACTTTTGCCTGTTGCAGGCGTTTACCCGTTGGCAGTTCCTGACTCAAAGCATGACCAACTATATATTCTTGAACTAAATAAAATTCTTCTTCCTCTTCAAAGTAAGCAAAAAGTTGAGGTATTTGGTTATTTGTTCCCAACTTGTACAGTGTTTTAGCTTCTGAGTTAAATAAACGTCTGGCGATCACCAACTGTTCTGATTTAGTATTGGCAGGTTTTAGCTGTTTAACAACACATAAAGGATTGTCGGGAAGTTTCATATCTTCAGCAACGTAAGTTTCACTGAATCCACCCGAACCGAGAACTCTCACAATTTTGTAGCGTCCTTCTAGGATTTTTCCTGATAACGCCATTTCCCTTTGCTGGAGGAGATCTCTAAGATCATCCTGTTGGCTGAGAATCTCTTGGACAACTTGGTGAGATGCATATTTCTGAAAAATCTTCACCAATTGGCTTTTTCTTAATATTTCTCTGACGACTTCAGTTCCCAAATAGCAAAGTCCGATCACTGTAATCGCGACTACTGGCACAGCCGTGGGAAAAATTAACTGACCATAGAGAAATAACGCATAACTTATTCCTCCCCAAGAAATTGCCAGAGCCACGCTTAAGAAAAATCTTGTTATTCCTGGCTTTTTTCTAGCAATTATGACACTACATCCACCTACTAAACCGAAGACAAATAAACCGCACCCTATTGGATTTTCAATCGCTTGGGAGATTGCCTGACCTTCCATTAAAGTTGCGATCGCGTTGGCATGAATTTCCACACCTGACATTTCCTGAGAAGACAGCCAGCTTGTGGAAGCAGGTACTGGAAAATAATCTTTTTGCAACTTATCTGTTGCGCCTATAATGACGACTTTATTTTTGAAAACTTTTCCCTGCTGCAAATAAGTGTTCCAATTCTCTGGTTCTAGTACGTCCATGAAGGAAATCATTTTAAACGTACCTGTCGGTCCGTAAAAATAAATCCGATTACCCTTGGGTGGGAGATAATTGACTTTAGCTGCCTTAAGAGTCGCTTCATCAAAGGAAGGTATATCTACGACTAAGGCATCATCTGTATCCGCTAACGATTTGATATATTCATTGCCTAGTTTTTGAATTTTGCCATCTACCTCTAAAGGGAAATTTACTAAACCGACCGACACTGGGTTTGTCCAAAATAAAGGCTGCGGTTCGTTTAGTTTGTTAATCTGCCCTTGGTAAATCTCCGAGTCATTGTAGCTGGCAGCTAAGGTCACTTTGCCTGCAAACACCCGCAATGCCCGTTGCAATCGGCGATCATCTGTCTCTCCATAACGACTAGGTGTGTCAAATACTACATCCAGGGCAACAGAACGCGCTCCGGCTTTCATCAACTTATCGATAACCTTAGCATATGCCTCACGTTTGAAGGGAAAAGCTTTCAAGGGCTCTAAATTGGCATACTTTTGTGGATCTGTTCGGTAGTACTCCTGTGGAATGGATATAGACTTTTCGTCAATTGCCAAAATCACAATATCTTCTGGAGGAACGACTGCTCCTCGCAGGAGATAAAATACGGTTTGTGCCTGACTTTCCATCACTTTAGGTAAGTCCGAACTAGAAGTTGCGAGTAGGGAAGCTACCACTACCGAAGTACTGGCAAGCAGATGACCTAGGCGTGCCATCAGCTTTGAGTGGCGTAGCGATACCGTCGCAGTTGTTTTTGTTTGTTTACTCGTTGGTCGATTAGTCGCTGAGATATGTTTTTTGGTTAAGCTGGATATAGTTTCTTTTGGCATATCATATTGCCGAATGATTTACGTATGATCCCTTGTTTTTTTATACGCTCTTAACTTTAGAGTAAGACGAAGAGATGAAAATCTTATATTTTTGTAACTTATCTTTTGTTTCTCACCAAAATAGACATGAGTTCTAAGTCCTAAATCTTGAGTATGTTATTTTCTACTTCGTGTATTCTAATGTCATGCACTCCTTTTTCAATAAACGACAAGTGTTTTCCTTTGTCACTGTTTTCACAGACACATACAACGTTGCGGCTTGATTTTGCCGAAAACGAAAATGTTCTGCGACTCTACTCTACTCTATAAGACGAGGTTTGCTGTCCATCCCTTGAAGCTGAGCGATCAATGCGATCGCCTGTGTCCTCCGTTTAATCATAAAAGCCGTATATGAGCATTAAGTCACAACCTATTCATAGCTTATTACATACCTCTTTAGGAGTAAACTTGATTGGTATACCGCGATGAATCATGTTACTTAGTCTATTTTATTGGTAGATTTTGATCGTGGGAGCATCTAATAGCGCCGACGGTGAAAAAGGTTCAGCATCTGAGAGACAGTCACTTTTATGCTTTAAGAGAGGTTAGATAACAACTATATATGACAATATGTTTATAGATATTATCGAATTTAACATTTTATAATTGCTATAATCTATTGTTCCATCTAAATTCTTTATATATTATTAGGTGTAACTTTCTATGGGTTCTCCAATGAATCGTCTGTCTATTTTTGTAGACGGAAACAATATGTTCTATGCTCAACAAAAAAATGGCTGGTTTTTTGACCCAAGGCGCGTCTTAGAATACTTTAGAAACGAACAGTCGGAAACAGCCTTAATCAATGCATTTTGGTATACAGGTCTAAAAGACCCTCAAGATCAACGAGGTTTCAGAGATGCTCTCATTAGCTTAGGATATACCGTCAGAACTAAAATTCTTAAAGAATACTATGATGATGCCTCGGGCCGTTATTCACAAAAAGCTAACTTAGATATTGAAATTGTTGTAGATATGTTTAATACAGTAGATCAGTATGACAGAGTCGTATTATTTAGTGGAGATGGAGATTTTGAAAGAGCTATTGAATTATTAAGAGGAAAAAGTACTTATATTACGGTAGTATCAACTGAAGGAATGATAGCCAGAGAATTGCGTAATGCCACGGATAGATATATAGATTTAAACGATATAAGGGAGCGAATAGAAAAAGTAGAAGGTTAGTAAAATAAGCAATTATTTTTTACATAACGTAAAAGTAAAAAAATAAAGTTTAAGGTATTTAAAGCAGAAGCATTCATCAATCAGCTATAAATGGAATTATAAAAATATTCAGATATTGGATTAGCACTATCATACATGCTGATAGCTGACAGTTAACGGCTGAATGCTTACTTTTAAACCACGAGGAAAAACTATACAAGGAGTTGGAAATGAATACTTGGCCAGAAAAAATCATTATTTTTGACACCACACTTCGAGATGGCGAACAAAGTCCCGGAGCAACCTTAAATATAGATGAAAAGCTAACAATTGCTAAGCAGCTGGCACGTTTGGGCGTAGATGTGATAGAGGCGGGTTTCGCCTTTACCAGTGCTGGAGATTTTGAGGCCGTTAGCAAAATTGCCCAGACAGTAGGGACAGAAAATGGACCGATCATTTGCTCTTTGGCAAGAGCAAGGCAAGATGATATTAAAGCAGCAGCAGCAGCAATCAAACCAGCAGCTAAAGGGAGAATTCATACTTTTATCGCCACAAGTAATATTCACCTCGAGTACAAATTAAAGAAAACAAAAGCAGAAGTTCTGGCGATCGCCAGAGAAATGGTGGCCTATGCCAAAACTTTCACTACGGATATAGAATTTTCTCCAGAAGATGCCGGACGTAGCGATCCAGAATTTCTTTACGAAGTATTAGAGGCAGTGATCGCTGAAGGCGCGACAACAGTTAACATTCCAGACACAGTTGGTTATACAACACCAAGTGAATTTGGCGCAATAATTAAAGGTATTAAAGAAAATGTTCCTAATATTGATAAAGCAATTATTTCCGTTCACGGACACGATGACTTAGGTTTAGCAGTTGCTAATTTCCTAGAAGCCGTGAAAAATGGCGCAAGACAGTTAGAATGCACGATCAATGGGATTGGCGAACGGGCAGGAAATGCAGCGTTAGAAGAATTGGTAATGGCTTTGCACGTCCGACGACAGTATTTTAACCCATTTTTAGGACGTCCGGTTGATTCGGAAGCACCCCTGACAAATATTGACACCAGACAAATTTATAAAACCTCGCGCCAAGTTTCCAATTTGACAGGAATGCTGGTACAGCCAAATAAAGCAATTGTTGGGGCAAATGCTTTTGCTCATGAGTCTGGTATTCATCAAGATGGTGTGCTGAAAAATAAGCTCACCTATGAAATTATGGATGCCCAATTAATTGGATTGACAGAAAATCTCATTGTTTTGGGTAAACATTCGGGCAGAAATGCCTTCCGTACTCGCTTGAAAGAATTGGGATTTGAACTGTCAGAAACAGAGTTGAATAAAGCATTTGTCAGGTTTAAAGAGGTTGCAGACAAAAAGAAAGAAATTTCTGATTGGGATTTGGAAGCAATTGTCAACGATGAAATCCAACAAGCCCCCGATTTGTTCCGTTTGGAGTTGGTGCAAGTTTCCTGCGGCGATCAAGCCCGTCCCACAGCGACAGTTACCCTGCGGACTCCAGAAGGTGAAGAATTAACTGATGCGGCGATCGGCACAGGGCCGGTGGATGCTGTTTACAAAGCCATCAACCGCGTGGTAGATATGCCGAATCAGTTGATTGAGTTTTCTGTACAATCGGTAACAGGAGGCATTGATGCTATTGGAGAAGTCACCATTAGATTACAGCATCAAGGGCGAGTGTATTCAGGTCACGCAGCAAACACTGATATTATCGTGGCATCCGCTCAGGCATACGTAAATGCAATGAATAGATTGTGTTCTGCATTACAAAGTAAAAAAGAAAAACAGCAAGTGAGCCTATAGTAAGTCTAATGCACTACATATAGAGTCACTGTATGAAAAAGCCGAAAAAATTATGATGAGCGCTCTAGCCCTCGATCTTAACCCATTGGGACCGCTGACACACGAAGCTTTCTATCAACTCTGTGCAGCTAACCCAGACATGAAATTTGAGCGGACTGTAGAAGGAGAACTAATTATCGTGTCACCGACAGGAGGAGAAACTGGCGAACGCAATTCGGAAATTAACTATCAATTAAGGCGTTGGACTAAACAGAACAAACAAGGAAAATGCTTTGATTCATCAACCTGTTTTCAATTATCTAACGGTGCTGAACGCTCTCCTGATTCTTCATGGGTGCAGCTTGAGCGTTGGGAATCACTTTCGGTTGAGTAGCGTCGGACTTTTCCGCCTTTAGCTCCTGACTTTGTTGTGGAATTACGTTCACTCCCGTGATCGCTTGAAGAAGTTACAAGATAAGATGCAGGAATATATCGATAATGGTGTTCGCTTGGGGTGGTTGATAGATCCGCAAAATAAGCGGGTCGAGATTTATCGTCCAAGTCTTGCTGTTCAGGTGCTAGACTTTCCCCAGAGTCTTTCTGGTGAGGATGTATTGCCTGGTTTTGTTCTAGATTTAAGTGAGATTTTCTGACTAGCATTTCCCTCACTATGTAACACACGATTGACCGCTCGCTGACAAACCGTCTAAACTAATTATCATTCTTATAATTGGTGATTTTATTCCTTAGAAGTCGGCGTTACTGATTTAAAGTATGAATTAGCCTCACGCAAAGGCAAGCTAGTGCGTTGGCTCAGCACGGCGCTGAATGAGTGTTTCCGACTGTCACGGCGACTGGCTTTCATACTCTGCCGACAGTCACGCAACTGGCATCGCAAAGAATCGTTGTTTAGTCATCTCAAAGAATGTAAATTCATACTCTGATTCAGCAACGCCTGGAAGTCCCTATCCTTGGAGTGATGGGATAGTTAAATTAATAATGTTGTGAATGCATACATCCCCAGTTTGGCAAAAGTTATAGCAATTCTAAATCATTTGTGAAAAAACAAAGTACATTTGTAAATCCTTCTTTCCTGTTCCCTGTTCCCTAGCTTAGCGAGAAATTTCACGACTCCTCAACGGATCGCTATATACGATATAACCGAAATACAATAGTGAAAGACACAATTCTCCGTAACCGCTACAGAATCATATAGTTTTTAGGGAGTGGTTCGTTTGGCGACACCTACATAGCATTACTACAGAGTCCAAAGCTTTTTATGGATATTTAGGAGGGGAGAAAATGGTTACCATAGGCAACCGTTTTCTCCCATTCCAAAAATGATTATCATTATAGTCTAAGCATTGATTCTTGGTTTTTGTTGATTAATTTATTCTTTGGAAGTCCCTTAGAGGAGTGAAGTTGCTCGTTCAAACAACTTGATAAACAAAGCTGAGACTTGCCCAATTATTCACATCCAACGTATAGAAGTCAATAGTGTTACTATTGTCGCCCTTAGTGCTGGCATTGTGCAAGTCTTGGAGAACGGCTTGTACAACTTCTAAAGGATTTATGAGTGGCTGAATGCGATGTTGTTCGGCTGAAGGATGCTTAGCAGTTTCCAAAGCTGCGAGGGTTTGAGTAAAAGGAGCGGTGCTAAATATGAGTTGGGTTTCACTTAAAGAAGCTGGTGCTTGCACCACCCATTCAAAACCAGAAGTGGTTTGTGGTATCGTGCGGCTTTCTCCAGGAGCAATCATGACATCAAATAAAAGTGATTTGGCTTCTGGATTTTCGGGAAGAGGATTTTTTTGCCAAGGACACAGCCCGATTGCAGTTCTACTACTATTTAATCCCAATAGCATTGCATATACAGGACGATCGCTCGTGTTTTGCACCCGGTACTGTATCCGACTACCAATTGGAACGGTGAGAATACTTTCTGTAGAAGGCAGCGTTTTCCTCTCCCTCTGTTGATTGCGTGAAGTTTCTCGTTGCATGAGTGTTCGAGGCACGAGATTGTTCAGATCTTCTAGACTTGCCTTGATTCCCAAGCAAGAAGAACCTTCATTCTCTGTTAATCGCCATAACTTTGCCGCCAATAATGTTTGTAGTTTCGGCGATAATCGCTGCACTGCCACTTTCACTGCTTCTCCCGATTCGCCATCTGTATTGGGAATCAGCTCGCTCGAAAGAGTAAATAAACCATAGCGACGACTGGAAGATACCAGTGTTGATGTTTTGTCTTTATTGTTTGCTTCTGGCAACTTACCAAACACGTAATCAGCTGCTTGTTCCCCTGCTACTACCGATGATGCATAGGCGACTGTGGCAAATGCACTTGTGGCATCTACCCGCTCAATTCTTTCCAATTTGGTGTCGAGGGCAACTGTTAAACTAATATTCCGGGCAAAGACTCGCACTGCTTCAGTAACGAGTTGTCCGACTTTTGGGGAATTCGCGCTATTACCATAAACTAGGGCTTTTGCTGTTAATCCAGTACGCGATCGCAGCACCATTGGTGCTGTTGTTCTTTCTTGACTAAGGAGAGTGAATTGGGAATTAACACCGTAATCTTCCAGTACTTGTAAAGGTATTCCTCCTAACCACAGTTGTACTGTTTTGCCATCCTCTTCTACTGCTGTCACTACTCCTTGTGCTCCAATGGTGGAGTCTGGAAGAAAAATATCGTTTAGGAGGGCATGACTAAGTTCATTTTTCTTGCCAAGCGATAATCCTGGCTGCTGTTGAGCGCCCAGTTGCTGTAGAGAACTGGCTGCATGAGAGAGGCTAACTTGAATTGTTGTCGCTGGGATGGTTTCCCACAAGTACTGCGTTAAGGCGTAAGTAAATAAACCAGCACTAAAACCAGAAAACTGGATTTCTGTTGCCAATTGCTGAGATTTAGAGCTAGCTGCCAGCAGCACAACCGGATTTACCCCATCTTTCGGCTGGAGTTGTTTTTGAAATTCAAGTTCCCCTGCTGCTAGAATAGCTTCTGCTGGCGTTCGACGTGTACGACTTCGCAATCCTGTGGGCTGGATATTTGTTGGAGCGTCGTAACTGGTATCCAGTACTGCTGTGATGCGGTTTGTCGCCAGACTTCGCAACATCTGATCCAGTGTTTCTTCTAATAAGTAGTTGACAATATTGTTTTTGTATGCATCAAATGGAACTAAAGCATTTATCATCTCTGGTAATGTTTCCAATTTGACACGACTTCCATAGCCGCTAAAGTGGAAGACTACCACATCATCAGAGCCAGCAACCTTGACAAGATGCTCCAAAAAAGCCGTCTCAATCGATTCCCTAGTCGCTTGTTCGTTAGTCAAGCAAAGAATATCAGACGATTTGAAACCAAAGCGGTGAATTAAAAGTTCCCTTTGCAGTTCCACATCCATCAGACAACCAGTGAGGACTGGTTGCGGATATTGATTGACACCTACCAACAACGCTAACTTACGCAATTCAGATTGTGCCAAAGCTTGGTAATAGTGACTTCCTAAAGTCAACCATTCAGCTTCAGTCATACCCAATATTGCGAGTATGGAGCTTAACCTTTGTAAAAATGTCCTTCGCTTCATAAATTAGCTACCCGCCCAGTCCATCAGCTATCAGCTTAAATGTCTTGGGTCTGTAGTGTAAAGCAAGATTTTATACTATTTGTACTGAACTTTTTTTATGCGTATAGTAGCACTTGCATTGCCCGTGCTAAATTTGCCACCTCGGTACACAAAACGACAAGTGAATGCATTCCTCAATTATATGCTGGGACTTGTTTTGCTTAGTCGCCATACGCAGAGTACGCATACACAAAAAGGGGCGTTTAAATTTCATAGCCGACTGGCACTTGCATTGCCCGTGCTAACTCTGCTGCCACCTCCGGACGGGAAAATTCAGGTGGGGGTACCTGACCATTACGAAGCATTTCCCGCACTTTTGTTCCCGACAGGTGAATGCGCTCCTCTGGGATGCTGGGACTCGTTTTACTCGTTGCCATTTGCTGAGTCCGCAGACAGTAAAAGGCGTGTTCAAACATCATTGGCACAATGCCCAATTCTTCTGGCTGAAACTCATTAAATATATACTGAGCATCGTAAGTGCCATAGTAGCTACCGACCCCAGCATGATCTCTTCCCACAATAAAGTGAGTACAGCCGTAGTTTTTGCGAATGAGGGCATGGAAGATAGCTTCTCTCGGACCAGCATAACGCATTGCTGACGGATTAATTGCTAAAATCACTCGGTCATTAGGGTAGTATTTTTCCATTAAGATTTCATAGCAGCGCATTCGGACATCGGCAGGAATATCATCGTCTTTCGTTGCGCCTACTAACGGATGTAAGAATAAACCATCCACAATTTCCATCGCGCACTTTTGAATATATTCATGAGCGCGGTGAATTGGGTTACGAGTTTGGAAGCCGACAATAGTTTTCCAGCCTTTTGCCTTAAAAAATTGCCGAGACTCAAAGGGATCGATTTGATATTTGGGAAACTGAGGATGGGGATCGCGTTGCAACAACCACACATCACCCGCAAGATAAATCGATCCCTGTTTATAAACGACCTGTACACCTGGATGCTTGGGATCGTTTGTACAGTAAACATTAATGGCTTCTTGGGTCTTATCATAGCAGTACTTTTGAGTGAGTTGTAAAACCCCAATGAACTGACCGACTGGATTATCCAAGCGGATTAAACTGCCTTCTGTCAAGGAATTTGCGACTTCCTCTGTTACTGGAAGTGTAATTGGAATTGACCATACAAGATTATTAACCAACCGCATTTCTGTCACAACGCGATTGTAGTCCTCTTGGTTCATAAAACCAGTAAGTGGACTAAAACCACCAATCGCAATCATTTCTAAATCAGAAACTGCCCGTTCATTAAGTTGCACTCGCGGCAAAAAGTCGGCTTTCGAGAGAAATTCTTGTCTTTGTTCTGGTGTAGCGATTCGATTAACTAACTGCCCACCGTGGGGTGTAATGCCATCTAGATGGTAACTCAAGGTAGTTCCTTCTTTACATTTACTGCATTTTCTTCTCTGTATATAATTTACCAAACCATCGGTACTGATAGAGCAAAGATTATAGTCACTTAATTGAGACAAATACTTCTAAAGCAACCAATGTCCTTGATTAGGTTGCTTGCATAAAGATTATTTTGTCTCAGGCAAAGACGCAAAAGAATTTTTGGCGTTGCTGAATCAGAGTATAAATTGACATTTTTCGATGTGACTTCATAACAATCCTGCGCGCGGCAGTTGCTACCCTTCGGGAAGCCGCTCTCCGGGCGTCTACAAGCCGGGAAACCAAGAGCGCCAGCCGCCGTGAGTTCGGGCTAAGCCGTCATTCGCGTTACTAGAGCTAACGAACTGCCTTGCCTTGCCGAATGCATGAGGCGATTTCATACTTACTATCAGCAACGCCGAATTTTTACTTTCAAGAACACTTGTGTAAAATAAGTAATGCAACTTCTTCAAGGAATCCCTAAACGGTTGATAGGATGCTTGGCGCGGACGAGACTCTAAGAGCGTTCATACTCTTTAAGGCGTGGAAGCAATCCGAAGAGTGTTAAAACACAGATGAAGACAACGACAATTGGGGTAGTTATTTCAAAACCGTTGACTTCTATGAATCCCTGTGCTATAGCTTTGTCGAAAGCTTTTTGGTTGAGGTTGAAGGTGTTTTGATTGGCTTGTTTGAATTCACTGAACGCCCAGTCAGACTGACCTAGATTATAACCTGTGGACAGAGCGATCGCCTCCTGATGTCTGCCACTTTGTTGTAGCTGGCGGATTTGTTTGTCGATCATTAAATAGCGTGCGTAAGTAGACAGACTTTGCACCGCCGCTTCTCGCTCGCCTGGAAAGGTAATATTGTTGAGTTCAAGAGCCATGTAACCTGTCAATCCTTCTACTTTCAAGCCTTGTGCTGATGCAGCTGCAACTGTCTCAAAAGTCTGAGCGGCAGGAATGTTCACTATCTTAGCTGCTTTGTCTAAAAAAGCTTGCTGGTATTTGGTCGCATCTGCTGCATCAAGCAAATAGCGATTTTGATCGGCATTGATACCGTAGCCTAAAGCGCGGGCTTGCCGTATTGCATGTAGCGACGTAAAGGCATCCTCTTTTGCCACTTTTAACTGGTACGAGGCCCAGAAAAAGGCATTAATTGTGTAGCCGAGAAAAATAATTGCGATCGCCGTCGCAGCCAAGAGCATCGGATTCAAAATTCGGCGCATCCGATGGTTGAGAAAGAGTTGCAGTCCTACCAGTACGCTAAGGAGCAGTAAACTGGATATAATGACGAAAAACAAAGCTTGTGCGGTAGCGAACCGCTGCTGATTATAGGTGTGCTCAAGTTCAGTCGAGTTGACTGCATCTAATTTATCAGCTGCTGGCAGAAGCGTATTGTCCATGATTGCTGCCGCTTGTCTATAAGCCACCAACATTCCATTCGCATCACCACGTTCATTGAAGTCCCGCGCTTGTTGAATCTTCGCTATATATTCGCCTTGTGCAAGTTGCATCTTTTGGATGGGTTGAAGTTCTTCGCTGTAGGTAATGTTTTTGGCAGCAGCAATGATCCGTTCGGCAAATACCTCGCGGCGTTCCTCATAATCCTGGATGGCTCTCGGATTTTGTCCTGGCTTGACAAGTAATTCGTTAACAGCGTTGGCATCCATACCTGCTAAACTATCCTTGAGCCGCTGAGCGAGAATAATGCTTGGTACTGAATCTTCACCAACTGTTTTAATCGCGTAGCGTTGCTTTTGCACTCCTGAAATAGTCGCGATCAACAGCAGCACACTAGCACCCCAAGTCACGCACATTCCTGTCCGTAATACTCTAGGAGTTGTCAGTCTTTGTTTGTTCGGTAGTTCCGAGCGTTTTGCTTGAGGAGATGTTTTTGTAGTTGTCATAATTAACAGAGGCTCCTTGTTACCTTGATCCGTGTCCAATGTCCAAGGGTAAACTCATCACCGTCTTTAATTGGTACATCAACCATTGGACTCAGTTCAACTCCATTTAATTTAGTGCCGTTAGTAGAACCAATGTCGCGGAGAACAAAACTTCCGTTTGGAAGCCGATTTAGTAGGGCATGACGCTGAGAAACAGCGCTGTCGAAATTAAGAGCAACTTCTGGGTAAACACCTTTTAGTTGACTGCTACGACCGATGAGATTGCTTTCTTGATCTAACTTAAAGATAATAGGTTGTTGAAGAAGTGGTTCTGGACTTTCTGGACGACGCAAGGATGGATCAATGGTGACGATGAGTTCCAAAGACACAGACGCAGAGAGGGGGAGATGTGGTACTCCAGCAATTTCTTGATTCCTTATATCTTTGTTTCCCTGCGTCTTTGCGTCCTCTTTTACAAGTGGCGATATTGGTATTTCGCCATGTGCGCTCGTACCGAAGTTGTAGCCACAAATTTCGCAGAAGTCACCGTTAAAAATGTTGTGTGGTGCTGTACAATCAGGACAAATCACAATGGTTTGTGAAAATACCTCGAATAAGTCAGCACCTTGTTCTGCTTCGCTGACTTGAAGTAACTGGTTTCGGGTTTCTACAGGCGTATTCCTAGTTAATCCGATTTCTGGAACACCCTGAATTTTAGTACCACATTCCGAACAATAGTCTGGTTCGGTTGAGGCGTGACTTTTAGGACATTGATAGATGGACATTTCTAATTGAGTTTCTTTAAACATGGGGGTGTAAACCAACGTGGAGACTGGAGACACACTCCTCACTGGATGAATCTTCCAATCTTAAGCAGCCAACGTCAAAAAAATCGTGGCTATGATTAGAGCTTCACTACGGCTCGACTGATTTCGGTGATTTTACTAAAACCAAGTTACGTTCAAGTAGAGTTGGATTGTCGAACTGTATTCTTAAGTATTTAGACTGCTTTTTTTATTTATTAAAGTAACTAATATTACTTATTGTCTGAGTTAGGAATACGAGTTGTCTTTGTTGAACGCGTCTCTAATGCCATCGCGTCAACTTTTGCAACATCTCGCTTTATTCGCACTGTACCACTTGCCGCATCTTCGATTTCAACCACTTTCCGCAATAACTTAGCGGTGGCTTCGTTGCCAGATTCGTGAGCAAGTTGAACTGCCTTTCCCAGTTTGGCAGTGGCAACTTCGATATAACCGCGATCGCGTGCCTCCAACCCTTCCTGAATCGACTGAGCGAGTTCCGCTTGTCCGGTATAATGAGCTACTGTTCTCTCTATTTTTGTTGATTTGGCATCGTCGTCAGTCCAAATAGCTAAAATGCGAGCTTCAGCGACTTTTGTTTCCACACCGTTTATTGTATAAATTAAACTCGCTCTACCCGCCAACATCTCATCGCCGATATTACCGGGCTGTACTTGAATGCAGAAGTGGTAGTCGCGAGACTCGTTTTTACCCCAAGCACCAGTCGGATAGTCGTAAACTTGGGTTTTGACAACTTTGGCGCGGTTGCTTATATCTACAAGATCGGGACTAACCTGCTTGCAATACAGTACTTGGGCACTTTGTGGAGTCCACAGGCGCAACGCTACATCGCTGACATTTTTGCTCATGGCTTTCTCTAAAATGGCTCGAAAGTCAGCTTCAATCATTGTCGCATTGGAAATAATGTCGGTAGTTCCCAGTAATTTTGCGGATATTATTTGTAGTTGTTTCACCTGCCAATCAGTTCCCACACCCCGGCAGTCACACTGGAAAACTCCTTCACATCCTTGTAGAACGTCGTTGAGTTGCTTTTCATCAGAGTCATCATTTTCTCCATCTGTCAACAACAATGCCTGACGCAACGCATTCGGCATTGTCTGGAACTGTTTTAGGGCTTCAAATAACCACTTAGAAATCACAGTGCCACCAGTAGCTGAAATTTTTCTGATGGCGGCGATCGCTTGCTCTTTGTTTACAGGAGTCGCTTTTGACACTGGATAAATAAGTTGGGCAAGACTAGCTCCAGTAACGATGAAGAAAGATGTGTCCTCAGGCAGCAAATTCACGATTTTAACCATCGCATCCCTCGCTGCATGAATTTTTCCACCCCCCATCGAACCAGAGGTATCGCATATTATCCCAAACATTTTGTTACCCATAGAAGTGGCATTCACTCCTTCGCCACCAATAGCCGTAACTGTCATAATGGCATGGACTTCTTTTATCCCCTGTGATAAATATTGATTTTGAAAAACTTCCGCTTTGAATTGGGTTGTCATAAGATTTTCTTTATATATTCACGCGAAGGAGATTGGCCTTATTTTATAGATAAGACAGCGACAGTAATATTGTCGTGACCACCAGAGTGTAGAGCAAATTCCACTAACCTCCGTGCTATTGTAGCCGTATCTGCATCTGACTTGACAAGAGTTTCAATTTGTGTAGTACCATCAGTGTAATTCCACAATCCATCGGTACATAGCAGTAGATAGCCAGAACCAGGAATATTAAAATTGACTATAGACGGTTCCACGTTGCTCGCATCCACTCCCAACCAACGGGTAATTGCATGAGCCTGAGGTGATTTTATAGCTTCGGCTTCGTTCATTTCACCTGAGGAAACAGCTTCTTGCACCCAAGAATCATCGCGAGTTAATTGCCGTGAACCATTTGGAGAAATCCAGTAGGCGCGGCTATCTCCCAGCCAAGCAATGGTAGCAGTACGCTCAACAACTAGAGCTGCAACAATTGTGGTTGATGGTGGATCTGCGCCTGCAATTCTCGTATATGGGATAGCACATACTGAGTTCATCGCCTCAGTAATTGCTGCATTCATTGTATCAGGAAAAACAATATTTTGTAACTCTACCGCAGCAGCTAGCATTCTACATGTGCTTTCAGCAGCTGCTTTCGCGGCTAATTCAGGTGATTCTGAACTCGATACACCATCGCAAACAACGAGAATGTAAGCATTTCTATGATCAACTCGGGCACAAGCAACATAGTCTTCGTTACGGTGGTGCCTGAAGCCGCGATCGCTTATACCAGCAAGGTTGTGAAAAGGTATAATTTCTAACCTATCATTCTCTCTATTTTCCCGACGAAAGCCACAGTGAGAACAAAAGCCATCAGCATTGATGAGTTGCGTTGGGGCACCACACTTTTCACATCCAATTGATTTTGTGATTAGAGGTGTGCCGCATTCTTCACAGAAGCGATCGTCAACTTGTACGGTAGTACCACATTTTAAACATTGCATGGTGGTGTAAAGCGATAATCAATTGTCAGAAAAGGCTTTAACTTTGTACTCCAAATCTAAGTAACTATTTTCCAAATTTAGCTAACAATTCTTCACATAATAAAGGGTGTAAGGGAAACGTAAGCGTGCTTTTGAGAAGGCGAGTTTCCTACCATAGGCTGCTAGTGCTACGAACGTAGCGTCACCCGTTAGCGATAGCGTCAGCGTTAGCGACGGAGGAGCGTCGGAACGAGCGTCAGGGCAAAAATGAATATTTTGCTATCCTATAATTAATATAGATTCTTTTAAAAAATTACTAAATTCCAGCATGCCATACAGTGCTTTTACTTTCAACAAAGTTAAAAAAGACTTTAATCTCACAGTTATTGAAAATCAAGATTTGTTCTCAGATGTGCAGGCAGTTGCTTCTACGGAATACCTCACGATGATTCTCAAAGAACATTTACCTTTAGTAACCGCAATTAATACAGAAAAGGCACGCTCAGAACTCATTCTTATGCCAGTTGTTATCGAAGTCAGACGGTATTTTAATTACCAAATTAGTGTTTTTTCAGGTTCAGAGTTTAATGTGGATGCTTCCAAGGGTTTAGAGGGACGTTGTGATTTCATTTTGAGTCGCTCGCCAGAACAATATGATATTACTAGTCCTGTTATGACCATCGTGGAAGCCAAGAATGAAAGTATTAAATCTGGCTTGGGGCAGTGCATTGCAACTATGATTGCTGCTCAGTTATTTAACCAACGACAGGAAATATTTCCAGAATATATTTATGGTACTGTGACAACTGGAACTGACTGGAAATTCCTAAAACTCTGCGGTCGCACTATCTTCATTGATAAAAATGATTATTTCATTAAGGAAGTAGAAAAAATTTTAGGAATCTTGGCGACAACATTAACACTAACGCCTGAGATTTTATAACAAACCCAACACAAAGCATGCTAGGCGTTCTAGGATATTAACAAAATAGCACTTAATTATCATGATTGCTAACGCCAACCTACCGCCCATGTCTCCCCAGGAATATCTGGAATGGGAAGAACACCAACCGATTAAATACGAATACGTTAATGGCGAAGTATTTGCCATGACGGGGGGAACTCTCGCTCACAACTCCATTGCCCTCAATTTAGCATCTGCTCTCAAAAATCATCTCCGAGGTAAAGGCTGTAAAGTATTCATGGCAGATGCCAAACTTGGCGTATCAGAACAAGGTCCCTATAACTATCCTGATGTAATGGTGACTTGCGACCAACGCGACCAAACCGCCCGCAAAACAGTACAATATCCTTGTCTAATTGCCGAAGTTCTTTCCCCTAGTACTGAAGCTTACGACCGTGGTAGCAAATTTGTCCACTACCGCCGCCTCAAAACCTTGAAAGAATACGTCCTCATTGATGCGGAAAAACTCAGTGTCGAATGCTACAGAATCAACGAGCGCGGTAAATGGGAACTAACTCACTACTTGACTGAGGAAATAAATCCAGAAGCAACAGAAACAGAAGTTCATCTGACTAGTGTAGATTTTCGCTTTCCAATATCTTTACTCTACGAAGATGTAGTATAATAATATTTTTTCGGAGAATAGCTGTTGAGCAACCTATATCAAGGTAAAGACCCCCGCAACATTGGGACTTATAGTGCAATGGATGCGGTACACTATTTGCGTGTACCGTACTCGACGGTACGTTCTTGGGTCTTTGGCGCTCGATATAAAACGAAAGCAGGTTCAAAACGCTTCGAGCCAGTTATCAAAATTCCAAAGTCTGATAAGCGATTATTATCTTTTACTAATTTGATTGAGCTGCACGTCCTGAATGCGATTCGTCGGTATCATCAAATATCTTTGGAAAAAGTAAGACTTGGCGTTGCATATCTTCAAGACTCTTATGGGATGGATCATCCACTTGCTTATAAAAAGCTTTATACAGATGGGATGGATTTATTCATTGAGCATTTAGGGTGTTTAGTGAATGCTTCACAGCATGGACAGTTAGCGATACCAGAAATTATTAAAGTTTATCTGAAGCGAATTGATTGGGATGAGGCAGATTTGCCAGCAAAGCTTTATCCATTCACTCGAACAAGAGAAACTGAATTGCCAAAGTTGATTGTGATAGATCCGTTAGTATCTTTTGGGCAACCTGTTTTAGAGGGAACAGGAGTGCCAACAAGTATTTTGGCTCAAAGGTATGCTGCAGGAGACTCAATTCATGACTTAGCAGAAGATTATGATTGCGATCGCCTCAAAGTAGAAGAAGCTATCCGGTATGAACTAGCATTGGCAGCATGAGTGAAGAGATTGAAATTAGGTTTTTTATTGACCGCTCTTTAGGAAAAACTCATGTTGTAAATGCTCTTAGGAATATAGGAGAATTAGTAGAAATTCACGACGACCATTTTAATCAAGCAACGGCTGATACGGATTGGTTGCCAATAGTAGCGTTAAAGGGTTGGGTGATTCTGACTGCTGATAAAAAAATTGCTCATCGTCGTTTAGAACTTATGGCTGTTCAAGAGTCAGGTGCGCGTATGTTTGTGTTGGTGTCGGGAAACTTGTCTGGAATCGAGATGGCAGAAATATTTGTTCAAGCAGTACCCGCAATGAAGCGCTTCATTGCAAACACTCCAGCACCTTTTATGGCTAAGGTACACAAGAATGCTAGTGTGAAGGCATGGAAGTAAGAAGCCATGACTCCCCTATCCTTACTCTAAGAAGATGTTCAATTTGCTACTTCAGACGATAATATTTCACCGTGTTACTCAGGTTTTGTGATTTTATTCTCTGTCTCTCAGGGTTGATAGATAATCTGACCTCTACCCATGCGATCGCTCTTAAATCACGAGAAGCCGATAGCGAAATAATATACTGACTCATTTCTGAGACTTTTTAACCTGCTGTAAATCTACCAAAAGTTGATTCACGAAAGTTTCACCATCAATTCCTTCGCCACGCTCAAGTGATACTATCCCTTCATCAATCTTGGCGCGAGTTTCGTCAACCCATACTTGACTCTTTTCTGTTTCCAACGCCACTTTTCTAAGCTATGACTGAGTATAACGTGCAAATCGTTTCCAGCTCACAGAAATTGATTTCTAAATAGGAGCAAGAGCATGAGTAACTTTTACGAACTGATTCAGAAGATGAAGAAAAGAGCTTCCATGTATCTGGGTAAACCCGCAATCACTAACCTCCGTTCCTGTTTAGCTGGTTACATTCTTGCTCGTCTTGAACTAGGAATTTCTCAGACTGAACAAGAAAAGAACTTTACGGAATTCCAAGGATGGATTCAGAAAAAATTTAACATCACCTCCAGCCAATCCTGGGATAAAGTCATTCTCTTCTATTCAGAAGATGAACGCACGGAGCTAGAGCGTTTCTTTGAGTTATTTGAAGAGTTTGTAAGCCCTGATAACAAAACTAAGCTTAAATCACAAGATTCTCTATTAGAATCTTCGTCCGACTTTTTGCTGGGTAAACTCTTAAGTTCAACGAACTCTTAAGAACTGCTCTGATAATTTTATTCAAAGCGCAAGTCTATTCTACAATTCACATTTATGACTTCTAGTTCAATCCAGAACTGTACTGTTTATTGAGTTTAATTCCAGGGGCATAACTGACTGCCTCAATACGTTTGAGCTTTTTGTGCAACTGCTTATATCGTGCTGTTGCTCCTTGTTTTGCGTAGAGAGTCGCGGCCTCCCGATCATCTTTAATTGCTCCTTGTTTGTCTCTTAACTCGCAGCGAGCAATAGCGCGAATCATGTAGGCATCAGCCAAGTTAGGAGCGAGCTCAATAACGTGTGTATAATCTTCGATTGCTGCCTTATAATCTTTTAGAAAATAGTGGGCATCAGCAAGTCCTTTGTATGCATCAGTATAGTTTCGATCAATTTTAATAGCTTGAGTGTAGTCTTTAACTGCTTTTAGATATTCGCTATTTACACTTTTTTTCTTTCCCTGATTAAAGAAGCTTTTTGCTTGATTTTTTTGAGAGTTCCTTTTTTCAATTTTTTGCTCTCCCTGATTAAAGGTGCTTTCTGCTTTGTGTTTTTGAGCAAAGTTATTAAATCCTAAAACTCCAGCAACAACTAAAACACTAGCCGCAATAAGAACTGAGCGAGTGGATATGTTTGGAGAGCGAATAATTTTCTGAAAGAATTGGTTATAAATGAAACTGTTAATAGGTGTAAAAATTGCAGCTTGTTTTGCTATAGTAAACTGTGTCTGCTTTTGCTCTTGTTCCAATTTCTCAATTTCTTCTCTAATGCCTTGAGCAATATCTACAAATGCTAGATTGTGGGTTATCCAAACTCTTCTGTTATCTACAGGTTCGCCATTGCTAGGCAAAGGTTTTAAGTCTCTAAACGGTGTAGCCTCCCAGTTATCAATTTGGCGGAGTTTAACAGGGATAACAAGGGATTTTTCACGATCGTGCAGTTTCATAGCCTGCTCTCCAATCTTCCAGCCATCAACCGAATTCATAAAATCTTTACTAACTAGCAGAACAATTACGCGAGATGTCTTCAGGTGTCGGTAATTTTCCTGCTTCCAGTTACTTCCCGCAACCGTTTGACATTTATACCAGTTGATCCTCAATCCATTATTTCGTTTCAAATTGAAGAGTTGTGCGTCTAAATTTGCACGCATGTTTTCGTCTTTTTGGGAGTAGAAAAAGGAAATAGTAATAACTCTGCTAAATATCGGAAAGACAGACATAAATTACAACTTAGTTCTGTTATATGAATGAAATGCTTTTAAACAGCTCAATGTTCACAACTTTTTAATCTGCACTTAAGGTAATTCGCCACATAGTTTTCCTATTTCTTCGGCAAATTCTTCAGCAATGGTAACAAATGCTTCATTCTGACTTTTCCAATATCTACTAGTTACAAACTTACCATTCTTAGGTAAAGGCTGGAGATCGCCAAGCTCGAACTTACCAGGCTTAACGGTTTGCCAACCTGCAACTGAACTTAGAAGTACAGGAATCACGAGAGTCCCTTCTTCTTCTCGTCTTTCCATTGCTCGCTTAGCCTCATAGTCAAGGTGGTAATCCGAAGAAAGAAAATGCCGACTAATAAGTAAGAGAATTATAGAAGCTGAGTTCAAATGCTGAGTAATCTCTACCTTCTTATGTTTCCCTGGTGCAATTTTACTTTCATCCCAAATTTTTATATTACCTTGCGACTCCAAAAAGCTAAAAGATATTTGTAGATCCTTTCGGAGTTTTTCATCTTTTGGACAGTAAGATAAGAAAACTTCCATATTCTCTATATTTGCTTGTTTCGATTTGTGAAATGTTAGTAAATCTTGTTGGAGCTTGTAATTTACTAGAGTGGAAGTTTCCGGCTTAGTAGATTTTGGGGTTTGAGGTTCAACGCCAACAGCAGAAAATAGAGCAGTTGTGTTTAAACCTTCATTGTGCAACTGGCTTTTTGTGAACAGTTTAGGAGTCAAATACTCTGGAATACGTGAGACGCGGATAAGTTGACGACCTAATTCGTAGGCAGATTCAACAGAATTTCTATCCCCTAAAGCATCGTAAAAACCAACGGCAAATTCAATTGCCGCCTGATCACCTATTTCTTTGCTCATGCCGATGACGTAATCAATATGTTGCGCGATCGCCTGAGCTTGAATCTCCGAATGACAAGCATTGAGTAATACACATTTAACATACTCCGCAAAATACTTAAACAATCCAGCTAGCGCCTCTGCATCTACTAACTTTTCTTGCCCTGTTTCATCCTCAAATACTAAGCCTTTTTCCTGAGCGCCATGTCCTGAAAAATGGACAATCTGTGGCTGGAAGTACATGATTTCTCGATGAATATCTCTATAGCGCACTGCTACTGCCAATTCAATTTGAAATTGGTCGCGTCCTTTTGATTGTCTTAATCCATTCTTTATTTCGCGTAACTCTTCGTCTATACGCAGTCTGCTTGTACCTTTCGGATTGGCTGCCAAAATTAAGATTTTGTTGACTGAGGTTCCACTATTCATTTAAGGATTTTATGTAGATACTATTTAGCACTGCAATTTTCAGTTGAATTTTCTTGAGCCGATCTGACAAGGTATATACCTTGTCACTCAGAGCCACTCAGAAATCTAAATCCTGGATATTACATATAATTACATAGAGCTTGCCGCAAATTCCAGATGAATAGCGACTCAAAAACTCTTTACATTACAACTCATCCTTAAACCTGCCTCAGCATCCACAGCATGGGGTCGAGAATCCGTAATCCTTCAAAAGAGGAAGCTGTTTCACTGTTATTACCTATGCCAATAGCACAACATAAGAAAAATCGCACTCTAGAAAAATGACTGCGGAGGTTACGAACAAAGTTACCAGCACCGTAATCGATCAGGAACTCTTCTACCACCTTGTCCATCGCATCTTCCACCTTACGAATTTTGGCTTGAGGATGATCCAGCATGTACTGACGTGCCGCTGGTTCTCCGATTTTTTGCTCCATATCAAACGCATCAGATTTAGTAACGACGACAGCTAAAGGCGCACGAACTCGTTGATTGCGCTTGAGATTGAGCTTAGTCTCAAAGAGCATCAACATAGTGGAACGTGCAAATCGTTTCCATCGTATCGCTTGTTGCTTTGACTACAGGTGAGAGCGCATTTGCTACATTCAATTCTTTACACTTAAGAAGGCGTAACGGCAGTCGGCAGCTATGCTGCTATGTATCCCCATAAATAAATATATTCGATTTAATAAGGACGTAGCATTTCTTGCGGCACTTTCCGCTCGAAATACATATTTTTTTCTTTTTCATACTTAAAAGTAGGGGCTTGTACCCACAATTATGATAACTTTGAGCATCCCTTTATACCTTTTTTCTTTTACCTCCTTCAGCATAGCTGCAATCATGCCTCTGCCTTTCCTCGGTCATCTAGTATACCGATTTTTTCTAAGTAAATAATCCTTGCCTTAAGTAACTTGCAGATGATAGCTAACAAGGTTGGCTTCTTAACCAGGAATAGCTGAAGATTTTGGATTAGCGATCGCAAACAAAATAAATGATGCACTACAGTCTCATGTAAAATTGGATTAAGTAAATAAATCCTATATGCTCTATATGGATACCCTAAAGCAAGCGGCAAAAAGATTATTAGGTCAGTCTTTAGTGAATAAATGGCGATTATGGAAAGTCAAAAAAACATATAAGGAGCTAGTGGGAAAATCGTCAGAAGAAATATTTACTTCGTTTTACGAAAAGAATCATTGGCGCGATGAACAATCAAAATCCGGTCCTGGTTCATCAGACTTTGAAACTAAACATATTCGCACGATTTTGCCTAACCTAATACAAGAGCTTAATATTAACGTCCTCTTGGATGTACCTTGTGGCGATTTCAATTGGATGAAATTTATTGAATTGGGAAATTGTGACTACATTGGTGGAGATATTGTCAAAGAACTAATCACAATTAATCAAAATAAATATGCAAGCCATAAGCGGAAATTTTTATCTTGTGATATTAGAAAAGATGAGCTTCCATCTGCTGATTTGATTCTCTGTAGAGACTGCTTTTTCCACTTATCATTTGAGGACATATTTGCAGCAATAGAGAATTTTCAAGCTACTAAATCGATATATTTGCTAACTACCACTCATCCTGATACTAGAGAAAATCTTCCTATCGTAACAGGCGGTTATCGTTCTCTTAACATGTGCCTAGAACCCTTTAACTTTCCAACCCCATTAAAACTTATTTATGAAAGACGTGATGCAGGTTTTGCAGATACTGATAAGTGCATAGGTCTTTGGAAACTGAGTGATCTGCTCAATAAAAAGGGAAGATATTTATCGACAAATGTTTAACCCGGATTTGTTCTTACAAGCCTACGGTAAGATATATCGCACAACACGAGTGCAATGACACGCCCGCGCAGCAGACGAAACTGTAGATGGAATGTCAAGAGCAAAAATTGATGCCATGATTAACGATCTTCGTTATGAAAGGTATCTAGGCTTCTTCTTGACGAGCATATTTCATCCACTGTTGCTGTACAGTTACAAGCAATCAACTGCACTGATTTATACTGTAGTGGGTAGTTCACAACCAAGTTCTCGGACGCACGCGGTTGGCTTCATCAACCAGGTGGATCTTTTCATCTCCAGTTGAGAGGTGTGCCATATCCCGCAGGGCTTTTTCCAACCCTTTTCTAAGATACAATTCCTCCAAAGGTTGTCCTAGAATTGAAATCGCGGAAGTAGAGGAGAGTGCTTGAGAAGTGACAAGATGTAAGGCTGTCTCCAAAACCTGTTTCGTTAATTGATGGCGATCCATACCTTTGAGAGTCAGCGCTTCAATTGCTGTGGAAGCTTCTTTGAGTTCTTGTGCACCAGGTGCGGAACTGGAACGATCAATAAGTGTCCGAGCAATTTCCACACGCGATCGCGTATACAAATTGGAAGTTTGCGGTACGCGTTCCAATGCTGCCACTGCATTGTTTCTATCTCCTGTGGCGCATAAGCAACGAGCTAAACCGAAAGTAGCTGAGGTATAACTGGGATCGGTACGAGACACCAAGTCGTACATCTGAATTGCTAGTGGCAAATGATCTGCTGCTTCTGCTGCTAAAGCAAGTGCTAGTTTAGGTGTTAGTTCTCCAGGTAAATCAAAGTAAACTTGGTCAAAAGCTGCTTGAGCCTCTTGAGCTTTACCGTGTGCCATCAAACTTCGTCCCCGATACCACAGCACTCGCCAATCCCAAGGGTCTTTTTGCTCCACTTGTGCCAAAAGCTGTTCCGCCTCATCATAAATACCAACTTCAATCAAGCTGTTTGCCAAACGCAGCAATGCTTCCTTAGAATCTGGAAAGTGCAGGACAACTTGTCTCAAACTGGTTACTCGCTTCACAGAATCGGCAATGGCACTCGCATTGAGTATCGCGTTAAAACCTGGTTCTGTGGTATCCAACATCGGCATCGGCAACTGGTGATAATCGGCTTTGATGGCACTCAAATCACCACTATTGATCAGTGCCAGCATATCTCCACCAAAAAGGTTACTGGTAGCTGGACGTGGAGTCTTGGTTTCCCTAGCAACAATCTCCCGCAGCACTCCAAGTAACTGATCTGCCATTTCATCAGCAGACTGGAAGCGCTCGTCAGGATTTTCTGCTGTGGATTTTAGTAAAAAACGATACAAGGACTCTTGCTCGGCAAACAGTGGTTCTTCTTGAGGACTGGGCAGCTTGTGTAAATGTTCTTTAGTAAAGCTGCTGATGTTAGTGAGCAAAACAGCAAGAGTCCTGCCAATGGTGAATAAATCTGAGACTACCGTTGGTCCTTCACTCGCTTCAGGAGCGCTGTAGCCGACTGTACCATAAATGTCCCCGTGCAGATCGTCTATGCGTCGCACGCCGCCCAAGTCGATTAATTTTACATCGTTGTCTTCAAGCATCACGTTATCCGGCTTGAAGTCACAATATACCAAACCTAAGGAATGCAAGTAAGCAAAAGCACTTAAAATCCGGTGAATGTAAGCGATCGCCTCCGTGACTGGCAATGGACCTCGCTGTTTGCGAATGTCCCTCAACGTTTTGCCACCCACATACTCCATAACGATGAAGCCTTCGCTACCGTAGTTAACAAAGTTATAAATGCCGACAATATTGGCATGTTTCACCGCAGCTAAAAATTGACGTTCTGCCACTGCCACTGCTGCACTTGCCGCATCTTCAGTATTTAGCAGACCTTTGAGTACGACGTAACGAGACAGCGTTTTATCAAAGCCCAAGTAAATCCAGCCCAGTCCACCAAAGGCGATCGCACCTTTAACTTCATATTGTCCAGCCACTAAATCTCCTGGAAAGAGAGACGGTATAAAGGAATACTTGTGCCCACATTTGGGACAAAAGCCTTTCTCACGAACGAGAGGATTGTTGCAATTTGCACAGAAGCGTTTGTTGTCGGGAACCTTCGCCTCCACCATGATTGCCTTTTCTGGTTCTGTGGAAGGAAGTTCGGGCACAGAGACAAGTCCGGCCCCAAGTTGCTTGCGGGTGCTTCTCTTCGAGGTGTTGTTTGTACGACGCGAACCTTTAGAACGATTGGTTAGTGGAGATGATCCCGTACCTGTAGTAATGTTTGTGCTTTGCTTCGTTTCCATTCGCATGGAAACATCAACCAATGACGAATTGAAGTCAGCAAGTCCGCACACATTACAATAGCCATCTTCAATGATGCCAGTACACTTATTATGCTTACAGCGATCGCCTTCCATAAGATTTAGGAGTCAGGAGGTGTGTCGTGGGTTTAATGTACATTTCTTATGTACAGAAGAAATGTACATAAGATTTGAACAGAGGCGAGCAGATTATCAAACCCGCCTGTATACAAGTTATAAATAATACTGTTTTAGCATTCATCATTTCTAATTCATAACTCCACGCCTTTACAGACGGGTTTCACAAGACTTGAAATTGACTCACAACTTATCTGAATTAAACCCACGACACATTGTTCAAGCGTTTTTCGTATTGAGACACCAGATTAGCAGCTTTGTCTAAAGGAGTTGGTCGGGTGTACAAAAGCTGCTGAGCTTGATAAGCTAAATCAGCTAAAGTCGCATCTTCAACCATTCCCCGTGCCAGCGCCTTGGCTTTAAGAGCGTCGAGTCGTCCGCGCAACTCGGCTCTAATTTCTAATGGTGCTTTGTTTGCTGCATAGGCTTTTTCAGTTGCTGTAATATATTCCTTCACCTTGAGTGTCCAGTTTTCCAGACCAACTTGCACGGGATTTATCAAGCCTTCAGCAAACTTGGTTTCCAGTCTACTCAGCCAAGACGAAAGTGCAACGATATGCTCACTTGCCAAAGGAGGTTGCAGCATTGAATGGTCAACTACCTTTAAACTACTCTCTTCAAAGGCAGCTATTGCTAGGCGATGTAGTTCTACCAACTTTGATTGTAGTTGGTGTGCGCTTTGCCAATTTTCTTGCCATAGTTGCTGCTGTTTAGCAACCTGCTCTAAAGATATTTTCACCCGCCCTATGAGGGGTTGAATTTCACGAGTGAAATCTACACTTACTCCCAACGGATCGCTCTCAATCCTCTGACGCCAGAAAGTCATCTTTTGACTGGCGTCGGCAAGTTCTGTTAAGGAATCGACACCCAGCGAATCAGCCCATTTTTGCAACGTCTGAATCTCGGTTTGTGCGTTATCCAGCATGGGTTCCAAGTGCAACCAAGCTTCATCAACAGCCAAAACGGCTTCCTTGGCGATATTAAAGGCGAGAGTCATTAGCACGAGTAACTCTTGAGGAGCGATCGCATCTGTAATCTCTGCCGCACTCAAAAGTCCTCTTTCTGCTAAGGAAATTTGTGTGGCAGCGAACTGAATGGATCGTTTTGTGAGAATTCGTTCAATTTCTTGCAGTTTCTGTGGCGATACCAAAAACCGTGGTATGGATAAGCGCAGTTGAGTTGCCTTATCGACTGTCTGCACAAGTAAGTCGAAATACCCGAACAAATCGTTCATTGCCTCTAATGCTGGACGCAATCGCGCTTGAGTAACTCCCACAATTTTTGCATTGGGGAATCCAGATATACCAGTAAGCCGTTGGTAAGTTGGAAGTCCATGCAAGTCTATCAGGTTCTGACCCGCAAGATCGATTCTCTTTTTCCAATCGGCTAACAATTGGTCAATTTCTTCAAGAGTCATGAGTTAGTTGTTAGATGTTGGGTATTGGGTGTTGGTTGTCAAAAATTACTAATAACCACTTCCTATCTTTACAATGACTCAATAATGCCGCCACCCAAAACTCTTTCCTCATCGTACCAGACTGCCGCTAGACCTAGTTCATGCGACAACGTACGTTTCGCCGTCCCTGCTTCTTGTTGTCATTGTATGTACAATGAGCATATAATCTGGGGATGAAAATTATCCGGTGGGATCTCAAGAAGAATGAAAAGCTTCGGTCTGAACGAGGGGTGTCTTTTGAAGCGGTTCTTGCGGCGTTGGAAACAGGAAACCTTCTTGATGATTACATTCACCCGAATCAAGGCAAGTATCCAAATCAACGTTTACTGGTCGTCCAGATCGAAGGGTATGCGTATCTTATCCCGTACGTTGAAACCGAGTCAGAACTTTTCTTGAAGACTATTATTCCATCTCGCAAGGCAACCAAGCAGTACCTACTTTAGAGGTGATGAGCATGAGTAAACTCGATGATGAAGAGAAGGAAATACTTGAGTCCTTTGATTCGGGGGAATGGGAATCAGTGGGCGATCCAAACCGTCTTGCCCAGCTTCAAAGCTATGCCAACGGCACTATTGCCAAAGATAAGCGAATTACGTTACGGCTTTCGTCGATGGATTTCGATGCAATTCAAGCAAAAGCAATCGTTGAGGGAATTCCATATCAGACCTTTATCTCAGGCATTTTGCACAAGTACATAACCGGAAGACTCATCGAACGACGAGAGTAAAGAGTCAAATCCCGATTCGACAGGACACGTGTATGAAGCTTGATTATATCCTTTGTGAAAATCACAAAACAATTCGCTTCATCACAATACGTTCTTAATTTTTAATTCCGTGTACTCCTTCACAAGAAGCAAGCTACGCGCAGCTTGTCCCAAGGGGACTCAGGGGTACTAACTCAATTGCTCAATGATGCCGCTACCTAAGACTCTGTCCCCATCGTACCAGACTGCGGCTTGTCCGGGAGTGATGCTGAACTGAGGTTCGTCAAACACGATACGGACGCGAGAGTTTTCTAAGAGGAACACCGTAACTGGTGCGGGATTTGAACGATAGCGGATTTGCGCTTCGGCACGGATGGGGAAGAAGTGGTTTATTCGACACACTACCTTTGATTTCAACACTCTACAGATGTAGGGTGTTTATTCAAAAATAAAATAGGATTTCTATATTAGACGCAAGTAATGGGAGAAGTCAAGTTTTTTAAGGTTTTTAAAAGTAATATATAAGACCTGGTATACAGATTCAGCAGGGCAGTATCAGTTCATCTGACGAGTTGAATGAAAATACTTAAATCAAATATAACCCTTTGATGAAACAACTCGATTTTCTGCATCAAGCATGAAATCATAAGTGTTTAAAAAATCAGACTGCCACTTTTCAGGCTTTTGGCAAATTGCTAGTGAAAATCCTGCTAAATCAAACCATTGAATATCATCCCCAATTTCTACTGGTACTACTCTCCAATTTTTACTTGGAGCCTTACTGAAATCTCTAAGCAGATTGACGTCAATTCGATTAGGAGGTTTAGGAGTTGGTAAATGTCGTTCAACACTAGAAAATGATTGATCTACCCAATTTCTGATATTGACTGCATTAAGATATTCATTTTGTTCCGGTTCTCTTTCGCTAATGTAGTAATAGTAAGTCTGCGCTAATTCTTCAGCTTGTTTACGAGTTGTTACATCTTCTACTTTAGCAAGCAAGTATGCGGCTACTGGATCTAAAGTTCCCCATACAATAAGTTCTTTCATCCAGAAAACAATCCAAGGTAGCCCAGTTTGTGACCAGTTTTCAAGGGATGATTCAACTAACTCACCACCAAAAGCTTCATCTATAGCTAGTGCAATAACACTTCCTAAGCCCCAGTTGAATCTATATCCAAAATTTTGACTAATATATGAATGCCAATTTGAAATTTGAGTCGGTTTCGGTTTTTTAATTGCTTTAGTAGGGTCAAGCCACCAGCGTAATATTTCATTCCAAGTAACCTTTCCTGATGGGTCGATTAGTTTAAACTTCGATAAACTGGTTAAAATACTAACTATATTTTGAATATAATTAAAGCGTTCTTCTACTGTCCAAATAGCATAATCTCCACCCACTGCTAATTGTTCTTTAAGTCGAGAATAGAGAGTTAAAAGCTGATTTCCATCACGTGGTGGTAAACTAGTGCGATACAAGCGCCGACGCTGTGACAAATCTTTATAAATTTCTGTTTTCAGTGCCCTACCTCGCCTGATAAATAAATTTTCTAATCTTTCTTGTTCGCGGCTAGCGTAATGAGCAAAGCTTCGTTGCCAAATTTTTTGCAGTTGCTCCTCCAATTCATTAGGGCTTAAATCATTAGCTGCTAGCTGTTCAATTTCAACAATTGCAGACAGTAAAATGCTATCCAGCGAATCTAAAGTTTCAATAGCTGATAATTCTGTATCAGAGAGATTATTGCCAGAGTCAAGCGGTGCAGTTTTTTCCAGCCATGTAAAAAATTTTTCTTGTCTATTAGAACTGGAAATTAGCTGCCATTGTTCTTCCAAACGTAGCAGTAATTCTGCTATAGGACTTAGAGGATTTGCATTTGGGTTAATTGCTTGTGTTTGAGCCTCTAATTCTTCTATCAAAGATAAGTATCTTTTACGTGCTTCTTTGTCACTCCAATCTGTCGATGCATTACTAAGTAATACTAAACTACGTCCTTCTGTGCCAAATCCAGGTCTTCCAGAACGACCAACTAAATTACCAAATTCACGAATATTTAGTTCTCCCGTACCACGTCTTAAACTTGGAATTAATACTGTTTCAAAAGGAAGATTAACCCCTTCGGAAAGAGTTGACGTTGCTAAAACTAAATGTACAATTTTTTCATCTATGACATCGATAAGTAATCGAGCCATCAAACCTGGCATTTTTCCATGATGTACTATGATTCCTTTCTCTAACAGCTTATACTCGCGAGATTTAATACCAAAATAATCTTCACATGAACGTAAACACTTTTGCCAAATCTCAAGTTTTTCTGGCTCTACAGGTTCTTTAAAAAATGAAGGTATTTCTATTTGCGACCAAATTGTCAAAAAATTCAGAAAGTCTTCAGCATAACCGCCAGGGTGCTGTGTGACTGAAATAAGAACGGCACGTCTTTGTCCTTTTTCATCTGGTGCAGCTAAGTGCATAGCTGCCCAGAAAAGATAAGGGCGTAACCTCTTTTCAACTCCTTCTTTTTTACCTTTTGGCACAGGAGGATATGTCGGAAAAGGATTTGGAATAAAAGGTGTGTCAGCTTGACCACCTTCTTGAAATTCTAATCTTCTACCATCAAGTAAGTCATAGCGTATTTCAAATCCTTTTCCTGGCAGGCATTCAAGACGACCTATTAATTGACGCGTACTTCTGTAATTTGTCTTTGCTGGGCTAGCGTTAGTTAAATTTTCTATCCAGCTTGCTAAAGCACCTTCTGTTTCTGATGCAACAGCGGATAGTGCAATAATTCGGCTATTATTTTGTTCTATATAAGTAAACAGTCTTGCACTTAATGACTCTAAGCGTAAGGATCTATTCTCAGCTTTTTGCAAAGAATCTTTATTACCATCAAATTGAACTGCATGGGCTTCATCAAGTACAATAAGCGATACTCTACGGATAAATAGAGACCCTAAAAATTTCATCAAAGCTTCTGCTTTTTCATAAGTGCAAATTAAAACTGTTGGCTGTTCTGATGTCAGCCATACATCTGTTGGACCCCAGTCAGTACCTCCATATAAACCTGTAACTATGACATTGTTATTAGTAGAGCGCTTTAAAACACGAGACAAATTTGATTCAACTTCTGTAGCAAGCGCTCTGCTTGGCACTAAGTAAATTACTAAAGGAGCCGAGTTGCTTAATTCGTTATAATTTGTTGTTTCAAAGAACAAACTTTGCAGAATAGCAATTTCAGCTATTGTGGTTTTTCCTGAACCTGTAGGGGTACAAAGAGCAAATGATTCTGCTGTTGATAGTCGTTCAATTCCACAAATTTGAGAACGCCATGCTAAAGTTTTACACTTTTGATAACTTTGACGTAAATAACGCTCCAAGAAAGTTTTACCACTTTGGGTAATCATCTGAGAAAGTGCTTCTAAATGATATCGTAGAGAAGTTTCTATATATACATAAGCAACTTCAGCACATAACTTACCTAAAAGCCAAGAATAAGTGTCATGTCCATGAAGAAGCACCTTAGCAATAGCAGAAAGCTTTTCAATAGCTTTTTCTAATCTTGGTTCATTTCCCCAGCGCATTTTTGCACATAAAATTCCTAAAGAACTAGCAGTTTCTTTAACAATCAACTTGTTAAATCTGTCAGCAGTTGTATCAGTCTCATCCCAAAGAAGACTTGTTTCTGTTTGGAAATTTGATGATGTTGCAGTTGCCCAATATTCTGTCAGCTGTTGCAATAAACTGGGAAAATCAGCTTTTAGCAAAGAACGTAGAATTTCTGACTCTATTCCCTCACTTATATCTTCATTGAGTAAACCTGCAGCCATAGCAGGATAACCAGCAAGTTCATACACAGCTGCTGCAAGTAAACGAATTGGTAAAATATCCGGGTTTAGTTGGGGATGAGATAGCCATTCAAATAACTCACCAGCCCGTAGCATTCCATTACGCCAGTTAATATCTCCAGTTTCTCGCTGGATAAATGCAGCCTCAATAAGGCGCATAGCATCATTTAATCTTTCACCTGCTTCATCTTCTCGCCACCCAGTTAATCCCTTTCCTCCTGCGCGAAGTCTGGTATGTTGGCTATAAAGTTTTGCAATTGCTGGTGTTAGTCTGCTACCTGCCAGACTCTTTTGTAGTTCTTTCGCTAAAGCAATGACTTCGTTACTTGGTTGAGTCATCTCATTTTGCAGAACTTCACCCTCTACTATGACATCAGAGTTTGCTTTTGTAACCTCTGAATCATCTGGTTGTTGAACTTTATGAGTATAAATATTTACTGTATGTGTTACAGTTACTGGCTGACTATAGACACTTGTAACCAGATTCTCAACTTCATGAAGGTGAATTTCAACTGCTTCGAGTCTTCTTTCTGCTGTATATTGTTCGTGTGGTTTTTCGAGAGGTATCCAGGTGGAATTTCTGATAGGATGTTCACCACAAATATAACTAATTAAATCGCAGCGTTCATAATTTCTATCAACTTTTTTTTCTAGCCATAAAACTCTTAGAGAATCAACCCATTCAGATGAAAAAGGATCATCGTAATCACCCAAAATCTCAATTATTTGTGGGATATCAACAGGCTTTATATGTGGTTCACTTGCCTTTTTATGTGCTTCAGCTATCATTTTGGTGTAATGATTAGTTGTGCATTTAGCTTCACAAACTAGAGAAGCAATAATTACTCCTTCGCTGTTACGTAGAAAAGCAAGACAATCATCGCCTGTACGTCCAGGTCGCTTTTTTGCAATCTCTTCAGTTTGATTTAGAAATTCTAAATGCTGAAACTCAACTAGATGAAATCGAAAAAGAAAAGCAGGAATTTCCCAATCATCCCGCCCAAAAGGAGCAAAATTTTCAGCAATGATTCCTGAAAATATCTCTCCAAAATAACCCTGAAGGGATATAATATTAAGACGCTCAGGATAGCCATAGCTTGGATCGTTGTCTGAAAAATCCCCAAATGGAGTGAGAGAATTTCCTGCTAATTTATGAAGACGATATCGAGCATCTTTATGGGCTTTTTGAACAATTAATATTAATTCATTGATAATTATATTTCGTTGGCTTTTATCTTCTCTGAGCAGACGATGTGTGTACCGCTTATCTTCAGATTCACTAACTGAGTTAGATAACCACTTTGATATTCCGTTAAACCTAGTGATTTTTTGTCTTTCTTCCATTCTCTATAGCTTGCCATCTGAGGCGTTGCTAAAAAATATTTCTGGTTCATGCAATTATGTGCTAAAAAAGACTAATAATGTTATAGCAATTATACTGAAAAAACTTTTGTAAATTGTGAGATTAAGAAGTTTTATGTAGAAAATAGTCAACCGCCTTTAATATATGTACATTAAAGGCGGTTGCGTGACAATGAAGTTCTATCAGTAGCGAGTGTAGTTGATCAGCAAAAGCAAAACTCTGGTCATTGGTTATTAAGTTTGGACAAATTATTATGACTCAATAATGCCGCCACCCAAAACTCTGTCCCCATCGTACCAGACTGCGGCTTGTCCGGGAGTGATGCTGAACTGAGGTTCGTCAAACACGATACGGACGCGAGAGTTTTCTAAGAGGAACACCGTAACTGGTGCGGGATTTGAACGATAGCGGATTTGCGCTTCGGCACGGATGGGGGTTGATGGTTCGGCAATTGACACCCAGTTGACTTGTGCTACAGAACATTCTGGCTGTGTTGCCAGAGTGCGATCGCCAACAATAACTCGGTTATTCACTGCATCTAAGCCGATGACATACAGTGGTTCTGCGGCAGCAATTCCTAACCCTTTGCGCTGTCCAATCGTGTAGTGATGGACACCATCATGTTTGCCGAGGATTTTCCCCCCAGTGTCAACAATATCCCCTTGCTTGGGGGCAAGATATTTATCAAGAAACGCTTTCATAGAGCCGTTTGTTTCCACCAAACACAAGTCCTGACTTTCTGGCTTATCAGCAGTTTTTAATTCGTATTCGGCAGCGATTTTACGAGTCTCTGTTTTCTGTATTTCTCCTAGTGGAAATACAGATGCCGCTAATAAATCTTGGGAAAGGTCATAGAGGAAGTACGACTGATCTTTATTGCGATCAAAAGCCCGATGCAACTGATAACGTCCAGTCGTTGGGTCATAAATGATCCGAGCATAGTGACCTGTGGCAATTTTGTCGCATCCCAGATGTTCTTGAGCATATTGCAACATTGGACCAAATTTCACAGTCTTGTTGCACTGAGAACAAGGCAAAGGCGTAATCCCAACACTGTAACCAGCTACGAGATAATCCACAATATTGGTTTGAAATACTTCCCGAATATCAACAACATGATGGGGAATGCCAAGCTGTTCGCAGAGATAAGCCGCATCAATCATACCCTCAGAGCAGCACTGACCTTTCCCTTTCATTAACCAAAGGGTGAGACCAATAACTTCATAGCCCTGATTGTGTAATAGAGCAGCAGCAGTGGAACTGTCAACGCCACCAGAAAGACCAACTACGACTTTGTTCATACCGTGATTGCTTGGCAACTAACCTCTAAGCTAACACCATCTAAATTTTAGATTTTTCTTTTTATTTACAACTCACGTACTGTACAAGTTGACAATATTGTGAGTCAATGGAATTACATAATTTTAATCTATTTGGGAATTTTCTCAAGAAAGGATTTATACCAGCCTCTTGAAAGAGTCTTTTTAGCAATCAGCAGTCAGCTAAGAACTGATAACCGCTCTCCAAATACAACTTGGTATTAGATCTAAATTATTGTATATGCATGGAATCAGAGTTATGTCAATGCACAACTCCTATTATATATTAAGATACCAGCTTTTAGCTGATTACTTGTAAGATGAATATTTTCTCTTCCAATCCCAGCTATTCTACCGTTAAATCGATAATTCCTCTGATATTAGGAGGATGTTTAGCTCTGATTTCCTACCCTACTCCAGTAAAAGGGCAAATCAACACAAAAGGTGTTTTGCTGGCTCAACGACCCTCTGTGTATCAAAATTTACCACCCGCCCCACCTATTCCAGGCACTGGTTTTAATGATGACTTATTACCTGCATTGCCAACAAGTTCACCAGGTTATACCACTCCCCAAAGATTCATAGACTTCCAAGCAGCGCCTTCATATCAAAATAACCGAAATAGAGGCTACACAGACGAACAAGCAGCACCATCATATCAAAATAACCGCAATGGGCGCTACTTGGTTTACGTAGATAGTAATAACTTCCAACGATTGCAACAAGTATATCAGATTGAACCAGGAGCCTATATACGCAGGTTTCAAGGACGTTATATCATTCAAGCAGGAGTTTTTAACAGAGAATCCAACGCGAAGGAGCGTCTTAGGCAACTTCGGTCTTATGGTATAAATGATGCACGGTTGGTCAACTTCTCTAACAGGCGAGAAATCAGCTACTCTCCTAGTCAAAAGGATTTTGTCCGGCATCAGTCTAAGTCTTACTATGTTGCCATTCCTGTTAAATCACAAGACTTACCCTTCATGGAAGATAAAATTAGGCGTAGTGTAGGATTTAATACAAGTGTAAGTACCAGAAATCATCCTCGAGGGTTGCACGTAGCAGTTGGACCCTTTAACCAGTACTTAGACGCAGAGGCATGGAACAATTATCTGCAAAAACAGGGATTCGCTAATGCCAGGGTTTACTATGGAAGATAGAAATTCTGGATTAATTTCAAATCCAGAACTTATGGAATAGCAATAGTGTCAAGTCGCTTCTCGCGCACTCGTAGTTCGTAGTTCACTTAAAATTTAACAACATTTGATTCTCATACAAGAGCTTCCACACCCAGAGAAATTATCCTCCGCATGACAATCTAATTAGCCAAATCAAAAACCTGTTGAGCAGTCAAGTTGAATTGGGGAAAAGCCGGAGAGATAATTTGAGTGCTAGCAGTGAATTTAGTAACTTGATATTCACCCTCTACTAGGACACAAACAGAGATTGTCGGCATTTTGGGATTCCCGATAAATTTCTTGCCTCCTAAGGCAGCATAGTCAACAATCCAATATTCCTCTATTTCCATTTCTTCATAATCACGAAGTTTATCGTAGTAATCATCACGCCAGTTACTACTAACCCTTACGGGTGAGTCAGTTGCTTCAACGCGGGGAACCCGCGCAACGCACTGACTCACTACCTCAACTATTAATTTGACAGAAGTAGCATTTTGGATAATTGATTCACCTTCCCAACGAGTTTCTGACCCGATAGTTTCTTGATTTAGAACAATGATATCCGGTTCGTAGCCAGATTCTCTACTAGGCTTAACAATTGATTCTCTGGGGATAGTCCAAATTCCTCCTTTGCCTATTTCTCTAATAGTTATAAGTAATTTCTCAATGAGACAACCTGTCAGATTTGAATGCTTCCCTCGCGGTTTAGACATCTCAACAATCACCCCATTATGTAATTCGTATCTGAAGAGTGAATCTTCTGAATACCATGCGATAAATTCATCAAAGGTAAATATTTTTGGCTCAAATTGTGTTTGCGTCATAGTTCAACAAGGTTGCTGTTAAGAGAATGGTAGGTTGAGAAGCCAGTGCTGTTCTCAGGAGCGGAGACGCTCCTGAGAAGACGGGTTTCCCGACTTGAGCAAAGTGGCGTTAGAGCGCAACGCGAAACCCAACAAACGCCTCTTGAACCAGGAATCACGGTTTCACAAGCATTTCAGGCCACATGAATATAATATGAATTTTGCACAGGTACTTAGTGACAAATAATTTAGTTAATGTACAATACTTGATTTATTAGTGGGTGACCTAGGAGTCGAACCTAGAACCAATGGATTAAGAGTCCACTGCTCAGCCATTGAGCTTCTCACCCAATGAAACATGATACTAAATTTATGACAAAGTTGCCACTATTTCTGCTTTTTTTTTGTTTGACTGCAAAAGGGGGGAGAAAGAAATTTCCATATTCCCAAGAAACATATTTTATAACCCTTACATAGCAAGGCTTTCATGGAATGAATACAAATGTGTTTCTTTCATTTGTTGCTCGTGGCGTAAGCCGCTAGTCGTCAGATCATGTCGTGTAACTGGAAAGAGCGAATGTGTTAAGGGTTGCCCATCAATCAGCAAAAGGTCATAACCTACACCAATAATGGCATGGTATTTATAAATTGCGTATTTTATGTATAAAATAAACAAATATAAAAACAGTATCCGCCCAACAACTATAGGATTCCTATTTGATTTTTGAACAACTAGGTGGTCTAGAAGCTTGACTTACAAAGCTTTTCTCTTAAGTATACTAAGCAAGATTCAAGTACGATTCTTATAGATACACCACACTTCTGATGTCAAGATTTAATTGGGTTCATTTCTAAGCAGTATTTGGGCAAAAAGAAGAGATATAAACCCTGACTTTCCCACGAGGACCTTCCGTAAAGGGGTGGGAGCGTCAAAAAGCATGTCACACCGCCAGCTGGAGCTAATACCACGAGCTATCAGCTCGTGGTATTAGCTCGTGGATGCTTCACAAGCATCAGCCCTCGTGTGTTAAAATTTATGACTAAGATATTTAGTTCTTTTAGTTCTACCTGTGTCTGCAAAAGATATTTTTCATGAATCAGTTAAAAAAGCTTTGCAAAAAGAACAATGGATAATTACGAGTGATCCATTAAAGTTTAAATTTGGGGAGGTCAACTTCCAAATTGATTTAGGAACAGAGAAATTCATTGCAGCAGAAAAAGAAAACAAAAAAATAGCAATTGAAATTAAAAGCTTTTTAAACGCCTCTGCAATTACAGATTTTTATTTAGCTTTGGGACAATTCCTTAGTTACCGTTTAGCATTAGCAGGATATGAACCCCTGCGAGTATTATACTTAGCAGTTCCATTGGATACATACAAAACATTTTTTCAACTTGAATTTACTAAAAATGCGATCAAACAGTATCAGGTGCTGTTAATTGTTTACGATCCAGAAAATGAGGTGATTGTACAGTGGATAAATTAGCAAAATATCAAGAGTACGTTAAAATACTGTTGACGAACCATGCCAGTGATGATATTTCAGACAACGATGTCGAAGTCCAACTCGTTTTAGACACGGAACGTAATCATTATCAATGGATGAATGTGGGTTGGCAAGGATTGAATCGTATTTATCGATGCGTGATGCATTTTGATATTAAAGATGACAAAATATGGCTTCAACAGAATTTAACTGATAGCAATCCGGCAGAGGAATTAGTGATGATGGGAGTACCACCCTCTGATATTGTATTGGGTTTGCAAGCTCCTTACAAGCGCCAGTATACAGATTATGGCGTAGCGTAGGATGGTTACGTTCCGGAGGGTATCTAAGAACCAAGAAGGTATTTTGGTTGTTCCAGCCGCTATTTTTAAGTCAGAGCAATTAGATTTGCTTTGTTGTGCTAAAACATGAGAACAAGAGCGTTAAAGTATATACAGACTAAGCAAGAAAAATGGTTTGAATTATAAAAAGTTATATATTCTCGTATATTACGTCAACCAATTCCTCACTTTCTGTGATTTTATTGCACTATTAAGCCGTTAATTAGGGATTTATTCTTATAGGTTCAAGATCTGAGTCTACCTACTTATTCCCTGACATTAAGGCTCTTTCTTAAGACGGGCAGTTGCTACACTTAAAGCAAAACATTGCCCTCATGAAAGAAAATTGTTCTACCACCGTCCGTGCGTCATTAGTCATTGGTCATTAATAAAAACAAATGACCAATGATATTCATAGAGTTTTGTAAAATTTAATTGACAATACCCAAAATTTTGAATAAGGCTTGTCGATAAATCTTGAGACCTTCTGCGTTTAGATGATCGCCATCACTCGTCAAGTTGTCTTTGAGAACGTGATTCTCATATAAAGGTTGTACACCTTCAGATTCAACTGGAACCTTTTCGGTGGCAGCAACTTGATTCATGACAGCGTTGATTTCCTCAACTTTTGCAAGTGGAGCCGATACAGTTGGATCTTGGCTTGCTGCGACTGTTGAGTAAAAAGCCGGAATGAGAAAAATCTCTTGAGCTCCCAATTTCTTAGTTAAGGCGATCGCTTCAACAAGCTTTTGGCTAAACTGTTCTTTACTCAATCCATACAAAGCGTCATTCCCACCAACGGCAATAATTGCTTTTTGGCATTTCACATTGGCAGGAGCTAAAAGCTTCAGTTGTTCAACCAGTGAAATTGTACTAAGACCATTTAAAGCAAAGTTAAAAGTCCCATTCCCGAGGGTATTTCCCAGTTCAGCCGAAATCGAGTCTCCAAACAAGCAGCCTGAGTATTGTTTTCTAGTTGTTGCAAAGGTTTGATATTGTACTTGCTGCTGCCATAAGAGTGTAGAACTAAGATTGTCCTGTGATTGTTTGTTTGGAGAACCAGTATACAAATTCGCGCGACTCAATATTTCTAAGGCTGCTGGCAGGTCAACGACTAGGTTATTGCTAGGATATGCTTCAAGAAAGCTAATGATTCCCAAACCTTCTTTTGACTTTGCTCCCAAAATAACAGCAGATCTCAGTGCTGGGACTCCAGCTTTGTCACGACGTGCAAGTCCCTTAGAAGCTGCAAATAGAAGTTGTTTGGAAAGTCTTGTATCTAATAACTTATCCAAAGCCGCGATATCAAGAGGCATTTTTATTTGTAGTGCCTCTTGTAACATTTTTTGTTGTTTTGGATTTATGTAATGCAGAAAGGATTTGAGATCAGCAGAAGCTTTCCGTGTTTCCGCATATTTACGTAAATCCGCCACAGGTAGTGATTGCTCGAACAATCCATATCTGACAATAATTTGTTCTGCTGCAGAACTAGGAGATGAATCCAGGACACTATCAATAGCTGAAAATACGACACAACTAGATAGGCACAACAGTAGACGGGACAAATACTTAACGAAAGGTAATTGCAATGACATTGGCAGTGTTTATCTGAATCGTATATAAATTTTACGTACTACACGTTGCAACCCTCACTCTTAAGCAAGCCAGAAACTAGATACAGCATATTTGTCAAATACTGACTTTGTCGCAGCATTGCCAGAACTCTTGAGTTGCAGATTTTTTGTGTCATATTTGATCATCTTACCAAGGTAAGCGTACAGGGAACCGTCGGGTGTTTCAAAAGCAATTTCCGAAGAATGCTGATATTTTTTTTTAACTTGGAGTCAATAATTATACCTACAAATTTGTCATCAAACCAATCTCAGCCGTAGCCGAAGATCAGTTCTCTTTCCAAAACTTGAATTGAGGGTGGTAGAAGTCCCCAGCTTCGGTAAACAGACGTGCAAGCTTTTCGGCTCGCCGTAAAGAAAGTGAGAATTGACTGTCTTCCTTTTCCCAACAACTCTTCGTACTGACTACAAACTCTTTGTAGTCAGTGCGTGTTACCACTACAGTGGAGAAAATTTTACTAATTTGTGGCTATGGCTTTTGCTTATTTCCACTTCTATGCAGAACTAAACGATTTTATCCCACCGCCTAAAAGACAGGTGAAAATAGATCATTGTTTTGCGGAGAGAACCTCGATTAAGGACATGATTGAGTCTTTGGGTGTTCCCCATCCAGAAGTCGATTGTATTGAAGTTAACGGGAAACCTGTAACTTTTTCTTACATTGTGCAGGATGGAGATACCATCAATGTTTTTCCAATTTCTGATAAGACGATGACGACGTCAACCATCTCTGTACGACCGAAACCACTTCGTGTCATCCGCTTCGTTTTAGATATTCATCTGGGTAAGCTAGTCACATCTTTACGTCTGTTGGGCTTTGATACGTTGTATCGTAACGACTACGAGGATGAAGAATTAGCCCGCATCTCCAGCACTCAAGAACGAATTCTGCTCACTCGGGATAAGGGCTTATTGATGCGGAGTATAGTAACTTATGGATATTATGTGAGAAATACTGATCCACAGCATCAAATTGTAGAAGTGTTGCGACGCTTTGACTTATTCAAATCAGTTTCACCCTTTAAACGGTGTTTGCGCTGCAATGGATTATTAGAACCTGTAGCGAAGGAATTCATTCTTGACAAACTACCAGAAAATGTCCAATTGCATACAAATGAATTTCATCGTTGCCAAAACTGTGAGCAAATTTATTGGAAAGGCTCGCATTATGAACGATTGCAACAATTTATTGACTTGGTAATGCGTAATGGGTAATAGAAGAGTGACAATTAGCCATTGGCATTCATAACTATGACATTATTATTAGCACTCGATTTTGGCGGAACTAAGCAGGCGGCAGCGATCGCAAATGCAGGTTCTCGAGAATGGCTGGGTTATGAACGTGCATTGTCACCAAGAAATGCAAATGCTAATACTGACTTGGAAATTATGCGATCGCTCATTCATTCGCTGTTGCAAGGAGTAAAACCTGCGGCGATCGGTGTCAGCTTTGGCGGACCAGTAGACGCAAAGACTGGAAAGGTACGACTATCCCATCATGTTCCCGGATGGGAAAATATTCCCTTACGCGATTTGTTAGCAGAAGAGTTTGGCGTTCCGACTCGTGTGGACAACGATGCTAATGTCGCTGCATTGGGCGAACATCGCTTTGGAGCAGGTCAGGGATACGATAGCTTGTTTTACATTACTATCAGTACTGGTGTGGGGGGTGGTTGGATACTTAACGGTAAGCCTTGGCAGGGTGCGGAAGGGATGGCTGGTGAAATTGGGCATATGGTTGTAGATCCTTCAGGACCTCTGTGTTTGTGTGGGAAGCGGGGATGTGTGGAACGCTTGACATCAGGACCTTATATGGTGCAGGATGCGAGGGAGGTTTTAGAAAATGAGCCGCAGAGACTTCCTGTGAGCGGAACCTTCCAAGACAAAGAACACAAACAAAGAGGAGAAATACTCAGGGGCTTGGTAGAAGGTAATTTGGAGTTGATTACGGGGAAGGTGGTGAGTGAAGCGGCAGCGGCTGGGGATGATTTAGCGGGAGAACTTTTATCTCGGGGTGGTTGGGCGCTGGGTATAGGTATTGGGAATGTGGCAAACTTGATTAATCCGCAACGGTTCGTGCTGGGTGGTAGTGTGACGAAGGCGGGAAAGGTTTGGTGGGATGTTGTCAGGAAAGTGGCGCGGGAGACGGCTTTACCTGAAGTGAATTTTGAAATTGTCCCAGCAGTACTGGGTGATGATGCGCCTTTGTGGGGGGCGGTGGCGTTGAGTTTAGATGCCTTCATGACGCAACCACAAACCTAAGCGCGAGTGATCTGTCAAAAGTTACGATATCATATGTGATCCACTCTTTTTTCGGGAATCTCAATCCTAATTCCTTTCTCCTCCATCCGACGATATCGCCAAACTTTTCATAGTCACGACCAACGCTTTCCCAAATACGCTTTCGCACGATTGATACAGCAAATTTTGGAATATTTACGCGAGCGCAACGGTGGCAGTAGTCCATCTAGCTTAGTACAAAAATACTAAATCGCATTGTTCTCCACCATACATGAGAGAGGTTGTCTGCTCTACCAAGTCTCAATAGGAGTCGATAGTCGGGTGGCTTGCGGGTTTGAGGGTGTCGGAACTGTGTGCTTTGAAGTGGCGCGATCTCAAAAC